>JAJZYS010000004.1 GCA_021797925.1 Bacillota bacterium
GAGGCCCAGCTTCCAGACCTTTTGCATCCCGATCCCCCGGGCCCGCGACTGCGCCGCAGGGCGGTCCGGGGTCGCCTCCCTTCGTGGATTCATCGCCGGGGCGTGGCGTTGGCTCACGGCCCGCGCCGCGCCGCCTGCTCCGGAAGAGCGGCCGCCACGAGTTCGGCGACGTCCTGCACCGCCACGCCGGATCCCGCGTCCGCGAGCCCGTCGCGCAGCATGACGAGACAGAACGGGCAGGCGGTGGCGATGACCTCGGCGCCCGTCTCGAGGGCCTCCTTCACCCGGATGGCGTTGACGCGCTGGGTCGGCGCCTCCTCCAGCCACATTCGGCCCCCGCCCGCGCCGCAGCACAGGCCTTTCTCCCGGCACCTGGGCATCTCCACGCACCGGCCGCCCACCGCCCGGATCAGCTGCCGGGGCGGTTCGTACACGTCGTTGTAGCGGCCGAGGTAGCAGGGGTCGTGGTAGGTGACCGAGCGCTCCCCGGTGCCCGCGACGGCGAGGGCGCCGCCCTCCACGAGCCCGGCGAGGAAGACCGCGTGGTGGACCACCTCCACGTCGCCCAGGTCGTATTCGTGGCGGAAGGTGTTGAAGCAGTGGGGGCAGGTGACGAGGATCCGGCGGGCGCCGGCGGCGAGGATCCGCTCGCGGTTGGCCTCGCGCAGGGTCTGGAAGAGGAACTCGTTTCCGAGCCGCCGTGCCGCCTCCCCGTTGCACGCCTCCCCCGGCCCGAGGACGGCGAAGGAGATGTGCGCCGCTTGGAGCAGGCGCACCACCGCCCGCGTCACCTGCCGGACGCGCTCGTCATAGCCGCCGGCGCAGCCGATCCAGTACAGGGTGTCCACCGGGCCCGCCACCTCGTCGAGCGACGGCACGCCCAGCTCCGCGAGCCACGCCGAGCGGTCCGCGGGATCCTTGCGCCAGGGGTTGCGGGCGCGCTCAAGGTTCGAGAAGAACACCTGCGCCTGCGCGGGCGCCCGGGCCTCGGTGAGCACCAGGTACCTTCGCATCTCCACGATGTCCGGGACGTGCTCGTTCATCACGGGACACGCCTGCTCGCAGGCGCGGCAGGTGGTGCACGCCCAGAGGACCTCCTCGGAGACGATCCCGCCGGGCAGGGGCGCGGGCGGGGCGTCTGCGGCCAGGAGCGCACCGCGCAAGTCGACCATGAGCGCCTTGGGGGAGAGCGGCTTGCCGCTGAGCCACGCGGGGCAGGCGTCCTGGCAGCGGCCGCACTCGGTGCAGGTGAGGGTGTCCAGCCCCTGCTTCCACGTGAGATCCTCCACGGTCATGGCCCCGTAGTGGTCGAGCGCCGGGTCCTCGAAATCGACGGGCGCGATCCGGCCGCCCTTGGGCCGGCCGTCCCGGAAGAACACGTTGAACGGCGCCAGCAGGATGTGAAAGTGCTTGGACCGCGGGATCTCCACGAGGATGGCGAGGAACGAAAGGTCGTGGAGCGCGAACAGGGCCAGGTAGAGATCACGGGCGGCGGCGGGTCTCAGCGCGCCCAGGCTGCTGCGCACGAGCTCGCCCAGCGCCCCGCCGGCAGGGGAGGCCGCCTGGGCGAAGCGCATGGCGCTCATGAGAAGGTCGGTGGCCATGAGCAGGAAGATCAGCAGCACAATCGCGCCGGCGCCGAAGCTGCGCGTGAGCCGGGGCAGCCGGAGCACGTAGCGGCGCCAGGCGGCCACGCCCACGGCGACGATCACCAGCGCCTCGGCCACATCCTGGCTCCAGACAAAAGCCGGGCCGAGGGCGCCGCGGAACACGGGCAGGGTGACCTGGCCCAGGAGCGGCGCCACGATGTTGTTGAGGTTGCCGGCCAGCAGGACGATGAATCCCCAGAAGATGACCGCGTGCATGGACCCGGCCACGGGGTCTTGAAGCAGCCGCCGCTGCCCGAACACGTTGACCAGGACCGACCCGACACGGCGCAGCGGCCGGTCGAGGCGCCGGTCCGCTCGCAGCCGGGCAAGGCGCACAAGCCGCCAGAGCGCCTCGCGGGTGAAGACGACGAGGCCCGCGAGGCCCACGGCCACGAACAGCACCGGCCCCGGGATCCCCAACACCACGAGCCGGACCAGCACCCACCTGGGATCCACCCGCTGACGTCCCCCTTTTCGGGCCCGTGCCTTGGAGCTAGCGCTTGACCCCGTGTTCCGCGAGGCCCCCGATGAGGCCCGCGACCACCTCGCGCCAGTCGCCCACCACGCCCAGCTCGGCGCGCTGGAAGACGGGCGCGTCCGGGTCGCGGTTGATGGCGACGACGTGGCGGGCCCGGGTGATGCCCGCCAGGTGCTGGCTGGCCCCGGAGATGCCCACCGCGATGTACAGGTCCGGTGCCACCTGGACCCCGGTCTGCCCCACCTGGCGGGCCGGGGCCGCCCAACCCGCGTCCACCGCCGCCCGGGATGCGCCCACCGCCGCCCCGATGAGCTCGGCCAGCTCCGCGAGGCGCCCGAACCCCTCGGGACCGCCCAGCCCCCGGCCCCCGCTGACGATGCGGCGAGCGCCCGCAAGGTCGGCCCCGTCGCTCGCGGCCGCTTCGCGCCGCTCGACGCGCACCGCGGCGTCCCTGGGCCGGCGGCCGCGCACTGCGGCGGGCGCGGGCGGCCCGGCCTCGGGGTCCTCGGGGTCCACCGCGCCCGCCAAGAGCTGCACCATGGGCACGGGGCCCAGGGGTCTGAGGGTGGCCACCGCCTTGCCACCGTGGATGCCCTTGCGGACCGCGACTCCCTGCGCGTCGACCATCAGAGCCTGACCCGCGGCGACAAAGCCCGTGCCCAGGCGCACGGCCACCCGCGTGCCCGTCTCGAGGCCCCAGCGGCCGGCGGGCCACACCACGAGGCCGGGCGCCGCCTCCGCGACCGCCTCGGCGAGGTCCGCGACGGCGTCGTCCTCGATCTCGGCCGGAGGATCGAAGCCGAGGCGGCGGGTGGCGCCGTAGGCCCCGTAGTCCGCGGGGGCGGGACCCGGGTCGATCACCAGGAGATCCGAAAGCGGCCCGGCGCCCCGGGCCGCGGCGATCGCCTCGAGGGTCGCGCGGGTCGGTCCCTCGGGCGACGGTTCGGCCACGACGCATGCGCGCATTCCCGACCCTCCCGCGTTCACAGGATCCGCTCCGACACGAGGCGCTGGGCCAGCGCCCGGCCCCTGGCCTCGCCCGTGGGCCCCTCGAGCAGGACGCAGGTTCCCGCCGACTTCGGCGCGAGGGCGACCCCCTCGGTGCGCACCGCCGCCGGGACGTCCGCGCGGCTTCCCCCGCTCAGGGTGACGATGGGCCTGCGCCGCGAGGCCAGGACGTCGCGCACCCGGGCCATGCGCAGCGCGTTGGTCCCGTCGTTGGTCACCGCGACCGCCACCGGCCGCGGGGCCGCCACCCACTGGGTCTCGGCCTCGAGCATGCGCCGCAGGCGAAAGCCGCCCGGCGGCGAGGCCTCGACGGCGGCCACCGGGGAGACGAGCGGCCAGCCCAGGACCTCGGCCAGCGCCGGCGGCGTCTGGCGGGTGTCCCACTCGCCCCCTTCCAGGCCCATGAGCACCGCGTCCACCTCGCCCAGTTCCCCGATGGCCGCCGCGAGGACCCTGGCGACCGCGAACGCGTCCCGTTCGCCGGCGGGTCCCGGGACGAGGGCCGCGTCGGTGGCTCCCACCGCGAGCGCTCGGCGCAGGATCTCCTCGGTGCCCTCCTCCCCGTGGGACAGCGCCGTCACGAGGGTGTCGGGCTGGGCGTCGCGCACCTTCAGGGCGCACTCGAGCGCGTTTTCGTCATAGGGACCCATCACCATCGGTCCGTCGCCGGCGCGGGCCCTGCCGGTCACGGGATCGACGTCGAAGCGGCTCGCGGGGATCTCGGGATCGACGATGGCATGCACGCACACCACCAGGTGCACGGCGCGCACCTCCCTCTGCGGAATGCCGGGTCACGCGCGGCGGGGGGCGTCCGCGGACTCGGCGAGCCGGGCCGCGCCCTGACCGGCGCGCCGGCCGAAGACGGTTCCCGACATGAGGCCGGTGCCCCCGGGATAGTTGTGGTAGAAGAGGCCCCCCACGAGCTCGCCGCAGGCGAAAAGGCCCGGGATGACCCGGTGCTCGGTGTCGAGCACCTTCGCGTCGGGCGTCACCCTGAGCCCCCCGAAGGTGAACGTGATGCCGCAGGTGACCCCGTAGCCCACGAACGGCGGCTCGTCGAGCCGCAGCGCCCAGTTGCTCTTGGGGGGAGTGATCCCCCGCGCGGCCTTGCCGTCCTTCACCGTGGGGTCGAAGTCTCCTTCCTGCACCGCGGCGTTGAACTCGGCGACGGTGCGCTCCAGCGCGTCCGCGTCGATCTCAAGCCGCCTCGCCAGCTCCCGGATCGTGTCCGCCTCCGCCCGGGTCACCTCCGGGATGCGGTACTCGTCGCGCAGGAGGTGCATCACCTTGCGGTCGAACAGCTGGAACGCCACGTGGTCGCTTTGGCGCAGGATCTCCCGGCCGTACTTCGCGTACGTGTAGTTGCGAAAGTCCGCGCCCTCGTCGACGAAGCGCCGGCCCTCGCGGTTGACCATGATCCCGAACGGGTACGAATGCTTTTGGAAGCCGTCGGCGATCTTGCGGTCCCCGTGCGCAGGAGCGTTCTGGTCCCACGCGACCGCGTGGCAGCCCGACCAGTGCCCGTACGGCTCCGCCCCGGCCTCCAGGCCCATGACGATCCCGTCCCCGGTGTTGTACGGCGTGCCCCGCACCTTGGCCAGATCCCAGTCCGGACCCAGGTACGCGGCCCGCAGTTGCGCGCTGGCCTCGAAGCCGCCCGACGCCAGCACCACCGCGGGGGTCCGGACGGTCTCCTCGCCCTGGGGCGTCTGCACCTTCACCCCGCGCACGCGGCCCCCCTCCAGGAGCAGGCGGCGGGCCCGCGCGTCGTAGCGCAGCGTCACCCCGCGGGCCTCGGCGGCGTCGGCGAGCATGCGCACAAGGTCCGCCCCTCCGCCCACCGACTCCACGATCAGCCCGCCCCAGAAGCGGTGGCGGCCCCTCACCTGGAACGCCTGCCGGCCGTACATGAGCTCGAACCGGACTCCCTGGCTGCGCATCCAGCACATGGCGGGGAACGAGTCCGAGACCAGCCGGTCCGCGAGCTCGGGATCGCAGCGGTACTGGGTCACCCGGCACAGATCGTCGTAGTACTGCTCCTCGGAGTACGAACCCACCTCCACGGCGGTGCGCTCGTGCTCATCCAAGGGTCCCACGACCTGCTCCACGTCCTCAAGGCCCCGGTACGCGAAGCGGAAGGCGCCGGCGGTGAAGTGGGAGTTCCCGCCCCGCCACTCCCGGGGGGCCCGCTCCAGCACCAGGGTGCGGGCGCCGCCCTCGGCGGCGGCGAGGGCGGCGCAAAGCCCCGCATTCCCGCTGCCCACGACCACCACGTCGAACGCCTGCCCCATGTCGCTTCCCTCCATCGTCACGCCTGCTCGGGCCGCCTCAGGTTGAACACCAGGATCCTCGGGACCGTCATCTCCTGCACCGCGTAGCGGGGCCCCTCCAGGCCGAAGCCGCTCGCCTTGATCCCGCCGTAGGGCATCAGGTCCGCGTGGTAGCTCGACGTGTCGTTCACCATGACCCCCCCGAACTCGAGCCGCCGCGCGGCGTAGAACGCCGCGTCGACGTCCCGGGTGAAGATCCCGGCCTGAAGGCCGTACGCCGTGGCGTTGGCCACGCGGATCGCCGCCGCCAGCGAGTCCACGCGCATCAGCCCCACCACCGGCCCGAACACCTCCTCCCGGGCCACGCGCATCTCCTCGGTCACCCCGTCCAGCAGCGTCGGGGCCACGAGCCCGCCCTCCCGGTGGCCCCCCGCCAGGATCCCGGCGCCCTGTGCCCTGGCCTCGGCGATCCAGCCGGCGACGCGCTCGGCGGCCTCGTCGTGGATCAGGGGGCCCACCCGGGTCGACGGAAGGTGGGGATCCCCCGCCGCGAGCGCGCGGACCCGCGGGGCCAGAAGCTCGCACAGGCGGTCGGCGACGCGCTCGTCGACGATGAGGCGCTGCACCGAGGTGCACACCTGCCCCGCCTTGCGATATCCGGCCTGGGTGACGAGGTCGGCCACGAGGTCCAGGTCGGCGTCCGCCAGGACGAGGGTGGGGGAGTTGGCGCCCAGCTCCAGGTGCACCCGGGCCAGCCCGGAGGCGGACTTGACCCGCTGGCCCGCGGCCGTGGAGCCGGTGAAGGTGTACATGTCGATCCGGCGGTCCCGCAGCAGCTGCTCGCCGACCTGCTCCCCGCTGCCCACGACCAGGCCCAGCGCCTGCGGCCGCACCCCGGCCTCGAGCAGCACCGTCAGGAGCAGGGTGGCGCTCAGGGGGGTGAGCACCGAGGGCTTGAGCACCACCGCGTTGCCCGCGGCCAGCGCGGGACCGATCTTGTGGCACACCGTGTTGAGGGGGGAGTTGAACGGGCTCACGGCGCAGACGACCCCCACCGGCGACCGCTGGGTGAAGGCGATGCGATCGTGCGACCCCGGATGGGCGGAGACCGGCACCACCTCCCCGCCGATGCGGCGTGCCTCCTCGGCTGAGATGCGCAGCGTCCCGGCGGCGCGGGTGACCTCGGTGGCGGCGTCCGTCACGGTGAAGCCCGTCTCGGCCACCACCGTCTCCATAAGCTCGGCCCGCCGCTCCTCGAGCAGCGCGGCGGCCCGTTCCAGCCATTGGGCCCGTTCGCCGGGCGGCGGCGGATCCGCGCGCCACGCGCGCGCCAGGTCGGCGGCGCACCCGACGGCGGCGGCGACGTCCTCGGGCCGAGCCAGTTCCACCTCGCCCACGAGCGCCCGACTCCACCGATCCCTCACGGGGCGCACCTGACCGCTGCGGCGCCAGGCGCCGCCCACCAGAAGCCCGGTCGCACGTTCCACGCTCACGCCTCCTTCCGCCACCGCCACCTCATGCCCCCCATCCCAGGGGCGCCAGCGCCGCCACCGATCGCGCCAGCGATCCCGCGGGGTCCGCGCCGTCGACCACCTCCAGCACGCTGGGACCGGCGTACCCCGTGAGGGCGATGGCCTCGGCGAGGGCCGGGAAGGGGACGTCCCCCGTTCCTACCGCCCCGTGGGTCCATCGCGACCGCGTCGTGTCCGACAGGTGCACGAGCCCCGCGTGGGCGCTCGCGAGCCGCCAGGCCGGGAGGGGATCCTCGGCCGTGAAGACGTTGGCCGAGTCGAAGACCAGGCGCAGGCCCGGATCGGCCATCTCCTCGATGACCGCGACGACGTCCTGGGTTCGCTCGAGAAAGAGCGAGGGGGCGGCCTCGAGGCCCAGTCGCACGCCCAGGGCGGACGCCCGCCTCAGCAGCCGCTCGAGGCCCCGCTTGAGGACCCCGGTGGCGTCCTCGAGCGGGGAAGGCAGCAGGCCGTGCCGCCGGCCGCCGATGACGACCACCAGCTGGCCCTCGAGGTCGTGACACAGCTCGATGCACGATTCCAGTTCACCCAGCGTCGCCTTGCGGATGGCGGGGTTCAGGCTCACCAGGTTCAGGTCCAGGTAGGTCGGGTTCACCGACACCACCGTGAGTCCCAGCCGGCGCAGCCGGCGCGCGAGTCGAAGGCGCTCGTACGCCCCCGCGCCGGCCGGCCACAGGTGCGGCGGACTGGCCGTGAGCTCCACCTCGCGCATGCCCAGCTCCGCCAGGGCCGTCAGCGCCTCCTCCAGCGTCGAGCGGTAGAGAAACCCGTACGTGGCGGCGCCCAGCGGCCTCACTGGGCCCCGGCTCCCGGAACGTACGACGGGGCGAACGGCGCCAGAGGCGGCAGCTGCCACCCGCCGGTCCCCGCGGGACGCACGTCGCCGCGCACCGGCACGTCGATCACCGACGGCCGGCGGGAGCGCACGGCGCTGTCGATGGCGTCGCCCAGGTCCCCGACGCGCTCGACGCGGTACCCGTCCGCTCCCATGGCGCGGGCGATGGCCGCGAAGTCGTAGCGCACCGGTTCGCCGCTCTCCCCGTCCAGGAAGCGGGTCCCGAGCTCCCTGGGCCCGAACGCGGCCACCTGCAGGTCCAGGATGGAGAGGTATCCGCCGTTGTTCCACACCACCCAGATGGCGGGGATGTGATACTCCACGGCGGTGGCCACGGCGTGGGGGGTCATGAGCATCCCGCCGTCGCCGCACACGGCCACGCACGTCCGGTCGGGCACCGCCAGGTGGGCCCCCAGGACGCCGCACACGCCGAACCCCATGGAGCCGAATCCCCACGACTGCAGCAGGGAGCGGTGCCGGCGCACGGGCCAGCTCTGCACCAGCCAGTTGTGGTGCACGCCCACGTCGGAGAGGACCACCGCGTCCTCGGGCAGCGCGGCGGCCAGGGTGGTGATCAGCCGCTCCGGATGGAAGGGAACCCCGTCGGCCTCGCGCAGCGGGGCCCGATCCGCCTGCCAGACGCGCCGGGCCTCCTCGAGCCGACCGACCCAGGCCGCCTCCGACCCCGGGCGGATCCCGCCGGGACCGAGCTCGGCCTGCATCTGGCCCACCACCGTCTTGACGTCTCCCAGGAGGCCGATGGCCACGGGGTAGTTGCGTCCGATCTCGTCGGGATCCACGTCCACCTGGATGAGGCGGGTGGGGGGGATGCTGAAGGTGTAGCCGTGGATCCAGCCGCTCGAGACCCGGTCGTCGAAGCGCACGCCCAGGGCCACGAGCACGTCGGCGCCCCGGGTGGCCTCGTTGGCCGCGTACGTGCCGTTGCGGCCGACCCGACCGAAGTGCAGGGGATGATCCTCCGTCAGCACGCCCGCGCCCAGGGGGGTGCTCACCACCGGCAGGCCCAGGCGTTCGGCCAGCGCCTGGACTTGCGCCTCGGCCTCGGACAGCACGACCCCGCCGCCCACCAAGAGGACCGGGCGCCGCGCCTCGAGCAGCATCCCCACCGCCGCGCGGACCCGCTCGGGATCGGCGCCGCCCCGGAACACGGGCGGACCGGGGACGGGGGCGTCGCCGTCGTCGCATTCCACCTTCTCCACGAACAGGTCCAGGGGCACGTCCACGTGCACCGGTCCGGGTCGGCCGTCGCACATGATGCGGAAGGCCTGGCGCATCACCCCCGGGAGCTGCTCGGGCCGGGTGGGCTGGAAGCTGCGCTTGACGTAGGGACGCAGCACCGAAGGAAAGTCGGCCTGGAAGTAGCGGTAGGTTTCCTGGAAGGCGCCGCGGTTGAAGTGGGAGCTGGGGACGTTGCCGGTGATGGCCAAGAGCGCCGAGGAGTCCATCATCGCCGACGCGAGGGCGACGGGCAGGTTGGTGGAGCCGGGACCGGAGGAGGCGAAGATGGCGCAGGGCTCGTGGGTGAGCCGGAAATACGCGTCGGCCATATGGCCGGCGGCCTGCTCGTGGTGGACGGATATGGTGCGTACGTTCGCGCGTGCGTCGTAGAGGGCGTCGAGCAGCCCGATGTTGGCGTGGCCGCACAGCCCGAAGGCGTACGGGACGCCTTGGCGCACCAGCTGGTCGACGATGACGGCACCCCCGGTCCGGAGCGTCACTCCGCTTCTCAGGGACACTTCGTTCCCATCCTCCCTCGACGCGCCCCCTCAGGTCGCCGCGGGGTCACGGGTTGGCGGGTCGCGCCGACCCCTCCCCCGGTCCTGCGAGCGAGATCCAGACGCTCTTCACATGGGTGTAGGCTTCCAGGGCGTGCGCCCCGAGCTCCCGACCGTAGCCGCTCTGCCGGTAACCACCGAAGGGGACGGCGGGATCGAACTCGTTGTCGCAGTTGACCCACACGGTGCCTGACCTCAGGTTCGCCGCCAGGCGATGTGCGGCCGCCAGGTCGTGGGTCCACACCCCGGCCGCCAGTCCGTACGGGGTGGCGTTGGCCAGCGCCACCGCCTCGTCCAGGGTGTCGAAGGGCACGACGCCGAGGACCGGGCCGAAGATCTCCTCCTGGGCGATGCGCATGCCTGGGTCCACCTGCCCGAACACGGTGGGTGCGACGAAGTATCCGTTCCCCAGCGGTCCACCCGGGCGGGTGCCGCCGCACAGGACGTGGGCCCCTTCCCGCCGGCCCGCGTCGATGTACCCGAGGACGCGGTGCAGCTGGGTCTCGGAGACCAGGGGCCCCATCTGGGTGTCCGGGTCGAGCCCGGGACCCACGCGGATCCGGCTCGCAAGCTCGGCCACTCTCTCGGTGAACGGCCGGTAGCGCCGCCGCTGCACCAGCACCCGCGAGAGCGCCGAGCAGACCTGGCCCGCGTTGTGGAAGACCCCGTGGAGTACCGACGGGGCCACCTCCTCGACGGCCACGTCGTCGAGGAGGATCACCGCGGACTTGCCGCCGAGTTCCAGGGTGACACGCTTGAGGTTGCCCGCGGAGGCCGCGACGATCTTGCGGCCGGTCTCGGTGGAGCCGGTGAAGGCGATCTTGTCCACGCGGGGATGCTCGCTCAGGGCGGCCCCTGCCTCCTCGCCGAGCCCGGTGATCACGTTGAGGACCCCGGGCGGGAAGCCCGCCTCGCGGCTCAGCTGGGCGAGGTAGAGGGCACTGAGCGGCGTCTCCTCGGCCGGCTTGAGGATGACGCAGTCACCCGCCGCCAGGGGCGCTCCCAGCTTCCACGTCGCGTTGTCCAGGGGGAAATTCCAGGCGGTGATGGCGGCGACGACGCCCACCGGCTCGCGCCGCGTGTACACGAAGAAGCGGCCGGCTTCGCGGACGGGGATCGTCTCCCCGTGGATCTTGGTCGCCCAGCCGGCGTAGTACCTGAGGTGCGCCGCCGAGGAGCGCACCTCGCCCCGGCTCTGGGCGAGCGGCATGCCGTTGTCGAGGGTGTCGAGCACCGCCAGGGTGTCTTCGTGCTCCTCGAGAAGGTCCGCGAGCCGTTCGAGGCACCGGGAGCGCTCGGCGGGTGGAACGCGGGTCCAGGTCCCTTCGTCGAACGCCCGGCGCGAGGACGCGACCGCCCGGTCCACGTCCGCGGCCTCGGCGAGGGCGACGTGAGCCAGCGTGGAACCGTCGGCGGGATTGAGGACGGGGAGGGTTCGGGCGGCGGCGGGGGTCTCCCACCGCCCGTCGATCCACAGGCCGTGACCGCGGGCGAGAAAGCGCTCCACGGGCTCGGGCAGCCGGGTGGGAGCGCCGGCGGCGGGGCCCGTCATGACCGAGGCGCCTCGTGGTCCGCTTCGGGAGCCGCGAAGTACTCCCGGTAGTGGGCGTGAAACGCCTCTTCGGGCGGGGAGGCGGTCACCACGAACACCAGGTGGGTGAACCCCGTGTTGAAGATGCCGTGGCGGGAACCGGGCGGGACGAAGATCACCGTGCCCGGCTCCACGACGTGCCGCTCGCCGTCGAGCAGGAAGAGCCCCTCCCCGGCGAGGAAGTAGAAGACCTCCTCGGAGCGCTCGTGAGCGTGGACCTCGGCGTGGGCCTTGGGAGCGTACGAGGAGATGAAGAAGTCCAGGTTCCTCGCGCCGCAGGTCTCGCGGGTGACCAAGAGCTTGGTCAGGGCCGCGTCCTTGTGACCCATGAGGTCCACCCATTCCACTTCCACCGCGCGCCGCACCATGCCGCTCATCGTCCGCTCCCTCCCATGGCCTGCGCCAGGCTTGCGTCCATGGCGCGGGCGGTCTGGATGAGGTCGACGTTGTCCACGCACACCGGGCCCTCGGCCCCCTGGGAAGCAAGCCCCGCGACGGCGGCGCAGAAGTCGTCCACCTCGGTGACGAAGGGGTCGTGGGGCTCGGCGGCCATGGGTGCCAGGCCGGTCCCCTCCAGGGTGCCCCCGCCGCCGAGGGTGTCGTCGGCGCGCAGCCAGCCGCGGTCTCCGTACACCTCGATGCGGCTCGACGGGCTGGGAAGGGCCGTCGACGTCTCCATCACCCCCACCGCGCAGTCGCCCAGCGCGAAGAGGACCGTCGCCGTGTCGTCGGTGGGCAGGCCGAAGCGCTGCGAGCGGAGCCCTGCGCCCACGACCCGCGCGGGCAGGCCGCTGATCCACAGCATGAGATCGATGAGGTGGGTGCCCACGTCGTTGATGGCCCAGCCTCCGCTGGTGGCGGGATCCTGGCGCCAGGCGGGCGGGGGGGCGTCGTAGGGCGCGAAGAAGTGAACGCGCACCTCCCCCACCCGCCCCACGGCGCCGGCGGCCACCCGCTCCCGCATCGCCTGGTGCAGGGGCCGGAAACGGTGGTGATAGCCCACCTTGAGGCGAACGCCCTCCCGGCGAGAGGTCTCCAGCATGGCCCGGGCGTCCTCGACGCGGATGGCCATGGGTTTTTCGACCAGGACGTGCTTTCCGGCCCGCATCAGTTCCATGGCCATGGGCGCGTGGAGATGGTTGGGCGTGGCCACCCACACCGCCTGCACGCCCGGATCCCTGGCCAGCGCCTCGAGGGACGCGAAGGCGCTCGGTGCGCCGTGGCGGGTGGCGAACGCCTGGGATCGCTCGAGACTCGACCCGACCGCGCCCACCAGCCGGGCCCGGGTCGAGCGCCGGATCGCGGGGGCGAAGGTGGACTCGGCGAAGCCCGACGTGCCCACCAGCGCCCAGCCCAAGGGTTCCATGTGCATCGCTCCTTGTCTCTGGCGGCGGCCTCGGGGCCCCGTCAGGCCAGTCTCGACTCCCGGTGGATCCGGTCGGTGTAGGCCCACACGGCCACCACGGCGAGCATGATGAGTCCCCGGAGGATTCCGATGTAGAAGGGGTTCACGGCCAGGAGGGTGAGGCCGTTGGAGATGACCGTGAGGACGATGACCCCGGCGATGGTTCCGAGCACCGTGATCCGGCCGCCGAACAGGCTGGCTCCGCCCAGCATCACGGCGGCGATGGCGTCCAGCTCCAGGCCCGAGGCGGACTTGGGCAGCCCGCTGCCGATGCGGGCGGTGAGAAAGACCCCCACCAGCGCGGCCATGAGCGCGGAGGTGACGTACGCGAAGAGCACCATGCGCACGGGACGCACGCCGCTCACCCGGGCAGCCTCGGGATCGCGGCCGAACGCGAAGAGGTGGCGGCCCATGGCGGTGCGCAGGAGAAGAAAGCCCGCGAGCGCGAACAGCCCGAACACCACCAGGGTGGCCGCGGGGAAGGGACCCAGCCGGACGCCCGACAGTCCCCAGAAGTAGCGCGGCACGGTGGCCGTTCCGTTCTCGTACCAGCCCAGGCCCAGGCCGTTGACGATGAGGGCCATCGCGTACGTGGCCAGGAAGGGGGGAATCTTGAAGTTGACCAGAAACGCGTTCACCACCCCTGCGGCCACGCCGATCAGCAGCGTCAGGGGCACCGCGAGCCCGGCGAGGGGCCCCAGGAGCAGCGAGGCGCTCACCAGGTTGGCGAGGGTCGCCACGGCTCCGATGCTCAGGTCGATGCCTCCGGTGAGGATGACCAGCATCTGACCCACGCTCGCAAGGCCCAGCACCACCATCTGGCGGGCCAGGTTGCCCAGGTTCTGCCCGCCCAGAAAGTACGGGGTCAGGAAGCTGAACACGACGCTGAGGAGCACAAGGGCCGCGAAGGGGACCAGGGCCGGCCGCACCGCCCTTCGCCGCGTGGCGGACGGCGCCGTCGGCCCCGGAAGGGCGCCCGGCCGCGGGTCCCCGTCGCGCGCCACCGACGCGCTGGCCATGACGGATTCGCGGGTGAGCTCGGGCCCCTCGAGCTCGCGGACCACCTGTCCCCGGGCCATCACCACCACCCGGTCGCACAGCTGCACCACCTCGCGCGTGTCCGAGGAGACGACCAGGATGGCCATGCCCCCCTCGGCCAGGTGGCGGACGATCTCGTAGATTTCCGCCCGGGCGCCCACGTCCACCCCGCGGGTGGGTTCGGCGAGGACCAGCACCTTGGGACGGGCCGCCAGGCAGCGGGCCAGCAGCACTTTCTGCTGCTGGCCGCCGCTCAGGTACCGGCACTCGCGGTCGAGGAGCGCCGGGGAGAGGGCCACCTCCCGCACGCCGCGCTGGAGCACGCTCGCCTCGTCGGCCCGCGAGAGCAGGCCCCGGCGGCGCAGCGCGGGAAGGATCCCCATGGTGATGTTCTCGCGGACGGTCCGGCCCATGGCGAGGCCGTCGCGCTTTCGGTCCTCCGGGGCGAACACGATTCCGGCGGCGGCCGCGGCGGCGGGGGACGAGAGGTCCACCGCCCGCCCGTCGCGGCGCACCGAGCCCCGAAAGCCGACGGCCACGCCCCCCAGCACCTGGGCCACCTCCACCGCACCCGAGCCCACCGGACCGCACAGGGCCAGGATCTCCCCCTGGCGCAGGGTGAAGCTCACCCCGGAAAAGCCGTGACCGCAAAGCCCCTCCACCGCGAGGGCCGCCGGGGCCGCCCTGTGTGGAGCCCTGGGCAGCGCGGCGTCGGCGACCTCGCGGCCCACCATGGCGCGGATGAGCTGGGTCTCGTCGATCTCGCCGCGCTCCGCCCTCAGCACCACCGCGCCGTCCTTGAGGACGGTGACCCGATCGGCGATCCTGAGGACCTCGTCGAGCCGGTGGGAGATGTACACGATGCCGAGCCCCTCCGCCTTGAGCCGGGCCACGAGGCGGTAGAGGTCCTCGCTCTCCCCGGGTCCCAGGGCGGAGGTCGGCTCGTCGAGGATGAGCACGCGCAGGGGATGGGCCAGGGCCTTGCTCAGCTCCAGCAGCTGCTGCTGGGCGACCGACAGCGCCTGCACAGGGTCGTCGGGGCGCTGGGGCAGGGAGACCCGCCGGAGGAGCCCTTCGCTGATGCGCCTGAGGTCCGCGAGCCGGAGGATCCCGCCCAGCCGGGTGGGCTCCTGACCCAGCAGCACGTTCTCGCCGACGGTGAGGTTGTCCACCAGGGTCAGCTCCTGGTACACGGTTCCCACGCCGTGGCGGAACGCGTCCAGAGGGCTGCCGAAGTGAACGGGCTCGCCCATGAGGCGCACCACGCCCGTGTCCGGGGCGATCGCCCCGGAGAGGATCTTCACGAGGGTGCTCTTGCCCGCCCCGTTCTCGCCCACCAGGGCGTGGACCTCACCGGCGCGCAGGGTGAGGGAGACGTCCCTGAGGACGGTGACCCCCGAGTACGTCTTCCCGGCGCCCTCGACCGACAGGACCACCTCGCCCCGCCGCTCCACGGGATCCAGGGGCATCAGCCGCTCCACTGCCATCGCGCCACCTCGGCCTGCCAGGATGGGTTACCGTCGGGTCACTTGTGCGGGCAGTACGGGTCGAACTTGCACGGCAGCCCGCCGGACCACCACCACTCGTCAGGCCGGTTGAACTTGACGTAGTGCGCGATGTTCTCGGGGGTGATGTTGGGCTTGGGCACGATGAAGTCCTCCGGGACGGGTTTTCCCTCGAGGATCTTCACCGCCTGGAGCACCGCGTACTTGCCCGCGTCCACGGGGATGGGCGTCATGATGGAGGGGATGTGGGTGCGGGCGACGATCTTCATCCAGCCGTTGGCGTCGTCGCCGGTCCAGGCCTTGATCTGGGAGACGCGGCCCGCGGCCTTCACCGCGTCGTAGCAGCCCACGCCCTGGTTGCCGCTGATGGACTCCACCGCGTCGATCTTGGGATAGCGGGCCAGCAGCGCCTGCATGATCTCCTTGCACTTGCCGGGTTCGTAGTCGGCGTACTGGGTCGTCAGCACATGGATGCCGGGGTAGCGGTGGAGGATCTTCAGGGCGTTGTCCACCTCGTCGATGGTGGCGCCGTTGCCCTGCTGGCCACCGATGATGACGACGTTGCCGTGGCCGTGGAGGCGCTGGGCCACCCACGCGCCCTGGAGGTAGCCGTTGTCGTTGTCACGGTCGTTGATGAACTCGGTGTAGCTGCGGCAGCTGACCGCGCGCTCCAGGATCAGGACCGGCACGTGCTGCGCCACGGCCTTGGCGATGGAGGGGCACAGCGCGCTCGTGTTGGTCGCCGCCAGGATGATCGCGTCCACGTGCCGCGCCAGGAGGTCCTCGACGTCGGCGATCTGCTGGGACGTGCTGTTGTTGGCGTTGGTGTAGACGAGCTTCGCCAGGCCGTGGGTCAGGGAGATGCCCCATTCCACCTCGGCCTTGGCCATGATCCGCCAGGAGTTGGAGAGGGAGGCGTCCGCGTAGCCGATGATGAACGGCGGCTTGCGCTGATACGGCTTGGTGTTCACCATGATGTGCACGCCATACTGCGGCGGGACCTTGGGCGGATAGAAGACGAAGCGGTGACTTGCCGAGCCGGTGGATGAACCGGCGGCGACCGGGACGCCGCCGGTGGTCAGGATGGTCGCCACGGCCACGGCCGTGACACCCAGGAGGCCCCGGATTCCGAGGCCGCGAGGCCGGCGGGTGGGGGAGCGAAGGACACGGGAGCGGGACCACACCTTGATCATCGCTGCTCTCCTTTCGCGCACCTGGATCCGACCCCTCGACGGGACCTGGCCGTCGTCCTTCAGTGCACCGGCTGGCCCAGCGCGGCCCCGGGCCGGGGCGCACCCGCCATCACCTCCCTTCCGGTCTCGTGCCGCCCGCGCGCGCCAGGTGGCGCACCAGGGCGCGCAGTCCGTGGTGTTCCGGCGACTGGTACAGCGCCACGCCCAGGAGGAGGATCAGCCCGGTGGCCACGGGCTCGAACGCCGCCGGCACGCCGGAGATGACGAGGAGGTTGAAGATGACGGCGAGCAGGAGCGCTCCGCCCAGGGCGCCGGCCGCGCTGCCGCGCCCTCCGAAGAGCGAGGTGCCGCCGATGACCGTCGCCGCGATGGCGGTGAGTTCCATTCCCGATCCCAGCCAGCTCTGGCCGGAACCCACGTACGAGGTCTCGAACATGCCGGCCAGCGCGGCGAACAGTCCGCAGAGCATGAACGCCAGGGTGCGCATGCGGGCCACGGGGATCCCGGCGATGAAGGCGGCCCGGGGATTGCCGCCCACGATGTACAGGGCTCGCCCGGCGACGGTGCGGTTCAGCACCGTCCAGATCGCGGCGGTGCCCGCGGCCAGGACGAGCGCTCCCACGGGCAAGGGTCCCAGGGTCAGGGCGCTGAAGTGCCCGAAGGCCGGAGCCAGGGTGCTCGAGGGACCGCCCGACGTCCACACGAGGTTGACGCCCTGCAGGATGAGCAGCATGGCCAGGGTCACGATGAAGGAGGGGATTCCGAGGCGGGTGGTGAGCAGGCCGTTCACCAGGCCCACGGCGACCCCCGTGGCGGCGGCCGCGAGGAGCACGGGCGCGATGAGCGCGTCCCTGGCCTGCATGCCGTTGGCCGAGATCACCGAGACGATGGAGATGACCGAGCCCACCGAGAGGTCGATCTCCCCGGTGACGAGGACCAGGGTCATGCCCAGGGCGGTCAGCCCCAGGGGCACGGCCTGCGTGACGACATTGGCCAGGTTGACCGGAGTCAGCACCCCGGGATAGAGGATCGCGCCCACGAGGACGATGAAGGCCAGGATGGCGTAGACCCCGCCGAAACGCAGTCGGCGCAGGAGAGCCCCCCCACCAGCCCCCGCAGGATCGAAACCGCCGGTCGCCGCCACGCCCGAACGATTGCGCACCGTGTTCCCTCGCTCGTGATTCCGCATGGATGAGGGACGGAAGGACCGTGACGGTGTCTCATAGAATAAGACATATGTATCAAAAATCGCGACGATGGTGCGATCATTCGCCGGGGCGGTGAGGAATCCTGCCGCGGCCCGGGGCAATCTGTGCGGATCTCGCGCCGCGAGGCGCAGGCGGGAGGCTTCGTTGAAGATCCCGGCGAGGAAGGCTATAGTGGCAGCGCAGGATCCGTTTGCTTCACGTTTCGACCCTCGCCGCCAGCGAGCGGCACGCCGCGGCCGGCGGTCCGCCCAGCGCGGATGCGGGCCCGGCGGCTCGGGCGGCCAACCAGGGAGGCCTCGGGGTGATGGCGCTGGAAGGGAAGTCTCGGGAGGCCGGTGCGCCCTCGCTGTCGCCGGTGGGGCCGAGGACCGTGGACCGCATCCTGGCCCTGCTCGACTGCTTCACGCCCGCCCGGCATCATCTCTCCCTGCGCGAGCTCAGCCAGGCCATGGGCCTGCACCGCAGCACCGTGCACCGGCTGGCGACGCGGCTGTGCGCGGCGGGATACCTGGAACACGACCGCGAGCGCGCAACCTACCGCCTGGGCCTGCGGCTGTTCGAACTGGGCGCGATCGTGCTCACGGACATGGAGCTGGTGACCCAGGCTCGTCCCCACCTCGAGGCGCTGCGCGACGAGACCGGCGAGACCACGCACCTGGGGGTCCTCGACCACGGCGAGGTGGTCTACGTGGAGAAGTTCGAGGGCGAGCACCTGCTCAACCTGACCAGTCCCGTGGGCTCGCGCCGGCCGCCCCACTGCACCTCGCTGGGCAAGGTGCTGCTCGCGCACCTTGACGAGCGCGACGTGGTCCGCATCGCCGAGGTGACCGGGCTGCCGCGCTACACCGAGCACACCATCGGCGACGTGGCGACCCTGCTCGACGAACTGCGCCGGGTGCGGGCCTCAGGTTACGCCGTCGACAACGAGGAGACGGACATCGGCCTGCGCTGCGTGGCCGTGCCCATCCGGGACTTCACCGGCCAGGTGGTCGCGTCGGTGGGCATCTCCGGCTCCACCTCCCGGCTTAGGCTGGAGGCCCTGCCCGCGCTCGTGGAGCTCCTCGCCGCCCACGCCGAGCGCATCTCCGTGGCCATGGGCTGGGGCGGTACCGGGGGTGCCTGGAACCGGACCGAGACCCAGCCTCACCGCCTGCCCTGACCCGGCGCGCTTGGCCCGGGTGCGCCCGGGCCACCGCGGCAACCCTGGTATCCCGGCGGATCTGGCCGCTTGAGGCGGCCAGCTTGGCTCCGGTGTTCCGTGTCGCCCCGACGCGCATTCCGAAGGGCTCCCGCACGGCGGGATGGCGCCGGCGGCGGACTTGTCCCGCACGTGGTGCTGCGGTAGGCTCGGGAAGGGGAGTTCGATCTGGTTCGACGCAGCGCAAGACACCGGCGGCGGCGGCTGCGCCCGGTGCCCGTCATCATCCTGGGCCTGGCGGTGCTCCTGGCCCTGGGGATCGTGCTCCAGCGCCTCAGCGACCCCGCCGCGCCGGTGTGGGAGCCGGTCACGGCGACGCTGGGCCGCCTCATCTCGGGAGTCTCGGGAAGCGAGAACATCCTGCTCATCGGCAACAACGCCCGCAGCGCCACCTCGCCGCTGAGCCCCGGCCAGGCGGACATCCTGATGGTGGTGCACGTGGATCCGGCGGCCCGCACCGTCACCCTGATCTCCATCCCGCGCAACGTGCTGTTCGCCTACCCGGGCTGGCGTGATCCCATCCCCAAGATCAAGGGCGCGTTCTTCCTGGGCGCGAACGAGACGCCCAACCGCGGGCCGCAGATGGCGGTGCAGGCGGTCTCCAAGCTCACGGGCCTGCCCATCAACGGGTATGTGGTCACGGACTTCCAGGGGTTCGTGGACGCCATCAACGCCGTGGGGGGCATCACGGTGGACGTGCCGGCCCGCCTGTACGACCCCAAGAACAGCGGCGCCAACCTCTATCCCGGGGTGCAGCGGCTCGACGGCGCCCAGGCGCTGGCCTACGTGCGCATCCGTCAGAACGAGGCCGGGAACGGCGTGCGGGTCAACGACTTCCAGCGCATGGACGCGGAGGCCCAGGTCCTCGCCGGCCTGAAGCGGGCGCTGCTCAACCCAGCCACCGCCCCCACCACGGTGCCGAGGCTGGTGGCCGTGTGGCAGCGCGACGTGGTCACCAACCTCAACCGTTCCCAGCTCGTGGGGTTGCTCATCGGCGCGGCCGGCGACCACTTCCACCATCTCACGCTGGGCGCGCTGCGCGACTCCATGATCCTCGCCAGCGCCCCGCTGCCGGGGGTCAACGCGGAGGGAGCCATCGAGGGGGCCTACTACGACATCCTCGACCCCGCGCACATCGAGGCCGAGCTGGCGCCGCTGGGCGGCGGCCCCGCCAGCACGGGGCTGCCGCCGTTGCCCGCGCCGGCCTCGGTGCCCGTGGAGGTGTCGGGCTCCGCCTCGCTGATCAGCAGGCTCAAGGCGGCCGGTTTTCCCCTCACCGCCCAGGTGACCGCAGGCGGAGGCCACATCACGGTCTACTATCCCCCCGGCGAGCCCGCCGCGGGCTGGGCGGTGGCGCGAGCGGTCGCCGCGAGCAACGAGTACGTGGTTCCCGGGAGCAGCGCCCGGGTCGTGGTCGTCGACAACTGAGGGCCCCGTGTATTTCATCGGCCTCGATGACGACGATCGTCGAGGGGTCGATGAGCGTGCAGAAAATGATATAATGGAGCGGCTGGGCGAATCCGCGGTCGGAACCGGCGGTATCGCCGCGAAAACGATGACGGTGACCCTGCGGCGGCGGGACGAAGGCGCCGAGCGCCGGCGGCGGGGGTAACGGTTCAAGAGGATGGGGAGGGGAGGGCGGCCGCAGTGCCCGCAACGCGCGTCGCAGCGGATAGGGCGGCTCAAGCCCCGCAAGGACCCGGCGGGTCGCGGGCGGTCAGGGGGACACGGTGCCCGGGCCGGCCCCGGGGGGCCGCTCTCCGATGAGGGGGCGCCGCCTGCTCTGGATCGCCGCGGGCGCGCTGGTGGTCGCGGGCGCCGCCGCCGCCACCGGCGCCCAGCGCCCGGGCTCGACGCCGCTGTGGAAGCCCGTGGCCCGGTCCATCGGCAAGGCGCTGGCCACCGGTTCGCGCAGCACCAACGTCCTTCTGATCGGCAACAACGCGCGCAACGCCGCCTCGCCGCTGGCGCCGGGACAGGCCGACATTCTCATGGTGGCGCACGTGGATCCGGCCAAGAACGTGGTCACCCTCGTCTCGATCCCGCGCAACGTGCTCTTCGCGTACCCGCGATGGCGGGACCCCATTCCCAAGATCAAGAGCGCCTTCTTCCTCGGGGCGCAGGTGGCGCCGGCCCAGGGCCCCCGCATGGCCATGGCGGCGGTGTCCAGGCTCACGGGCCTGAAGATCCGCCACTACATCGTCACGGACTTCCAGGGATTCGTGGACGCGGTGAACGCCGTGGGCGGGGTGAAGATCGACGTGCCCGCGCGGCTTTACGACCCCGCCAACAGCGGCGCCAACTTCCAGCCGGGCGTTCAGCGGCTCGACGGCCAGCAGGCGCTCGCGTACGTGCGGATCCGCCAGAACCAGGCGGCGGACGGCGCGCGGGTGAACGACTTCCAGCGCATGAACGCCGAGGCCCAGGTGCTCTCGGCCATCAAGGCCGAGGTGCTGGAACCGGCACGGGCCGCGGCGTCGCTGCCCAGGCTGCTCTCGGTGTGGAGCCGCGACGTGCGCACCAACCTGAGCACCCACGCGCTGGTGGGCCTGGCCCTCGAGGTGGCGTCGATGCACGTGAAGCATCTGACCCTGGGGAGCATCGCCGACTCCATGCAGCTGGGACCCGAAAGCATCCCCGGCGTCAACGCCGAGGGCGCCATCGAGGGCGCCTATTACGACGTCCTCAGTCCCGCGCACATCGCCCGGGAGCTCGCGCCCCTCGGATCCCGGGGTGCGGCCACGGGACTGCCGCCCCTGCCCTCGCCCGCGTCGGTGGAGGTCATCGCGCAGTGCGCTGCCACCTGGACCCAGCGGCTCGTCGCGGCGGGGTTCCAGGTGCACCCGGGCGCGGTGCGCGGCGGGGCGCTCACCGTCTGGGCGCCGGCCGGCGCCCTGCCCCAGGCGTGGGCGGTGGCCAGGGCGCTGGGCGCGGGAAACGAGGCGGTGCTGGTCGCCCCGGTGCCCGAGGTCACCGTCACCGGCGGCTGATCACGGGTGGCCGCCGTCGATGCCGATGATCTGGCCGGTGATGAACCCCGATCCCGGATCCACGAGAAAGCGCACCAGGCGGGCCACCTCCTCGGGCGATCCCGCGCGGCCCACTGGGGTTTCGGCCCGGAACGCCTCGAGGGTGGCCTCGCCGCCCGGCGGCGGCGGGCCCGAATTGATGAGGCCGGGAGCGGCCACGTTCACCGTGATGCCGCTGGGGCCGAGCTCCTGGGCGAGCGAGCGGGCCAGGGCGTGAAGACCGCCCTTGGCGGCGGCGTAGGCGCTCTCGCCGGCCGCCCCGCGGCTGCCCCACAGGGAGCCGATGAAGGCGATGCGGCCGTAGCGGCGGCGGATCATGCCCGGCGCGCCCGCGCGCACGAGCTCGAACGCCCCGCCCACGTGGGTGCGCCACAGCTCATGGAACGCGTCCGCTCCCGTGTCCTGCACGAGGCCGTAGAACGGGGCGCCCGCGGCGTGGACCAGAATGCTCAGCTTTCCGCCGCCCTCCGCGGCGGCGACGGGCGGGCGCGCGCTCGCCGGATCGCCGGCGTCCGCCGGCATCACGAGCACACGCAAGCCCGACGCCTCCGCCTCGGCGCGGAGCCGTTGCGCGGCACAGGCGTCGCGGTGAAAGGTGGCGACCACGAAGGCGCCGTCGGCGGCCAGCGACCAAGCCACGGCCCGGCCGATGCCCCCGGTGGCGCCGGTGACCACCGCCGACTGGCCCGCCAGTGGGCCCACGGCTCTCAGCCGGTGCGGGCGCCGGTGCGCGTCACGAGCAGCGGATGGGTCACGGGGTGCTCCAGGGTCTCGATGAACGCCTCCACCGGCAGGTTGCCCCGGCGGCCGTTGCACTCGGCACACGCCGCCACGCAGTTCTGCATGGTGGTGCGCCCGCCCTGGGACCAGGGAAGCAGGTGGTCGATCGTACCCGCCTTGCCCCGGCAGTACGCGCACGTGAAATCGTCGCGTTCGAGGATCTTCTTGCGGACCTTGCGGTCGTGGAACGGGTTGAACCTGAGCCGTATCGCCCGGGGTCCCACCCAGCGCGCCCGCCCCAGCGCCACCTCTCGCCTGGCGACCTCCAGGGAGCACGGCGTCAGCGGCCAGCCGTTCTTGTTCTTGACTTCGATCTGAACCAACGGATCACCTCGGTGAGAACTTCAGCATTCATTCTATCACGGATGGAACCCATATGCCAGCTCAAATCCGCTCCGGGGCGGCTTCTCGCCCCGGGCGCCCGGGGGAGGGGTCCGGGCGGCGGGCGGCAAGATAGGGCGCCCGCCCGATGCGCCGTGGCGCCGCAGCGCCCATGATGGTGGGGGGAGCATGGTCGGGAAGGGGACTGGGGCACGTGATTCGCATCAAGCCGGATATCTCTGACCGCAAGCTTCTGCGCCTCTTTCACCTGGGTGCCCGGATCTCCTGGACCAGCGAGGACTATCCCGAGTTCCTCCCTTCGGGCGTCGAGCCCCGGGCGGCGTTGGCGCTCGCCCATCTCATGACGCCGGTCTACCTGGGAGAGCAGTCGGCCATGCTGGGCGCCAACCGGGCCATTGCGTACTTCTCGGAGCACCGGGACATGTCGTATGTGGTGTACCTCTCGACCTTCATGGTCGACGAGGCCCGGCACCTGGAGGCGATCACGCGGCTGTACGACGGGCTGCAGACCGATCCGCTGGCGATCCGGGATCTGCCGGACATGCTGCGCTACCACCACCGGATGCGGGCGGGGCAGGAGATCGCCACCTGGGTCTTCGGGATCATGGTGTCGGACCTGTTCGCCAAGCACTTTTACCGGGCCCTGGCGGTCCTGTACAAGGACGCGCCGCTGGGCCACATGGCCGTCAGGGTCATCCAGGACGAGTCCCGCCACCAGGCGTTCGCGGAGCATTACCTGCGCGCGAACCTCCCCACGCTCAGCGACGACCGCTACACCGAGTTGTGGGACCTCAAAGAGGACCTCCTGCGGATCATCGGCAACATGGCCCGCAGCCTGGGGGATGACGCCCGGGCCCTGGGCATCTCGGCGCCGGAACTGTTCGATCGGTTCGCGACCGACGTGTCGGAGCACTCCCGGCGCATGGGACTGAAGGCCCGCTGCCGTCGCTGCCCGCTCGAAGGCGGTCCGCCTCCCGACTGGTCGCAGCTTGCAGGAGAGGGTGGCTGCGCTTGCGAAGCCTTCAGTCGGACGGTGGCCAGGGAGGGGTAGGGGTGGAGCGGACGGGCTGGCTGCGCCATGCCCACGAAGCGGTGCACTCGCGGCTGACGGTGTTTCACAAGGCCATCCTGGCGGTGTTTGCCGTCAGCCTGGCCTCGTTTGCGGCCCAGCGGGCGGTGGGGCTTCTTCCGGTCACGGCCGGCCTGCGGGCGGAAGAGGTGACGCTGGTCCTGGTGGGCGTGCTCGGGCTCAGCTGGTTTCTCACCTACGGTCTCCTGCGCCTGGCGTTTCGCCCGGTGTGGGCGGTGCGGCGCACGATGGAGCGCATCGCCCAGGGCGACTACCGCGCCCGCATGCCCGTGGACCGGCTGGATCCCGACTTCGCCGCGCTGGCGGAGAGTTTCAACCGGACCCTGGACGAGCTGGACCGCTATCGCCGGGCCACGCTGTTCGAGGTCCAGGTGGAGGAGGAGGTGCGGGGCCGGGGGATGGCGCGCACCCTGCACGATCAGGCCGGGCAGGCGATCACCGCGGTGATCATGCATCTGGACCAGGTGGCGCCCCAGCTCACCGACCCCGCCCTCATCGACCGGACGCGGGAGTTGAGGGCGCTGCTGGCCGAGGGGCTCGAGGCGATCCGCGGTCTCATCTCGGACCTGTACCCCCAGATCCTCGAGGACCTGGGGCTGCTCGGGGCGCTCGAGGCGTACGCGCGCCACCAGCTGTCCGACGGCGGCTTCGACGTGGACGTGAAGGTGGCGGGAGCCCTGAGCCAGGTCTCGCCCAAGGTGGAGGTGGGACTGTACCGCGTGGCCCAGGAGGCCATGGCGGCGGCGATCCACGAGGGCGGCGCTCGCCACGTGTCCGTGCGGGTGGAGTCGTCCGAGGGCGGCATCCGGATGGAGGTCCTGAGCGACAGCCGGCCTGCCCGCCGGGGCGACGCGGAGATCCAGGCGCACCTTGTCAGCATCGGCGACCGGGTCAAGGCCCTGAGCGGGACCCTGCTGGCGCCGCCCACCCCCCAGCACCTGGTGCTGCAGGTGCCCTGCGGTCTCGAGGCGGGATTCGACCGCCCCGCGTGACGGAAGGAGGGACGCAGTTGCCAGCCGGCAGTGAGCCCGGCGCCGTGGCGCCCATTCGGATCCTCCTGGTCGACGACCACACGATCGTGCGCCAGGGGGTCCGCATGCTCCTGGAGAGCGAACCGGACCTCACGGTGTGCGGAGAGGCCTCGGGGGGTGAGGAGGCCATCAAGCTCACCGAGGCGCTGGATCCGGACGTGGTGGTGATGGACATCAGCATGCCCGGCATGAGCGGGATCGTGGCGACCCACCGCATCCGCCAGCGCGACCCCACGGCCCGGGTGCTGATCCTCACCATGCACGATCGCCGGGAATACGTGCTGGACATGCTGGACGCCGGCGCGTGCGGCTACATCCTCAAGGAGACCGCCGCCGAGCAGCTGGCCCAGGCCGTGCGCTCGGTGGTGCGGGGCGAGTCGGTGTTCTACCCGACGATCGCGCCCTCGGCGGACGCCCCCCGTCCCGAGGGGCGGCTGCCGCTGACGGTCCGCGAGCGGGAGGTGGTGACCCTCATCGCCCGGGGCCTGACCAACCAGCGCATCGCCGAGGCCCTGAACGTCAGCCTGAAGACGGTGCAGGCGCATCGCAGCCACATCATGGAGAAGCTGGACCTGCACGACCGGGTGGAGATCGCCAAGTACGCGCTGCGCCACGGGCTGTGCGAACTGTGAATGCGGGCGAAAAGCTCCGGTCCGCGCCGGGGGCCGGCGAGTCCTTCGAGGACTGGCCCGAACCCCTCGTGCTGGTGGCCGTGGACGGCCGGACCCTGTGTACGAACCGCGCCGCCCGGGCGCTCCTGGGCGCCGAGCCTGGAACCCTGGCCTGGACGGTGACGGGGAGCCAGGTGCGGGTGCGGACCGAGGCGGGGGTGCTGGTGGGACACGTGCTGCCGGTGCCGTCGGCCGGCGGGGACACGAACCTGCTCCTGCGGATCCGGCCCGAGGCCGCCGATGCGCAGCCGCGCGGCGCGGAGCGGGCCCGGCTGGCCCGCGATCTCCACGACGGTCTGAGCCAGACCCTCGCGGCCCTTGGCATCACCGCCCGGCTCATCGAGCAGCGCGCCGCCGGCGACGAGGACCTCCGGCGCCACGCCCGCCAGGTGGCGCGGCTGGCCGAGGAAGCCCGGGAGGAGATGCGCCGGGTTCTGGACGACGTCGCGTCCCGTCCCGAGGGCGACCTGGCCTCGGCCATCGCCGCGGTCGTGGAGTCGGTGCGGCTGGCGGGGGGCCCGGTCGTCGTGTGGGAGCCGCCGGGGCCGGGAGGGCCCGGGGACCCCGAGGTGGTGCGCGAGGTCGTGCTGGTCGTGCGCGAGGCCATCGCCAACGCGCTGCGGCATGCGCAGGCCCGCACCATCCGGGTGGCCCTGGGCTGGGGTGAGGGGACCGGCGAGGTGACGGTCCGTGACGACGGACGGGGCATCGCCGGCTCTCCCTGGAGTGCGCCGGGGCACAGTGGCCTGGCGTTCATGCGCGAGCGTGTGGACCGGCTCGGCGGACAGCTCGTCATCGACGAGGCCGCGGGAGGCGGAACCGTGGTGCGGCTGACCTTCCCCGCGGCCCCGCCGCCGCGGTGACGGGGCCGGGTGGCGTCACTCGCGACTGCGCAGCCAGCCCTTGCTCTTCACCCAGTAGAGCAGAGCGGCGGTGGTGGAGGCCATCAGCGCCAGGGAGTAATAATACCCGAACGACCAGTGCAGTTCCGGGATCTTGAAGTTCATGCCGTAGATGCTGGCGATGGTGGTGGCTGGAAGGAACAGGATGGACACCAGGGTGAGCACCTTCATCACGTCGTTGGTCTGGTTGGCCTGCACCGACGCCAGGGCTTCCACCGACCCCGACATGCCCTCGCGCACCCCGTCGACCTCGCCCAGATGATCCTGGAGCCGGTCCCGCAGGTCCTCGAAGTAGCTGCGGGCGGTCTCGTCCACGACCCTTAGGTCGGGACGCGAGCAGAAGGAAAGCGTGTCCAGGACCGGCGTCAGGGAACGCCGCAGATCTAGCGCCTGGCGGCGGGTGCGGAAGATCTCGTGAAAGATCTCGCCCCGGGGATGGCGGATCACCTGGTTGTTCACCGACTCCGTGTGGTCCACAAGCTGCAGCGTGAACTGGCCCAGCCGGTGCACCACGCGCTCCATGAGATGCGCCAGGAGGATGTCCGGCCCCTGGGCCAGTTCCTCGCCCACGCCCTGGCTGTCGTAGACCTCGTCCACCAGGTCGATCGGGGCCCGGTGCACGGTGACGAGAACCCCGTGAAGGAGCAGGACCGAGAGCCACGGGGTGTCGCGCCCGTCGCCCGTGGGGATGGCCAGGTGGAGGAAGGCGTACCGGTCGTGCACGGCGAAGCGGCTCCCCTGGGGCGGGTGCTCCAGGAGGCGGGCGGTCTGGGGCCGGACTCCGAAGGGCGCGACGACGATCCGATCCAGTTCGTCGTGCCAGGGCCCCTGGACGTCGATCCAGAGGATCTGGCCCGGACCCGGAGGCCGGGGCGCGACACCCCGCTGCTCCTGCCCCGATCGCCGCTGCGCCCCCATGGTTCGCACCATCGCGTCACCGCCTCCGCCGGCCGTGCCCTGCCCGGGCGCGCGGGCCGGGGGCCTCATGGCCGAAGGATTCCCCGCGGGGCGACACTGATGCGGGAGGCGTGGCGGTGGGTGAGGTGCGCGTGGGAACCTGTGCCTGGTCCGACCATGAGGGGCTGTATCCCCCGGGACTGGCGCCGGGGCTGCGCCTGTTCCACTACGCGCAGCAGTTCGACCTGGTGGAGGCCGATGTCTCCTTCTACCGGCCCATCACGGCGGCCATGACCGCGCGCTGGGTCAGGAGCACCCCGTCGGGGTTCATATTTGACCTCAAGGCGCCGGGGCCTGTGACGGGGCACAGACCCGCCGACCAGGAGCAGCGCGCCGGGGCCCTGGAGGCGTTCGTCGCCGCCCTGGAGCCGATCCTGGCCGCCGGCCGGCTGGGGGCCGTCCTGCTCCAGTTTCCTCCCTGGACCACCGACACGGCCGCGACGCGCGACGCCATCGAGACGCTGGTGCGGGGCTTCCGCGGGCTGCGCCTGGCGGTCGAATTCCGCCACGCGAGCTGGTTTTCCGGGTCGCCCCGGCGCACGCTGGACTGGCTCGAGGGGCAGGGACTCGTCCACGTGGTGGCCGACGAGCCCCAGGTGGGACAGGGCTGCGTGCCGCGCGTCGAGGCGGTCACGTGCCGGGAGCTTTCCATCATGCGGCTGCACGGACGCAACGCCGCCACCTGGTACGGCCGTCACGCGACCTCGGGCGAGCGCTTCCGGTACCGCTACAGCCGGGAGGAGATCGGGGAACTCGTGGAGGTCGCCCGGCGGCTTGCGCGCCAGGCGACTGAGGTGCACCTGCTCTTCAACAACAACTACGGCAACTACGCCGTGGAAGGAGCGCGGGCGGCCCTCCTCGCCCTGGGCCGCCCCCCCGGCGGGACGCTGTTCCCCGACGAGCGCTGACTCACGGGGGCGAAGTCGGCATCGAAACCGGGGCGCGCTCCGGCAGCTCCGGGGCCGCCAGGCTGAGGCGCAGCAGGGCGGAGATGGGATAGATGACCGCCGTGGAGGCGGCGACGACCCCGGTGTCGTTGAAGAAGTACCCCACGACCACGCCGACCCCGGCTCCCACCAGCCCCATGGAGAGCATGGGATAGCGGCGGGCGATCTCCCGGGTGATCCCCGTGGAGCGGGTGAGCGCCAGCACGGCGGCGATGATCGACGCCACGAGCAAGAGGGTCCAGTAGCTCGCCTGGGTGAGGATCAGGTTGGTCTGCAGCTTGCGCAGGATGATGAGGATCCCCTGGTACGGTCCGCCGTCGACGATGAGGGCGCCTGCCCGGCCGATGTCTGTCCTGTGGCCGGGGGCGTGCACCAGGAGGTCGTATCCCACCAGCATCAACAGCAGGGCGATGATGACCCCGGCGATGCCCAGCACCTCCCGCCCGCGGATCTTGCGTCCCGACAGCAGGAGCAGCGTCACGCCGTAGGCGGCCGTGGCGGTGATGGCGCCGCCGGCCTTGGTGCCAAGTCCCGGCAGGACGAGCACCACCACCACGAAGACGTAGATGGCCGCCGCCACCGGCAGGAAGGAGCGGAGCCGGAAGCGGTCCATGAAGGCGGGCAGCCCGATGGCCCCCGCCCCCACCAGCACGCCCATGTACTCGTTGCCGATGCCGTAGTAGCGGGCGCCGATCTGGGGGTCGTAACCCAGCGGCGAGCCCTTGATGAGGTGCGCGCCGGTGAGCACGTCCCCCATGAGCAGGGCGATCATGATGAGCGAGGGGATCCAGATGGGGTCCAGCGGGTGCCGGGATATGAGCAGGGTCAGCGCGGTGAGCGCCGCCGTGACCCCGACGAGGAAGAGGAACGACTCGCTGAGGTAGAGCGAGTGGATGGCCGAGAGCAAGAGGAGGGTCACGGGGAGGTACAAGACCGAGGCGATCAGGGCGGAGAGCGCTCGGGCGAACCAGAGCTTGCGTCGCCGCAGGCCGAGATAGAGCACGGCCAGCACGAACAGCAGCGCGATGTAGTACACGGTGGGGCGGAGGATGGGAACCCGCTGCGTGGAGGTGGCCGCGATGCGGGGGCCGATGATCGACAGGTAGTGCAGGGGGTGGGCGTACGCGATGGTGCGGCAGTACTGGCCGAACATGTCCATGGGGGGCGTGCGCATGCCCAGGAGGAACCTGAGGATGGTGGGGGCGATGTCGATGTCGGAGACGATGCCCCGGCGATGCGTCGTGCCCGAGGTCAGCAGCCCGTGCCGAAACGGACCGCCGGCGATGGCCAGGGGAGTCAGGGTGGCCCCCTCGTGCAGGCTCTGGCGCGAGGGCGTGGGCGAGACCATGATGATCTCCGTGGTCCGCAGGTTGATGTGGGGGAGGATGAGACGCAGGTAGGTGTTGAAGCGGTCGATCGCGTGGGTCATGTAGCCGTGGGCGATGGCGGGTGGGGTGCCGTAGTACTGGTAGGCGTCGGCCCGGTCGGTGTCCCCGTAGTCCACCTCGACGACCGCGGCGCGCCTGAGGTACGCCAGCGTCTTTTTGGCCAGCAGGTGGTTGCGAAGCTCCACGCCGTACGGCTCCATGGGGGCGCGGCGCAACAGGTCGGACGAGACGTCCCCCATGGGGACAATCCCCTGGCTGTTCATCACCATCGCGGCGGCGCCGTGGTTGAGCACGTAGGTCGGGGGCCGGGTCGTGTAGTCGACGATGTCGCTGTTGCCCAGCGCCGCGGTCTTCAGCCCGTGGTCCTGGAGCACCTGGCCGAGGTAGCCGATGTGGATGACGTACTCCAGACCCAGGTTCTCCCGCTGAATGCCCGCGAGGTTCAGGGCCACGACCGATCCCGGCGGCGGCCGCACCCCGGTGTTGCGCTGGTAGATGTCGGCCGCCGGCACGCCGCCCAGCCTGGTGCCGGCGTTGAACATCTCCGCGGCGGTCAGGCCCCGGAGGTGTTCGCTGGAGGCGATGGTCATGGCCGCGGCGTCGAGACCCGGCGCGCCGGCGGTGTTGGAATTCATCAGGCCGACGCTGCTCATGTGCAAAAGACGCGCCAGGGGCTCGAGGTGCGGGCGGTCCAGATTGTTCAGGGTGGTGCGGTCGACCACGAGGACCAAGACATGGCGGCCGGTTCGCGTCGAGGCGGCGAGCGCGGGATGGAGCCACACCGCGACCAGGGCCGTGACCACGAGAGCCAGCGGCCAGCTCTTTCGCAAGGCGCAAGGACCTGCCTTCATGGGCCGAGTGCCGGGGACCGTCCCATTATAGCGGTTCGACCCGGCGGGGGGAACCTTGGAGGCCGACCCCGGGCGCGCGTGGCCATCGGCCCCGGCGGATCCTGCGCCGGCTTGACCGCCTCCCGCGCCGCCGCGGTCGCCCTCACCCCCTCAACGCCGGCGGGGCGACCGAAGACCGCTGCCGGGAGGGTGATGCCCGATGAAGCGCTGGCCCCGGAGCCTGAGGTCCCTTCTCGCGGCGCCCCTCGTGCTCGGCGCGCTTGTGGCCGCTGGCCCCTGGGCGTTCGCGGGATCCTTCGCCGCGGGAGCGAGCCCGTCCGCGGTGTCCCGGCAGGCTCCGGCGCCTTCCCCGGCGGCGAGCCGGCCGACCGCCTGGATCCTCGCGTACGCGCACTTCGACCAGGTCGTCGGGGCGGCCGGCGTCGCGGCCAAGCTGAAGCACGCGACCGTGTACGAGGTCGTGAACCTGCGGCAGAAGCCTTCCACGCTGCTGCCGGTGGTGGCGACCCTCGACTTCCACTCGTACGCCCGGATGCGCGCGGTGCTCAGTGGGCCGCTGCCGGGCTACATCCGCGCGGTCATCTACGACAACGAGCGTTACGCGAACACCCCCGCCGACGAGCAGGCCCACCCGGCCGCGTACACCCGCCTGGCGGTGGCCCTCGCCCATGCCCACCACCTCAAGATCATCTGCGACGACATCCTGCCCGACCGGGTGCCCGGTGGCGTGGTTGCGGACTGCGACGTCGTGGGGCTGAACACCGTCCAGCAGTCGGAACGCCGCGTGGCCGTCTACCGGGCGAAGGTGAGCCGGCTCGTCGCCGTCATTCACGCCGCCCGGCCCGGCGTGCCCATCACCGCCGGGCTCAGCAGCAACCCGGTCGGCCCGCCGGTCCACGCCTCGGTGCTGGCGCAGGACATGGACGCGGTCGAGGGACTGGTCAACGGCTTCTGGCTCAACGTCCCCGCTCCGGGTGTGGGCTGCCCGCGCTGCGGCCTGCCCAGACCCCAGGTGATGGCGCGGGCCCTCTCCGAGTGGGAACCGTCCGCCGCGGGCGTGGCGGGCCCTGGCGCGCGGCTTGGCGCCATCGCCTGGATCATGGCGGCGTCGGGCCTCTCGAAGCTCGACGCCGCCGACCAGGCGTGGTTCGAGCGCCGGGCGCGCGTCGCCGTGCTGGAGCCGGGGAGCGCCCCCCGCGGCCCGGAGGGAGCCTTCCGCCCGTGGGCGGACGCGACGAGCCTCGCAGCGGTGAAGCGGATCGTCGGGCGAAGCCGTGCCGGGGGCGGCTTCGCCGCGATCCTGCTGGACATCGAGCGCTGGCGGTTCACGCCGTCCGGCGAGGCGGCGCACCCTGTCCAGACGGCTCTGCAGGCCGCCTCGGCCGCCCATCGCGCGGGGCTTGGGCTGGTGGTGGCGCCCGCGCTCGACCTCGCCCACGGGACGCGCTCGCCGGTGCAAACGCTCCTCGGAGCGGACCTCTACGGCCGGCTGGCGCGCGTCGCCGACGGCGTCGAGGTCCAGGCCCAGGGTCTGGAGCGCGATCCGTCGGCCTACCGGTCGTTCGTGCTCGCCGCGGTGGCCCAGATGCGCTCGGCCCACCCGGGGATCCCCGTCTGGGCCGGCCTGAGCACGAATCCGACCTCGGGCGTGCCCACGCTGGCGATGCTGCTGGCGGACATCCGGGCCGTCGACGGGGTGGTGCAGGGATTCTGGCTGAACGTCCCGGCGCCGGGGCCTTTCTGCCCCCGCTGCCACGCATCCGATCCAGCGTTGGCGGACGCGCTCCTTCACGTCTTCGGGGCGCCGGCCCCGGGCTCGAGCGGCGCCGGGTGAGCGGGCCGCGAAGGCGCCGTGGGAAGCGTGCTCCGGGGTGGGTGGCGGCTTGGTGCGCGTGTTGGAGTCCAGCGCACCGTCCAAGCTAACGGGGCCGGGATCCGCAAAGCCCCGGCGCTGCGCCGGGCCCGCGACTGGAGGCGAACCTGCGCGCGTGTGATTCGGCGACAGGAATGGCTGCGCCGAGGAAGAACATAGTAATGGTTTGAGGGCTTCAGTATGTTGGAGGAAGGGGTTCCCACCCAGCGTTGGCATCGAGCGAGACCCGGCCGGACCGGCCTCACATCCTGATCCTGACCGCGACGTTCGGAGAGGGCCACCGCCGGGCGGCCATGGCTGTGCAGCAGGCGCTCGCCCTGGAGAGCCCGCAGACGCCGGTGGAAACTCGCGACTTCTTCGAGTTCGTGAGCGGGGCGCTCAACGTGGCCATCCGGCAGGCGTACATCCAGAGTGTGCGTCACGTTCCCGGCGCCTACGGCTGGTTTTACCACCGCACGGACGTCGCCAACCCCGACGCGCGGGTGCAGCACCTGCTCAACCACCTGGGGAAGGGGCCGTTGCTGCGCTTCCTGCAGGAGACCCGACCGCCGGTGGTGATCTCCACCTATCCGACCCCGGCCGGGGTCATCTCCGACCTCAAGCGCGAACACCGGTTCAGCGGCGCCAACCTGGCGGTGGTCACCGACTACACCGTGCACGGCCAGTGGGTGCACCCGAAGGTGGACACCTACTTCGTGGGGGCGCCCGAGGTGCGCGACGGGATCGTGCGCCGCTGGCGCATCCCCCCCGAGCGGATCCTCGTCACGGGCATCCCCGTGGACCTGAGCTTCGGGCAGCCGGTGGACCGAGAGGCCCTCCGGCGCCGCTGGGGGTTCGACGAGCGGCCGGTGGTGGTGTTCATGGCCGGCGGCTACGGCATGATCGGGGATTTCGGCCGGGTGGTGAGCGCCCTGGCGGACCTGCCTCAGGATCTCATCCTGGCGGTGGTGGGCGGAAAGCAGCCCGCCCGCCAGGCGGAGGCGCAGGCGGCGGGGCAGGGCCGGCGCAACCCCGTCTATGCGCTGGGATACGTGGATCCCATCCTCGATCTCCTGGGCGCGGCGGACATCCTGGTCTCCAAGGCCGGGGGCCTGACCGTCTCCGAAGCGCTGTGCCAGGCGGTGCCGCTGGTGATCTACCGCCCCATCATCGGGCAGGAGACGCGCAACACCACCTATCTCGTGCACCGGGGTGCGGCCCGCTGGGCCCGCAACCGCAAGGAGCTCGTGGCCACGGTAGCCGAGCTCATCGAGCATCCCGACCTGCGTGCCAAGCTCAGCGCCGCCGCCCGGGCGGCCGCGCATCCGGACGCGGCCAGGGAGGTGGCGCGGTTCGCGGTGAACTGCTTGAAGGAGCAGGTCGCGGTCCCGTGAGATCGCCCGCGCGCGAGCGGATGGGCGGGGTACGGACGCGCTCGTTGTACCTGGGCATGCTGGGGCTGGCGGAATTCGCCCGCACGGCGATGTTCTTCATCCTGCTGCCCATCTACGCGACGCAGGACCTGGGCCTGTCCCTGGCGCTGGCGGGGCTCGCCATCTCCAGCCACTATCTCGCCGACACGCTCTTCCGCGGCCCCATGGGCTGGCTCGTGGACCGGGTCGGCACCCGCCCGCTCATGCTGCTGAGCTTTCTCCTGGGCAGCCTGGCCATCTTCCTCATCTGGCACGCCCGCTCGGCGCTCTCGCTCGTGGTGGCCTGCGCCTTCTTCGGCTTCACCATCTCCCCGGCGTGGCCCAGCGTCGTCACCGGCACCACCGCCCGCGCCACCCCGGAGAACCGCGCCACCATCATGGGCATGGTCTTCTCCGCGTGGCTCCTGGGCGGAGGCTCGGGCCTGATGCTCCTCGAGCTCCTGATCGGCAACAGCGTCCGGCTGTCCTTTCTCATGCTCATCCTCGCCCAGGTCGTCGGTCTCATCCTGGCCCTGCTGCTTCGAGACGGCCGCCCCGGAGCCCGGGTGGAAGGGATCAGCTGGATGGAGGGGCTCTCCCACGTGGGGCGCGACATCCGGACGGTGCGGCTTCTGTTTCCGGGGATGATCGTGCAGAACATGGCCCTGGGACTGCTCGTTCCCGTGGCGCGCATCTTCGCCGCCCAGGATCTCAAGGTCTCCAGCCAGCAGTTCGCCCTGCTCATCGTCGGCGGGGGGGCCCTGACGGTGCTGCTGCTGATCCCCATGGGCCG
>JAJZYS010000126.1 GCA_021797925.1 Bacillota bacterium
AGGATGACGTAGGTCAGGTACACCATCACGGCCACGGCGAGGGCCAGAAGCAGCCAGCCGGTCATGGGCGAACGCCTCCGTTTCTCGAGGGGGACGGCCGGCGTGGCGCCGTCACAGCCTTGCCAGATAGCGGAGGAGTCCGATCATGGCGAGCATGGTGACGACCATCAGCGCGAGCATCGCGGCGTCCTGCACGGGTGTCCTTCCTCTGCGGATGATCTCGGGGGACACGGGGCAGTGTAGCCAATCGCCCGTGAACATGGCCATAGAAGCGGGCCGGGTCCCCGTGAACGCGGCGTAAAAGTTTCGGGTCGGCCCCGCGGCGCCCGCCCGCCCGTTGACCCCGCCGGGGCGCAAGACTACCATGCAGGCGTGCTTGTATCACGCGTTCACAAGCGGAGGAGACCCTGGCGCCTCGCCCGACCGCCTTCCGGCTCGGCGCCCCTCCCCGCAAGGAGGTGACCCGTCGCTTCATGCCCGGCATGGTGATGGCTTCCTACCCGTCCGTCGTCGCCGACGAACTCTTCTACCGCGCGTGCCTCGTCGTCGCCGTGGTCCTGGGTCTCGGGCTCGTCGCGGCCCGGCGCTGGATCGTGCGCGTCGCCCGGGACGGCCCTCCCCCGGATCCCGGGACCGCCCTCTACCGCAACATCCTGGCGCGCTGGCTCGGCGCCCTGTGGCTCCTCGACGGCCTTCTCCAGCTGCAGCCGCTCATGGCGACCCGCTTCGTGGGAGGCCTCCTGGCGCCGCTCATCCCCGGTCAGAGCGCGCCCGTCGCCGCGATCATCGAGGCGGGCGTGCGCCTGTGGAGCGTGAGCCCGATCTGGTTCAACGTCGGGGCCGCGTACCTGCAGCTTTGCATCGGCCTGTCGCTGCTCTTCGGCCAGGACGGCTCCAGGCTTCGCCGGGGCGCGCTGTGGGCGTCGTTGCTCTGGGGCGTCGTGGTGTGGTCGGTGGGCGAGGCGCTGGGCAGCCTCTTCGACGGCGGCAGCGCCCTCCTGGGCAGCCCGGGGTCGGTGCTGCTCTACATGGCCGGCGCGGCGCTCGTGCTCATGCCCGACGCCTGGTGGCGCCAGGGCCGGCCGTGGCGCATCCTTCCCGGCGCCTTCGCCGCCTTCTTCGCCCTCATGGCCTTCCTCCAGTGGTGGCCGCCCAGCGGCTGGTGGGACCCGGGGACCCTGAGCTCCTACGTTGGGTCCATGGGCCGGATGCCCCAGCCGGCGGTCTTCGCCGCGCCGCTCCTCGCATGGGCGAAGAGCCTCGGGCTCCACCCGGTCCTCTGGAACGCCGTCATCGGGGGGTCGTGCGCGGCGCTCGCCGGCGCCTGGCTCGCGTGGCCCCGGCGTCGGGCGACGGTCTTCGCCACCGCGGCGTGGACACTGCTGGTGTGGTACTGGGGCCAGGACTTCGGGGTGCTCGGGGGCATGGGCACCGACCCCAACACCGGTGCCATCCTGCTCGTGTACACACTGCTCTGGGCGTGCCGGATCGGAATCGTGGGACACGCACCGGCGGGGCGGGCCGCCTCCGGGGAGGCGATGGCCCGTGCGACGCGGTGAACGGGCCCCGGTGCGCGTGCTCGTCGCCCTCGCCAGCGGCGCCGCCGTCCTCTTGGCCGGGTTCGGCCTAGCCCGGGCGCTGGGCGTCCTCACACCCGCCAACGCGTGGGGACTGTCGCTGCCGGCCACGGCGGCGCAGGCCGAGGCCGAGGACGGCATGACGCCCGTCGCCCACATGCGCGCGCCCGCCTTCCGGCTCGAGGATCAGCGGGGCGCCACGGTGTCCTTGGCTCGTTTTCGCTCGGACGCGGTGGTGCTCACGTTCCTCGACCCCGTGTGCTGGTACCAGTGTCCGCTGCAGGCCCAGGACATGAAGCTCATGCTCAGCTACCTGCCCCGGGCGCTGCGCTCGCGGGTTGCGCTTGTCGCCGTGGCGGCGAACCCCGTCATCCACTCCCTGGCCGCGGTGCGGGCCTTCGATCGGGAAGAACGCCTCGGCTCCCTCGCGCGGTGGTACTTTCTCACCGCTCCCTCCACGGCGACGCTCAGGCGGGTGTGGAAGGCGTATTACGTCTCGGTGTCCGTCCCCCGCGACGGCATGGTGAACCACAGCCAGGTATTCTATCTCATCGGCCCCGGGGGACACGTGCGGTTCCTCAGTAGCCCCGCCGACACCCCCGGCGGGTTCGTGGGCACAGCCGAGCTCCTTGCCGCCTACGTGGCCCACATCCTCGGGGGGCACGCGCGCCTGTCCGGGCAGCGCGCGCGCGCGGCCGCGGCGGAGGGCATCCCCTTTGTCTCCTCCGACTCCCCCACGGGACAGGCCCGCACCGACATGCGCACCGGCCGGCGGGGCTGGCGCGTCACCCGCCAGGGGGGGTACGAGGTGCTCCTCGCCACCCGGGACGGGGGCCGGAGCTGGAAAGACGTGAGTCCCACCGGTGTGACCAAGCGCGGAGGCCTTATGGCCGCGTTCGGCGCCGAGGGCCGGGCCTGGGTCGTCGTCCTGCCGTGGGGGTACACCCGGACGCCGCTCTCCTTCTATACCCGCGACTGGGGCGCAAACTGGCGGTTCACGGACATCCTCCCCCAGAACAGCGCCCTGGGTCCCGAGGACCTCTCCCTCGCCGGCCAGGGGCGCGTCGCCGACCTCATCGCTCGCGACGGGCTGTGGCAGGCGACCGGAGGGTCGACCTGGCGGCGGCTCGGCCCGACGCCCTGGGGCCGAACGCCCAGGGGAACCGTCGAACTCACCCTCGACCGCCGGGGGCGGCCCGTGGTGGCGGCGGGGCGCGGGAGATGGACGTGGACGCGGGGACGGTGGCGCCCCGGGGAGGAGCCGGGCCCCGCGGGAGCGAAGTGAGCCCCACATGCGACACGGTCCGGCAACGGCGGTCCTGATCTCCCTCGTCGCCGCCCTGGGCTCCCTGGGGCCGGCGCAGACCTCCACGGCCGCGGCTCGGCCCCTCTACCGGGACGCGGTGGCCGTGCTCACCTTCCATGAGATCTCGCCGCGGCTCATGCCCGGCACCGACAGCATCACCCCGGCGGTGTTCGCCGGGGACATCGCGGCGCTGAGGCGGGGCGGCTACCACTTCGTCTCCCTGGCCCAGCTGGAGCGGTTCGTGTCCGGCAAGGGCCGGGTGCCCCCCCAGGCGGTGACGGTCGTCTTCGACAACGGGTACGAGGGCATCGACCGGTACGCGTACCCGCTGCTGCGCCGCGAGCACATCCCCGCCACGGTGTTTCTCATCGTCCGCTATGTGGGCCGGCTGCGCAACGACTTCACCTGGAAGCAGGTGGAGGCGCTCTCGCGCCACGGCATCCGCTTCGAGACCGAGACCTACGACCTGCACCGGGCGGTGGCGGTCCCCGGCGGCACCGCTCCCGCCACGGTGGGCCGCATCCTCTACCCCGGCGGCCGGCGGGAGAGCCGCGCCGCCTGGGCCCGGCGGGTGCTGGCGGATCTCGTGCGCGCCCGCCGGACGGTCGCCGCCCGCACCCGTCAGCCCGTCAACGCGCTCGTGGACCCCTACGGGCAGTATGACCCCAGCTTCCTGGCCCTGGTGCGCCGGGCCGGGTACCGCTACGCGTTCTCCACGCTCGGCTGGCTCGTGGAGCCGCACACGGACCCGCTGCGGCTCGAGCGCCTGGACGTGGGCGTGTGGAACGTCACACCCCAGGACCTCTTGGCCCAGATCGCGACCGTGGCCGCCGACGCCGCCCGCGACCCGGGGTACCGGCCGCCGAGCTCCGTCCTCACCGTCTGGCGCTAGCGCCGGGCAGGGGGAGGCCGGCGAGGATCTTCTCCACCACGTCCGCCAGGCCGTCCTCGTCGACGCTGCCGGTGACGTGGGCGGCCTGCGCCCGGATGGGGGCGGGGGCGTTGCCCATGGCCACCCCCAGCCCGGCCCGGGCGATCATCTCCCGGTCGTTCCAGTTGTCCCCCACCGCCACGACGTCCTCCCACCCCAGGCCCAGGTGGCGCAGCACCGCCTCGATGCCGCTGGCCTTGCTCGTCCCCTCCGCCACGATCTCGGTGCCGGCCTCCTCGGGCAGGGTGAACCGGTAGCCCGCCGGGAACCGGCGGACGATCTCCGCGCGCACCCGCGTGACGGGCCCGAAGGGCCCGAAGATGGACACCTTGACCAGGGGGCCCGCGACGGCGTCGAGGTCCGAGGGCCTCCTCAGGGTGGTGCGCCGCTGTCTCAGGTCCCAGAAGGCGTGGCGCCACCCGTTCCAGTGGACGGCCATGCGGTGGTGCAGCCAGTGGGTGGCCATGAGGTGGACCCGGCGGCGCCTGGACAGGTACACCCGCTCCAGCGTCTGGACCGCGACGCCCTGGCGCTCCCGCAGCGCCAGAGCCGCGATGCCCTTGACGAGGCCCGGGTCCAGGGGCCGCTGCTCCAGCACCTCGCCCGCGGCCGACAGGGCCGCCGCCCCGTCGAGCACCACGATGGGCCCGGTGGACCCGATCTCCCGGCGGAACCTCAGCGCCGAGTTCAGCGGCCGGCCGGTGGCGAGGCACACGATGACGCCGCTTCGGGTCGCCAGGCGCAGCGCCCGGAGCGTTCGCGGCGAGATGCTGAAGTCCGAGCGCACCAGCGTCCCGTCGATGTCGATGGCCAGAAGCCGTCCCGGTACCGCCACCTGGTTCCCCCTTGCGCCTAGCGCCGTGGAATCCGCCCCCGCAGCGTACCATGCGCCCCGGCGGGCGGCAAGCGAGAGGTCAGGCGCCCTGGCGCCCCCGGGGCCGCTCGAGCCGGTCCCGAGCCCATGCGCCCAGGATCATGGCCCGGGCGAGGACAGGGTCCGCGACCCGCCACAGGGCGTAGCCCACGGGGCCGACCACGAGGTCGTACTCGCCCACGAAGCTCGTCACCTCGGCGCCGAAACCCCGCTTGAAACGCAAGAGGCCGTTGATGGGGTTGCCGGGCTCCTCCCGGGGCGGCAGCCCCAGGAAGTCGTAGATCCCGGCGCCGCTCTCGTGCGCCCAGCGGATGGCCGCCCACTGGAGCGCGTAGTTGGGCATCAGCTCCCGCCGCCGGCTGGAGGAGGCGCCGTAGAGGTAGTCCACCTTGCGGCCCAGGCGGACGAGCCAGATCCCCGCGAGGACCTCCCCCTCCCACTGGGCCAGGAGCAGGCGGCCGTGGCCGCGCTGGCAGGTGACCTCCCACAGCGCCTCCAGGTAGGCGCGCGGCCGGACGTGAAACCCGTCGCGGCGGGCGGTCTCGCGCAAAAGCTCGTGAAAGCGCGCCACGTCCTCCCGTCGGCCCTCGCGGACCTCGACCCGGCGCCGCTGGGCGAGGCGGATGTTGTACCGGCACTTGGGGGTGAACCCGTCCACGATCTCGGTGAGGGGGCGGTCCACGCGGATGCGCCCCACGTGCCGGGGCTGAAGCCCCTCGAACCGCCCCCTGCGCCGGGCGGGCCGCAGCCCCAGGGGCCTGAGCCCGTCGGGACCCCACTCGCTCTCCGCGAGGTCGGGATCGCACTTGAGGAGGATCCCGCGCCGCTCCCGGACGTACGCGCCCAGGGCCGAGAACCACCCGCGGCAGGTCTCCTCCTCCTCCCACGGCAGCACCGGCCCCCGGGGCGCGTAAAACAGCGACCGGCCCGCGAAGGGCAGCGGCCGCTCCAGGAGGCTCACGCTGGCCCGGATGCGGTCGCCCTCGCGCCACCACAGGCGATGGGGCCGCCAGCCCATGCGGGCCTTGAGGTCCCCCCAGGCCCAGCTCTGCAGGAAGTCGCCGTGCTGGGCGCCTCCCACGAACGCGTCGAACCGGTCCCGGTCGCACGCCTCAACCGTCTCGATGCCGGGCACGGACATCCCCCCGTACCCGGCATTTTTTCCCGCGCGCGCGCATCGCAAACAGATCGGCCGCCAGCGAATCATGGCAGGGGCACCATCAACCTGCGCGGATAGGGTCGGGCGCGGCGGACACTGCTAATGCCGCCGGAATGATGAACGGAAAGGAGTGTGCCCTGCCCATGATGCGCATGAATCCGACCATCGGCGCCCTGCTGATGCTCGGCCTTCTCGCCGCCGGGTGCGGCGGGCCCCAGGGTGCGGCCCCCGCGACCGACCACCTGAAGAATTCGGCCAGCTCCGTGACCAAGGGGGTGACCGAGGGCACCAACCGCGCCGTGTCCACGGTCGTGCCGCCGGCTGCCCGCCATCACGCCCGCCGCGCGCTGGAAGCGGTCGGCCGCACCACCAAGGGACGGATCCACGGCAGTGCCAAGCCCGCCGCCGTGACCCGCCGCGGCGCCCACCCGCCCACCCAGGTGATCGCGTTCTTCGCCACCGGTTCCACGACCCGCGGACCCAGCGCGGGCCTCAGCGCCCTCGCCAGCCACCCCCGCAGCGTCAGCGCGCTCTCGCCGCTCTTCTACACCCTGCGCGCCGACGGCTCGCTCGTCTCCCACGTGGACCCCAAGGTGGTCGCCTTCGCCCGCAGCCACCACATCCCGCTGATCCCGCTGGTGAACAACGCCGGCGGCACCGCGGCTCCCCTCATGAACGGCCCGGCCCGCACCCGCGCCCTGACCGCCATCGAGGACGTGGTGATGAAGAACGGGTACGCCGGGGTCAACGTGGACTTCCAGCTCTTGCCCAACTCCGCCCGCGTGGGGCTCAACCAGTTCGTCGACGACCTCTCCACCGCGCTAAGGCCCAAGGGCAAGTCGATTACCGTCGACGTCATCCCCGGGGCCCAGACCCGCGGCGCGCACGCCGCCTACGACGAGTACACCCTGGCCCGCTACAGCGACGGGCTGGTGCTGATGACCTACGACCACCACTCCGACTCCAGTCCGCCGGGACCGGTCGCCCCCATCACCTGGGTGCGCGACGCGGTGGTGCACGCGCTGCAGGCCGGGGTCCCCGCGAACAAGATCCTCCTGGGCGTGAACACCTACGGCTACACCTGGAACACCACGACCCACAGCGCCACCACCACGCCCATGAAGGCGACGGCCGCCCTCCCCAAGCACTTCGTCCCCGCGGCCCAGGAGGCCACCGCCCACTACACCAACCGCGCCGGCCACCACGTGGTGTGGGTGCCCGACCGCAAGTCCCTGCGGGCCAAGCTGGCGCTGGTGCGCCGCTACCACCTCAAGGGGATCGCCATCTGGAAGGTGGGCGACGAGACCCGGGGCTTCTGGGTGGAGCTGGACCGGCTCAACGGCACCCGGCCCGCGCCGGCGGCCCCCGCCAAGTCGGCCGCCGGGAGACCCGCCACCACGGTGGCGGTCAAGGGCCGGCAGGCCGGACAGACCGTCAAGCACGGCACGAGTTCCGCCCTGAACGCCATGCGCGGGGGCGCCGGCGTGCTGACCCGGGCGGGCCCCACGGGGCCGGCCCCGCACAACCCCGGCTCGGCGCGCGGCGGGGTGGGCATGAAGGGCCACCACACCCACGGCAAGGCCACCTGAGGCGGTGCCCCGGCAATCCGGGGCACCGCCTCCCCCGTCCCGCCGAAAAGGG
>JAJZYS010000127.1 GCA_021797925.1 Bacillota bacterium
CCTCTTCGCCTTGGGGTGGAACCAAAGACAGCGGCCTGGGCAGCGAAAACGGCTGGGAAGCATACCTGAAGTTCACACGCCAAAAAAGCACGGTCGTGGGTTACGATCCAACGCCCTCAGACTGGTATGCCAAAGACGCGACTCCCAAACGCTACTCCTAGGCCCGGCTTTCACCCGCAGCATCCGCAAGGATGCGTTCTCTCATGCGGACAGCGGCCGCGTGCGAAACCTGGGGCGCAGAACTTTTGGCGACGGTCTACGACCACGGCCGCACCCGTCAGATTTTGATCCCCAACCTGCCTGCCCATGCGAGTCCATCGGTCTGCGTCACGAAGTGACATCGCTTCCCGGCCATGCACGTCGACTGAGTCCCGTCGATGAGGCCCTCACTCGCGGTGGTCCCGACTGAAGCCAATGTCCTGCGAGCGGCGCCGTTGGGCCCTGTCCGTCCAGACGGCAGCCGTTGCAAGGGGGCCTCGTCGCCGGCAGAACGTGCTCCTCCCGGCTCCCCGTGAGAACCAGACGGCGCAGTGGCGCGTGTCCCGCGGCCGCTATCGAACTTCGTCCCCCACCCGTCCAGCCACTCCCCGCCGCCGACCCGCATCGGCAACGGTCGCCGCGTGATCGCGCCACCGGCGCGATGACGTCCCCGGACCCCCGCCCACCATGAGGGCGGCCAGCATGCCCATGGCGTGGCTGAACCCCTGGGGCCGGTTGCCCCACTGCCGGCCGGTGCAAGGATCGTGGTGCTCCGCGATGAGGCCCAGCGGCGTGGCGCTGCGCAGGGCCCGCTCGAGGACCCTCAGTCCCGCTCGCTCGCCGATCCCGACCCGCGCCATCCCCAGGAGAAAGGTGGCCAGCGTGAAGGGCATCGCCGCGCCCTCGTAGCGCAGCACGCCCCCGGCGCGCACGAGCCCCCCCTCGGCCTCGCTGAGCCCGACGCGGCGCAGCGTGGCCCGGTACCTGGGGTCGTCCGGAGCGACGACCCCCAGCAGCCCCAGCGCCAGCACCGATATGTCGAGCCCCGCCGCCTCATGGTCGCTGGCCACGAAGGCGCCCCTCTCCTCCGACCAGAAGCGGTCCACTCGCTCCCGCGCCCGGTGGGCGGCGGCGCGCCAGCGGGCCGCCGCCGCGCGCTCACCGAGACTCAGCGCCCAGCGGGCCGCGGCGGCAAGGCCCGCGATGGTCACCGCCTGGCCGTACGCCCAGTGGGCCGTGTACTCCCTGAACTCCCACACCCCGGACTCCGGGTCCTCGCCGTGCAGCGCCAGCCAGTCCGCCATGGCCCGCACCGGTCCCCAGAACTCCCGGTGCAGGTCCCGGTCGCGCCAGTGGAGGACGTGGGCCCTCAGGCCCAGGATCAGGGTGCCCTCAGAGTCGATCTGCAGCTGGAACCCCGCCTCGTTCCCCACGCGCACGGGCACCTCTCCGCCCGGTCCCGCCAGCGGCAGGATGGCCTCCGGCGGGGGCGGCTGGCCGTTGCCGCGAAACAGCGGGCGGGGAATGTGCCCGTCGGGGCCGATCCACGTCACCGCCAGCCGGTAGAAGGCCAGCGCCTCCTGGCGGTGTCCGGAAAGGTCCAGCGCCAGGGCGCTCAGGGTGCCGTCCCGGACCCACGTGAAGCGGTAGTCCCAGTTGTCGGCTCCCCCGGGCGTCGCGGGGAACGAGGCGGTGGCCGCCGCCAGGATCCCGCCGGCGGGATGGGTGAGGCCGCGCAGCACCGCCTCGGACCGCCGGAACCCGCCGCGCCACCGCCTCGGCACCGGGGGGTTGGGATGGTGCCAGCGCTCCCAGCGGGCCAGCTCCGCCGTGCGCGTGACCCCCCGCGCCGCCCGGGCGTGGGCGCGGGCCTGGGCGAGGTTGGCCCCCACGGCGACAATGAGCCGCACGTGCCCCTCCCCGGTCGGGCCCACCCGGACCCGGGTCCGGGCGGGCCCTGCAACCACCAGCACGCCGGTCGGGGAGCTCACGACCCAGCCCTCGCGGTCCCGCCGGCCGTGGACGCCCTCGAGCCGGGTGGGGACCACCGCGTGGTCCACCGTGACCCAGCGCACCTCGGGGCGGGCCCGGACGCGAACCTCGCGGATCAGGGCGAGACCGCCCCACGGCATCCAGTCGGTGACCTCGACCGCGACGCCCTCCCCGGCGAGCGTCGTGGCCAGCACGAGGCCGCCGACATACGCGCGGCCGCTGGGCACGCACCCCTCGACGGCGGTGGTCAGACGGCCCCCGCGCACGGGGTCCAGGAAGGCGGCCAGAACCGGGGTCCCGTCGGGCTCGGGGACGCACAGCCAGCCCACGGTGAGATCCGGTCCCACCAGCGCCATGAGCCGGCCGCTGGAGAGAAACGCCCAGTCCGGCTCCGGTTCGGATTGGGCTCCCTTCATCCCTTGACGGCCCCCGAGAGCAGCCCCGAGACCACCCACCGCCGGAACAACAGCACCAGGATCGTGATGGGGAGCACCGCCAGCGCCGAGGCCGCGAACACGTCGCCCTTGGACACGGAAAAGCGGGTACCGAACAGTGCGATGGCCACCGGGATCGTCCTCCAGTTGTTGGAGCTGTTGAAGGTCAGAGCCATCAGGAACTCGGTCCAGCAGGCCACGAAGGTGAAGATCCCGGCGGTGAAAAGCCCGGGAACCGACAGCGGCAGGATGATGCTGCGCAGGGTGCGCAAAAGCCCCGCCCCGTCCATCCGGGCGGATTCCTCGAGTTCCCGGGGAATCCCGCGGAAGTAGTTCTGCAGGATCCAGATGGCCAAGGGCAGGTTGAAGGCCACGTACGGCACCACCAGGCCCTGGTACGAGTTGAGCCAGGAGATGTCGCGCATGAGCACGTACAGCGGCGATATCACGGCCACGCCGGGAAACAGCGAGATGACGAGCAGCGCCAGGAGGATGGACACCTTCCCCCGCACGGGAAGGCGGGCCAAGGCGTAGGCGGCCAGGCTGCCCAGCACCGCCACCGCGACCGTGGTCGCGCTGGCCACGACCGTGCTGTTGACGAAATATCGCTCGAAGTGAAAGACGGCGAAGATCCGCTGGTAGTTGACCAGGGTCAGGGGATGCGGCAGGAGGTGGGGCGGGTAGGCGGCCGCGTCCATGGGCCCTTTGAACGAGGTGACCACGAGCCAGTAGAAGGGGAAGAGAATGACGAACAGCGCCAGCGCGGTCGCGGGGTAGCGCACCCAGGACCACGGATTGCGGCTACGCATCGTAGGTCCCCGTGAGCTGGCCCCGGAACATGGCGATGATCACGAGCGACATGAGGAACACCACCACCACGGTGAGCACCGCCACGGCCGTGCCGGGGCCGAAGTCGAAGTCCCGGAACATCGCGTTGTACGCGAGCATGGAGAGCGACTGGGTGGAGCTGCCGGGTCCGCCGCCGGTCATGACGAACGGAAGGTCGAAGACACCGAAGGCCTGCAGCGTCCGAAAGAGCAGCGCGAGGAGCATGGACGGCCTCAGCAGGGGGAGCGTGATGCGGAAAAACGTGGCGCCGGGCCCCGCCCCGTCCATGTCCGAGGCTTCGTAGATCTCGTCGGGGATCATCAGGAGGCCCGCCAGGAGCATGAGGGCCACGAACGGCGTGGTCTTCCACACGTCGGCCGCCATGAGCGAAGCGGCGGCCAGGGTGGGGGTGCCCAGCCACACCACGTTCCCCTGGGCCAGGTGCAAGCCCTGCATCACCGCGTCCATGAGGCCGTAGGAGCCGTTGAGCATGTAGCCCCACAGCTCGGCGGAGACCACGGTGATGAAGGCCCAGGGAACGAGGAACAGCGACATGAGCGCACCCCGGGGCCTGACCCAGCTCTTGCACAGGAGCGCGAGCAAAAGTCCCAAGGCGAACTCCAGCACCACCGTCACCGCCGTAAACGCCACGGTGAAGAGCAGCGACTGCCAGAACTGGGGGCTCTGGAACACCACGGAATAGTTGTGAAAGCCGTCAAAGCGCAGGTGCACCCCGGTCAGGCCGAGGTCCACGTGGCTCAGGCTCATGTCAATGGCGTAGCCGATGGGAAACAGCGTCACGGCGGCCACCACGAGCAGGGCTGGGGCCAGCATCGCGTGCCCCGCCAGGGAACCCCCGTGTCCCCCGTGCCGCCGGCGCACCGTCCGGGACACCCGCACCGTCGGCGTCATCCTTCCACTCCGCTCTCGGGAGTCTCCACGTGGACCGCCGTGCGGCCGCCGCGCCGCCGCGCGGACACATCCGCCGTTCGCCGTGCCGCCAGCGCGAACGTCCGGCGACGGGTAAGTTCCTCGCGCACCGGGCCGATCACCTGCCGGGCCGGTGCACGGCGCGAGGATCCCCCGCGCCGCGACGGGCCGTCGCGGCCAGTGGGGCGAGAACGCCCCCATCTCCCCTCCCCGCCTTGCCCGGGAACGACAAGGCGGGAGGGGAGAGTTCCCCTCCCGCGCACGGCGGCGTCAGAGACCGCTGTGGGTGGCTCGAAGGATGCCCTGGGCGGCTGCCTTCAGCGCGGCGGCCGGGGAGACCGATCCGGCCAGCGCGGCGTTGATGTTCGTGTAGATGGCCGAGGACACCTTGGGGTACGCGGGCGTCCCCGACGGGCGGGGAACCAGGCGCACCTTGCTGACGATGTTGAGCACCGGGTTCTGCGCGCGGACCTTGGGAGACTTCTGCACGGTGTAGTTCGTCGGGATCTCCGATCCGAAGGTGGCCATGAACGTCTGGGCCTTGACCCCCGTCATCCAGTCGATGAAGGCGAGGTCCTGCTTGAGGTGGCGGGTGTGGGGGTTCACATAGAGGTTCCAGCCGCCGATGTTGGAGTAGCCGGGCCACGACTGGCCCTGGAAGGTGGGCATGGGCTCGACGCCCACGTCGCCCTTCACCTTGGTGCCCTTGCCGGTCTGCGACAGCGAGTAGGCGTAGTCCCAGTTGCGCAGGAACGCCGACTGGCCCTCCATGAACACGTTCATGGACTGGGCCTCCTGAAACGTGGTCTCGGCGGCCGGGGAGATGCCCGAGGTGATCAGCGAGCGCATGAACGTGAGCGCCTTGAGCGACGCCGGGGAGTCGATGGCCACCTTGCCGCCGGGGCCGAACACCTTGCCCCCCGCGTCCGTCATGAACTCCATCCAGTCGCAGGTGAGGCCTTCATACGCCTTGCCCTGGAAGACGTAGCCGTACTTCACCAGGTGGCGCGACTGCAGGATCTTCGAGTCGGAGACGACCTGTTCCCAGGTGTGGGGCACCGGGAGGTTTGCCTTCTTCAGCAGGTCCTTGCGGTAGTAGAAGAAGCCGGCGTCCATGAAGAAGGGGGCGCCGTACACGTGGCCGTGGTAGCTCGCCCCCTGGACCAGCCCCGGTGCGAAGCGCTTGAAAAAGGTGTGGGGCAGGTAGCGGCTCAGGGCGAGGGCGAGGTGGGCGTGACCAAACTGGGCCGGCCAGATGACGTCGCCCATGAACACGTCGGGGGTCGTGCTCCCGGAGGAGATCTGGGTCACAAGCTGCGCGCGATAGGTGTCGGTATTGTTGGGTTCGGAGATGAGCTTGACCTCGATGCCGGGGTGGGTGCTGTTGAACATGGAGATCAGGTGGCTGCGCAGGCCGATGTTGGCGATGGGCGACGCCGCGAACTCGATCACGACCTTGCTGGCCGCCGAGGCCGGAAGGCCGCCGACCAGGCCCATGCCCACGAGCCCCAGGACGCTCACCGCGGACGTCGCCACGGTGCCAAGGCGCTGTCGCTTCAATGTCATCCCTCCCTGCTGGGTTGACCGATCCGACGCCGGGCACGGGAAGCCCTTTCCGACCCCCTTCCGCATTCGTTTTCCGCACACGTTTGCAACCCTTCTGCCCTTATGGCAGGATTCCTTCCGGACCCTGGAAGCGGCTCTCTCGCCCCCCATCCACGACCGAATCCCGGGGTCCGCTGTGCTGCGAGGACGGCATCACCTCCCTCGTGGACTCGCGCACCACGACCCTCGCCGGCAGGCACTTGGACGCTCCCGGCGGCTCTAGCAGCTGCGCCACCCCCAGCCGGCCCATCTCGTACAGGGGCTGCGCCACCGTGGTCAGCCGCGGCCTGACGGCGGTGGCCAGCATGTTGTCGTCGAAGCCCACCACCGACAGTTCCGCCGGCACCGCAATCCCCGCCTCCCAGGCCGCGTTGAGGACACCCACCGCCATCTCGTCGCTGGCCGTCACGATCGCGGTGGGCCGCGAGCGGCGACGCAGCAGCTTGCGGGCGCAGAGCTGGCCCGAGGCCATGCCGAAGTCGCCGGCGAGCACGAGCCCGGGGTCCACGGGCACCCCGGCCTCGCGCATGGCGTCGCGGTAGCCGAGCTGCCGGGGCCAGGCGGCCGCGGGGTCGTCAGGCGGCCCGCCGATGAAGGCGATGGCGCGATGGCCCAGCGCCAGGAGGTGGCGGGTCGCGTCGGCCATGGCGGTGCGGTTGTCGATCTCGACCGCCGGCCACCGCCCCTCGGGATCGCTTGTCGCCACCAGCACCACCGGCCGGCCGGCGCTGCGGAACGCCTCGTCGTGCTCGGCGGTGACCTTGGCGCTGAGAAACAGGATGCCGGTCACAAGCTGCCGGGAGAGCACGTGCACCGCCTCCACCTCGCGGCGGGCGTCGCGGGCCGCGGAGATCAGGATGGGCAAAAGCCCCGCCGCCGCGGCTCCGGCCTCGATGCCGTGCATCACCGACGCGAAGAACGGTGTCGTGATGTCGGGGGTGATGACGCCCACCGTGGGTGCCACGCGCCGGGCCAGGGCCCGCGCCGCGGCGTTGGGGCGAAACCCCAGGCGCGCCACGACGGCCTCCACCCGCTCCCGGGTCTCGGGAGCCACGTTGTCCTGGCCCGCCAGGACCCGGGAGACGGTCGCCACCGATACCCCGGCCTCTCGGGCCACCGTTCTTAGTGTAACCGGTTTCATTTCCTTAAGTGTAACTGTATGCCATCCGGGTTGTCAACATGTCGACCATGCGCGCACGCCTGCCACGAAATCATCCTTGGTCGCAGGAGTCACGCGGTCGAGAACGAATAGATCACGACGTCATGACGTCGTGACGTCATAATGTGTTCGGAGCAAAGGAGGAGCATGGTGACCGACGGCGCGTCTTCCCTATATGTTCAGGTCGCACGCGCCATGGAGAGCTTGGCGACCGGCCTACAGAACGGCGATGTGTTCCCAACAGAGCGCGAACTGCAAATCCGCTTCGACGTAAGCCGCACGACCATCCGCCAAGCCACGAACCTCTTGGCGACCAAAGGCGTCCTGCAGGTGCGGCGCGGTAAGGGCGTGTTCGTCCGCAAGCGCATCACTCAGTCCCT
>JAJZYS010000128.1 GCA_021797925.1 Bacillota bacterium
TCTCGGGATCATCCGGTCTGAACAGCAGGTTCATGGCGAAGGTTGTCTCAGGTTCGTGGAGTTTCGGGACGGCTCCTGGAAAAGAGTAGAGGGAACAGGTGTATGTGTCAAGGGAGGGCGGAGAAGTGGTAGAGCGGTAAGGACCTGCTTGGTTGCCGGCCCTAAAGACCAACGGTCACGGAGAATCCTCGACCACGACTGTGTGCAGAGCCCTGCTCCACGCACGACTTTAGTTCGAGGCAGCTCCAGACGGTTCCTGAAATGCGCTACCCAACCCGCGAATATCAGACTGTACACCCTCGCTAAAGGCTCCCGGCACCGAACCAGAACCTTTTCTCACGAAGGCTTGACCGCCTCGTTCATACCAGCCGCGGGAGTGCGTCAGCGCTGTGCGTCCAACCCGCTGTCGACGGCTCGATGGCGTCCCCCACGGGCGTGCGGTGGCACCCCCACCGGCGCGTCCGCATAGCTCGCGACAAGCGAGAAAGAATCCCCGCGTTTTAGCGCTGGAGAGAACGTCAAGCTGACCTGTCACGGACTTGAATCAGGGTCGCACGCGTGCTACACTGCGCTCATGATCAGAAAGGTGACCCAACGGGAATTGCGGAACCAAAGCGGTAAAATCATGCGGGCCCTGGACGAGGGCGAGACTTTGGTCCTGACGCGGAACGGGGTGCCTGTGGGGGAACTTGCTCCTGTGAAGCGGCGGCAGTTTGTGGACATCGCCGCGGTGATGGCCGCATTCGCCGGAGCTCCCGAGATCGACGGCGCGCGGTTCCGGGAAGACGTCGACGCACCGGTTGACCAGGAGCCCGCGCCACGTGCGTGAGGTGTCGGGTCGAGGCATTCTCGACACGTCGGTCGTCATCTCCCTCGAGACACTGGACATGGCATCCCTGCCCAAGCTGGCGGCGGTATCCGCAATCACCATGGCGGAACTCGCAGCCGGCCCCCACGCCACCGCAGACGCCGCAGAGCGCGCCAGGCGGCAAGACCGGCTGCAACGGGCCGAAGCGACGTTTGACGCGCTGCCCTGCGACGCGACCATCGCCAGGGCCTACGGGCTCCTGTATGCCGAAGCGCTGCGGGCGGGTACCAAGCCGCGGGGGCGGCGTGCATTCGACCTTCTCATCGCCGCCACCGCTTTGGCCAATGGATTGCCGTTGTATACCACCAATCCAGGTGACTTCACGGACCTGACATCCCTGATCGACATCGTGGAGCCCTCCCGCGTGGTGGCAAGCGCAGAGCCTGCCGCAGATCGCGGCCAAACGACGGATCCTGACCCAGACCAGGCAACCTGATCGCCGGAGATCCCCGATTTGAGTCAAGCTTTTGCTTCGGACCCCGCTTTTAGGCCCGGTTCTGCACGCTACGGCACAAAAAAGGTCACGACGCCCCCGGCTGAAGCCGGGGGCGTCCGACCGAGCGCGGGGCGCGCGGCACCGTCGAATTCCTTTGGGCCACGTACAGCGAACGCTGGCTGGACCTGGACCGTCCGCGCTCAGCGGCCCGCCGCCCACCCCAACTTCGTCTGGCCATCTAGCACGGCTGCGCCCCGTGACGACAGCCGCCAGGCCTGACGACCCACGCCCACGTCACGCCGTACCCTGCTGGCAACGCCGTCAAGACCCGCCCTAACTCCGAATCAGCTCGCCCACCATGGCCTTTCACGCCCGCCCCCCGACCAGATCACCCGGTGGTCGGGGTCATCCAAGCCCGCATACCCCACTCATGCGTCAGCACTGCCTCGTCAGTTCGCCCTTGACCGTTCTCTCGCCATACAACCCGTCCAATAACCTATGATATGGCCTGTGCTGACTTCTCCCGATTCAGTCGGGCCTTTCGACCCGGGTTGCGGCCTGCGACGGCGTATCCGGAAGATCTCCCCGGGCAAGGACGACAACCTTCACCCCGCGCCCGCCCCGTTTACTGCGCCGCCCCTTGGCAGCTTCGGGTTTCGCCGTATGTGGCCGGCTCACCCAAGCGCTACAGCCCAGCACGAGGTTCTTGTTCATCGGGCGTGGCTTTGCCTCGGGCTCCCTCCAGATCCCGCGTCGCCGCGGACACCCTTGCCTCTGGCTACCTGGTTTCGCTGCCTTGCCAGGAACGGACTTTCGCCGTCAAGTTTCGCCCATGCCGGGCGCGGCAAGCCGGTACCGCTAGGAGACGACCAGATCCCGGGTCTCGTGCCAGCCGACCAGCCGGTGCTCCACCCACAGGATCAGGTCATAGAGGACAAGGCCCAGTACCGACAGGCACAGGATCGACGCCATCACCATCTTGATGTCGGCGTTGTTCTGCCCGGTGTACAGCAGATACCCCAGTCCCGCCCGGCTGCCCACGAGCTCGCCGATGACCACCGCCGTGATGGCCTGGGTGGAGGCGATGCGGATGCCGGCGAGCACCGAGGGCATGGCCCACGGCAGCTCCACGCGTCGGATGCGCTGCCACGGGCTCATGCGCAGGAGCCGGGTCAGGTCCACGAGGTCGGGGTCCACGGAGCGGATCGCGGTGATGGCGGCGGTCATGACCGGAAAGAACACCGCCACGGCCACGAGGAGCACCTTCGACGCGGTGCCCAGTCCGAACCAGAGGATGATGATGGGCGCCAGGGAGATCTTGGGCGAGGTCTGGATGAGGAGGATGAGCGGCGCGAAGATGTTCTCCAGCGTCCGCCACTGGGCGAAGGCCACTCCCAGGACGACGCCGACGGCGACGCCGTAGAGCATGCCCTCCCCCAGTTCCTTGAGGGACACCAGGGTGTCGTGGGGCAGAGACCCGCTCCACAGAAAGCGGATCTCCCCCCACACCGCGAGCGGACCGGGGACCACGTAGGCGGGCACGTGCAGGAGGCTCACGTAGGCCTGCCAGAGGACCACGAGCGCCACGAAGCTCAGGGATCCGATCAGGCTGCGCTGCCAGGCTGGCACGTGCCGTCACCTCCTTGGCCCCGCTCCCGGGAGCCGCTACCGGATGCTGGCGGGCTGCACGACCAGCTGGGCGGCCTTGAACCCGTGGGGGATCACCTTGTAGTGGGCAAGGGTGTTGATGGTCGCCTGCCACGAGGGCAGGTATCCGTAGCCCAGGCCGTGCTTGCGGGTGTAGGGGCTGTTCCAGAGGTAGCCGGCGAACACCTGACGCAGAATGTGGGCCACGGTGGCCACGTTCGTCTTCGGGGTGGGCGCGTAGCTCTGGGACTCACTGACCGCCGCAAGCTCGTGGCCGGCGGTGATCCAGCGGATGGCCTGGTCCAGGGCGACGTTGAAGGCCTTCACGGTGCCCGGGTGGGACTTGAGGTACGCCGCCGACGTGATGAGGACGTTGCCGTGGTCGGGAAGGAAGTCGTCGGAGAGGATCTGATCCACCTTGACCCCCTGCGCCCTGAGCAGGTAAGTGCGGATCATCGAGAAGTCGATGGCGTCCACCTGCTTGGCCAGGAGCGCGTTGACGATGGACCCGGTGCCGATGATCTTCAGGTGCACGTCCGCCAGGCTCATGCCGTAGTGCTTGAGCATGACCTGCAGCTGGATGTAGTTGGGCGACCCGTAGCTCGTGATCGCGATGGTCTTGCCCTTGAGGTCCTTGACCGAGTGGATGCCGGAACTCGCGAGGAACATGAGCGCCCCGATCCCGTGCTGGTAGGTGGTGTTCACCACCCTGACGGGGATCCCGTTCGCATAGGCGCTGATGACGTCGTCGGCGTTCGGGAAGCCGAACTGCACGTTGCCGGCGGCCACGTTCTTGACGATGTCCGCGGCGTCGCCATACAGGAACTTGACGCTCAGGCCCTCGTGGCGGAAGTAGCCGTTCTTGGCGGCCACATAGAGGGGAGCGTAAAAGGGAACCGCGCCTCCGTCGATCTGGATGGTGACCGGCGTGAGGTGCCCTGCGGCCTGCGCCGTCGGTGCAACGGCCAGGCTGAGCAGGCCGCCGGCGGCCACGAGCGAACCCAGCCATCTGCGCACGGATACTGCCTCCCTCTTCAAATGGATTCAGGACCCGGAACCGTCGGAACCGCCTTTCACCCCCTTCTCGGCCAGGATCACGAGGCTCTCCAGCGCCACGCGCGCCACCCGCGCCTGGGCGCTCTCGTACGCCTCGAGCCAGGCGTCGGTGGCGCGGTTGGCGTGCACCGCGAGGACGACGCCTGCGGCGATTCCCAGCACGCCGCCCAGGGTCAGGACGGTCTCCCCCTCCATCTCGACGTTGATCACCCCACGCCGGACCCACGCCTCGAGGTCCTCACCGGGGGGAAGCTCTTTGCCGGGGACCGTCCTTCCCTGGCCCAGGTAGTAGGACGCGGTGCTGAGTCCGACGCCGGTGAAGTGGGGCACCTCGGCTCCGCGGGCCGCCTGGAGCAGGGCCGCCACGACCGCGGGGTCGGCGGCCGCCGGGTAGCCCAGCGGCGCGTACGCCAGGGAGGTCCCGCCCGCCCGCACCATGGCGTGGTTCACGATCACCGCCCCCAGCGGGATCGAGGGCACAAGCGCCGCGGTCCCCCCCACGCGGATGATGCGCCGGGCTCCCAAGGCCCCGAGCTCCACCATCGCGATCTCCGCGCTGGGACCGCCGATGCCGCTGGAGCAGACCGTCACCTTCACACCCCGGTACTCACCGTTGACGACGCGATACTCGCGCGTGTCCGAGACCAGCCGGGCCCCCTCCAGCATGGACGCGATGAGGTCGACCCGGGCCGGATCGCCCGGCAGGAGCACCGACGGAGCCACCTCGCCCGGCCGCACGCGCACGTGGGGTGGCCGGCCCTGGGGGTCCGTCGGCCAGGCGGCCCGTCGCTCTCGGCTCACGAGGACCCTCCCTCCCCTGCGTAAGCGGCGTGCCAGCTCAGAAGCCGCGTTTCCACGCGCACCAAAAGCCCCGTGAAGACGACGCTCACGAGCACCGTCATCAGGATGGCGGCGATGAGCAGCGGGGTGTCGAACGTGGTGTCGCCGTAGACCATGAGGTACCCAAGGCCCGCGTTGCCCGCCATCCACTCGGCCACGATGGCCCCGATCACGGCCTGCACCAGCCCCACTTTGAGCCCGGCGAAGATGTCGGGCAGCGCCAGGGGCAGCTGGATGCGGAAGAACCGCTGGGCCGGCCGCAGGCCCAGCAGGTTGGCGAGGTCCACGAACGGCCCCGGCACCGACGAGATGCCCACGGTGGTCGCCACCATGGCGGGAAAGAACACCAGCGAGACGACCAGCACCAGCTTCGAGAGGAGCCCCAGGCCGAACCACAGGATGAACAGCGGCGCCAGCGCGATCTTGGGCGCCGTCTGGAAGAAGAGCAAGAGGCTGCCGGTGGCCGTGCGCAATAGCTCCGACCGCGACAGCAGGGCGCCCAGAGCCACGCCCAGCACCGACCCCACGCCGAAGCCCACCAGGATCTCCAGGCACGTCTGTGCCGTGGCCGAGACCAGCTGCCCCGAGCGCAGCGACGCCAGAAGCGCCGTCAGCACCGGCAGGGGCGCCGGCAGGAGAAAGCTCGATACGTGCCCCACGCTCACGTAGAGCTGCCAGACCGCGGTGAGCACCACCAGGGTCGCGACGTAGTGCACCACGAGCCCCCAGCGCTTCACGACGCCACCGGCTGGGCGTCCAGCGCGGCCTTCACCCGCCGCATCCAGTGCACGAAGCCGTCGGTGTCCTTGACCGCGGGGTCGCGGGGGCGGGGCAGATCCACCTCCATGATCTCCTTCACCTGGCCCGGTCGGGGACTCATGACCACCAGGCGGTCGGAGAGGTACACCGCCTCCTCCACGCTGTGGGTGACAAACACCACGGTCTTGGGGGAGCGGCTCCACAGCCCGAGGAGAATGTCGCTCATCAGGTCCCGCGTGAGCAGGTCCAGCGCCCCGAACGGCTCGTCCATGAGCAGCAGCTTGGGGTCGTACGCGAGCGCCCGCACGATGCTGACGCGCTGGCGCATGCCGCCGGACAGCTCCCGCGGCAGGGCCCGCTCGAAACCGCCCAGCCCCACCGCGTCGAGGAGTTCGAGCACGGTGCGGTCAGCCTGCTCCCGCCCGACCCCGAACACCTCCAGCGGGAACCGGGCGTTCTCGAGCACGTTCTTCCACGGTAGGAGCACGGGATCCTGGAACACGAAGCCGATGTCCTGGCCGGGCCGCGACGCGCGGTCCCAGCCGTAGGTGATCGTGCCCTGGGTGGGCGGGGTGAGGCCGGCGACGACTTTGAGCAGGGTCGACTTGCCGCAGCCCGACGGACCGATGAGACTCACGAACTCGCCCTCGCGCACCGCGAGATCCGTGGGCAGGAGCGCGGCGATCCGGCTTCCCCGGGCGCCCGTGTAGGTCTTGGATACCCCCTGGAGGCGCAACGCCTCGCTCTGCACTCCGGCTCCCTCCGCTCGGGCCCTCAATTCCACTCAGTGGAACTGTATTCTATTATACGGACCGATGCGGGTCCTGTCCATACCGATGCGGGATCGGTGTCAGCGTGATCCCGGCACGGAAGGAATCGTGACAGTCCTGTGGAATTGCTCTCTCATGGAATGGGATTCCGTTGACCGGAACGATGCGGCCACGCTCTCGACCACGGCACGGGTGACGGCCGTGCTGGCGTTCGTGGCGGAACATCCCGAGCGGGTGGAGCTGGGCGGATGCGCCCAGGAGCTTCGCCTTCCCCGCAGCACCGTCCATCGCATCTTCCAGGAGCTCTGCCGCGAGGGATACCTCGCCCGCGGCCAGGGACGCGGCGCCTATCGCATCGGACCGGGTCTCGTGCGCATGGCCAGCCGCATCATGGGCGGTCTCAGGCTGGTGCAGCAGGCTCGCCCGGTGCTCGAGCGGCTCTCGCGGGAGCTCGCGACGACCACCTTCCTCGCCGTTCCCGCCGAGGGCCGGGTCATCTGCGTCGACTCGGTGGAGCAACCTGGCGGTGTCCGGTTTTACGTGGAGGTGGGCAAGACGCTCCCGGTGCACGCGTCCGCCCCCGCCAAGGTCCTGGCGGCCCTTGCCCCCGAGGAAGGCCTCCTCGCCGCGCTCACCTTCGACGGGCCCAGGACCCCCCACACCCTGAGCAGCGAAGCCGAGCTCCTCGCGGAGCTCGAACGCGTGCGCGCCGCCGGCTACGCCGTGTGCGACGAGGAGCTGGAGACCGGTGTGTGCGCCCTGGCGGCGCCGGTGACCGACGGGCGCCAGCGGGTCGTGGCGGCGGTGGCGGTGCTCAGCACCACCAGGTCCCTGCCGGCCATGAGCCGCGACGCCGTTCTGCGCCATCTGCTCGAGGCCGCGGCCAGCCTCAGCCGCGCCCTGGGCTCCGAGGCGAC
>JAJZYS010000129.1 GCA_021797925.1 Bacillota bacterium
GCCACCGCGAGCGTGCGCTTCGCCTTTTCCTGGCCGATGACGTACTGGTCCAGGATCTCCTTGATCTCCTTGGGCTTGGGAATGTTCTTCAGTTCCACCTCAAGGTCGTCGCCCAGTTCCTCGTCGATGATCTCGCTGCAAAGCTCGATGCACTCGTCGCAGATGTACACGCCCGGGCCGGCGATGAGGCGCTTGACCTGGTCCTGGAACTTCCCGCAAAAGGAACACTTCAGCTGTCCCTTTTCGTCCGTGAACTTGAACACCGCGCCGTCGCCCCCTTCATGGACTCGCTCACCTGGTCGTGCTCACCGAATCCCCGCCGGGTCCGTGGGGACCCCTGGGCGGCTCGCGCGACCTACGCGCCCTTCCCTGAGGTCCGGCGGTCGGTCGGCTTCCTGCCGCCGGCGACGCCTGCTCGAGGTCCCCAGTCCCTCCTCGGCATCCTCGTCGCCCCCTTCGCGGGTTTCGCTTTCAGCGGGTCATCCCCCCGCCTTGCGCGGCCGGGGTGTCAGGATTTCATCGATGATACCGTATGCCTTGGCTTCCTCGGCGGACATGAAGTGGTCCCGGTCCATGTCGCGGGTCAACTTCTCCACCGACTGCCCGGTATCCTGCGCCATCAGCTCCGTGATGACCCGCTTCGCCTCGAGCAGCTCCCGGGTGTAGATCTCCACGTCGCTGGCCTTGCCCCCGACGTTGGACATCGCCGCCTGGTGGATCATCACCCGCGAGTGCGGCAGGGCAAAGCGCTTCCCCTTGGCGCCCCCCGCGAGGAGGACCGCCCCCATGCTCATGGCGGACCCCACGCACAGGGTGCTGACCTGGCACCGGATGTGCTGCATCGCGTCGTAGATCCCCAGGCCCGCATCGATGGCGCCGCCGGGAGAGTTGATGTACAGATGGATGTCCTTGTCCGGGTCGTCGCTCTCGAGAAACAGCAGCTGTGCGATCACGGAGTTGGCCACCTGATCGTCGATGGCCGTCCCCAGGAAGACGATCCGGTCCTTGAGCAGCCGGGAGTAGATGTCGTACGACCGCTCTCCGCGGTTGGTCTGCTCCACGACGTATGGGATCATATTCGCTACCCCCTCACGATGGCTCCGACGATGCCTCCGCCTTGGCCGCAACCGCGGGCACGGCGCCGGTGTCGGTCACGATCCGGTCGATCACCCGTTGCTCCAGGATGATCTGCTCCAGCCCCGCAAGGGCGTTTTCCGGCAGCGCTTTGCCGCCGCCCAGGGAACGCGCCGCCCGCCTCAGCTCCTCGGGCAGAACCCGCACGCCCTCGGCCTCGGCGATGGCTCCCAGCACAATGCTTCGCTTCACGCGATAGAGCGCACTCTCGCGCAGGCGGTCGCGCAACTGTGCCATGTCGAGGCCGGCGGCCGCGAGATACTGCTCCAGGGTTGTCGCCTGGCGAGCCAGATCCTCGCGCATTTCCTCAACCAGTCTATCCAGCTGGCGCTCAACCAAGACATCGGGCACCTCGACCGTGGACCCCTGGACGGCCCGGGCGACCACTTCCTCGCGCCGGCGCTCGACGGCTTCCTGTGCGGCTCGTTCGGCCAGTGATTTCGCGAGCGCCTCCAGCAACTCCTGCAGGCTGGCGTACGGGCCCACCTCGGCGGCGAGGTCGTCATCCGCGGGCGGGATCTCCACCGTGTGGATGGCCCGGACCGTGAAGGTCCCCTCCACCTCCACGCGCTGACCCCGGTCGTCGGTGGAGGCGAAGCGGATCGTGCGGGCCTCGTCCACCTTGGCGCCCTGCAGCCCCTCGACGATCTCCGGCGCGACGCCCCCCTGGGGACCCAGATCCAGGGTCATGTCGCTGCGCTCTTCGACGATCTCCTCCGAACCCGCGTTGCGGAACACCCCGTCCACGACCACGTGCGCCGCCGCGCCCACCTCCTCGGCGGGCACGAGCCGGGCGTGCTGCACCTGCAGCTCCCGGATCGCCGACTCCACCATGGACGAGAGCACGCCCTCCACGTTCAGCGGGACGTCGATGTCGCGATACGGCCCGAGCGTCACCGGCGGCAGGACCCGGACCGTGAGCATGAGGTCGTAGGGCTCGTGCTCCGCCAGCGGCGGCGGCTCGAGCTTGGGGGCGTCGTAGGGATGCAGATGCTCCTCGGCCACCGCATGGCGGTAAAGGCGCTCGTTCAGGTCCTCCTGGGCCTGCGCCAGGAGCGCCTCCTTGCCGACGAACCGCTCCAGCACCGGGCGCGGGGCCTTGCCCCGGCGAAAGCCGGGAATGTTCACCTTGCCGGCCAGCCGGCGGTACGCCTGGGCGACGGCGTCGTCCACCTCCGTCGCCTCGGCCCGGATGCTCAGCTTCACCTCGTCGCCCTCGAGCCGCTCCATCGTCACCTGCATGTTACTCCCCCGCTCCTCGTCCGTCCCCGGATGTGCGCGCATCCACCGCGGCACAAAAAACAGCCCGCCCCTCGGGCTGTGCGTTACCCCGTCCCATCCAGTTGGTGCGGGCGGAGAGGCTCGAACTCTCAAGGGGTCTACCCCATGGGATCCTAAATCCCACGCGTCTGCCGGTTCCGCCACGCCCGCGCGCCTTGGTGGGCCATGATGGGCTCGAACCATCGACCATCCGCTTAAAAGGCGGTTGCTCTACCAACTGAGCTAATGGCCCGAACCTGGTTGGGGCGGTAGGACTCGAACCTACGGTGCGGGATCCAAAGTCCCGTGCCTTACCAGCTTGGCGACGCCCCAACGCAAAAATGCAAAATTGGGGTGAATGAGGGGACTCGAACCCCCGACCCCCAGGGCCACAACCTGGTGCTCTAACCAACTGAGCTACATCCACCGTGCACGACGGGAGAATAGCATACGCGCGCGCCCGAGTCAAGGGTTCACAAACATGTGTTTTTACCACGGCGGGACTTACTGGCCTCCGGGCGGGGCACACTGGCGGCAGAACGAGTCTCGGAAGGAGCAAGCGCATGCAGCGGCTGCGCAGCGTCGCCTTGGCGATTGGGGTCGTCCTGTCGACCCTGCTGCCCGGGGCCGCCGCCGCCCGCCCGGTAGACGCGGCCTACCTATGGCGCCACGACGCGCCCGTGCTCATGGGCACCTACACCACGGACTACCCCGGCTCGAAAGCTGGGCGCAACTACAACATGGCCCGGGCCGCCGAACGGCTCAACGGGGCGGTCATCGCCCCGGGCGCGGTCTTCTCCTTCAACGACTGGGTGGGACCGGCAGACCGCTCCACAGGGTATCGCCTGGCCTTCATCTTCGTGGGCGACCGGATCGTCCCCGGCTACGGCGGCGGAGTCTGCCAGGTGGTCTCCACGCTGTACAACGCCGTGGTCCGGGCGGGGCTGCCGGTGGTGGACCGCTCGCTCCACGGCCTGACGGTCCCGTACCTGCCCCCGGGTCAGGACGCCACCATCTCGTACGGCAGCCTGGACCTGAAGTTCAGAAACGACACCGCCGGCCCCGTGGTGCTCTGCGCCCGGGGCGAAGGACCCAGGGTCTCGGTCTCCATCTACGGCTCGCGGGAGCCGCCCTTCACGCGCTTTCGCACCCGCGTTCGGGCTCAGGTCCCGGTGGTGACCCGCACCGTGCTGGACCCCACGTTGGCCCCAGGCGCCAGCAAGGTGCTCGCCCCCGGCCAGCCGGGGATCACCGCGCACACGTGGCTCTACACCGCGTTCCCGGGCCAGGCGGGCCGGGAGGTGGACCTGGGCGAGCACACCTACCGGATGAGCCCGCGCATCGTGGCCCTGGGCAAAGCCCCCCGGTAACCCCCCCGCGCCGCCGTTCATAGCCTGGGGCGGGAGGTAGGGGCCACGCACACGTCTTCACGCTCCGGGGCGCTTCCCCGGAATCCGGCGCTCCCGCGCCGGGATGATGCCGGCCTGGCCGAGGTCGCGGCGGCGTCGGCGGACCAGCCGATCGACCCCGCGCCGCTCGTGGCGATCGACCCCGTGACCGTCGACGGCGTGCTCCACGAGCGCTTTGTGTGCCGGACGCACCTCATGCAGCCGGGGGAGTCCATCGGGGACGTGGTGGAACGCTACCTGGGGCCGCACGTGCACCCGGGCGACACGGTGTTCGTCAGCGAGAAGGCCGTGGCCATCACCGAGGGCCGGCTGGTGCACGCCGCCAGTGTGCGCCCGCGCTGGATCGCGCGCGTCATCTCGCGCCGGGTGCGCAACCACGGCTACGGCATGGGCCTGCGCCAGCCGGTGGTCATGGAGATGGCGATCCGCGAGGTGGGAATGATCCGCATCCTCTTCTGCGCGGCGGTGGGCGGCTTCACCCGCGCGCTGGGCCGCTCCGGCGACTTCTACCGCCTGGCGGGAAGGCGGGTTGCCGCCATCGACGGGCCCAACCGGTACACCGTTCCCCCGTACGCCTTTTACGTGGTCCTGGCACCCGCCAACCCCGATCGCACCTCGGTCCTCCTGAGCCGCCGGCTCGGGTGCGAGGCGGCGGTGGTGGACACCAACGACGTGGGGGCCGTGGTGCTGGGAGCGTCCCCCGGGGTCAACCGGGCCGCGGTGGAGGCGGCCCTGCGGGACAACCCCATGGGCCAGGGCCACCAGCGGACGCCGATGGGGATCCTCCGGCCCGCCCCCTCGCCGAAGGGCAGGCGCGGAAGTAGCACGCCAGACCGTCAGCGACGGCGCCAGCCAGGACGCGGCGGTACCCGGGGTCGCTGAGCGCCCGCGCCTCCCGGGGGTTGGACAGAAAGCCGATCTCCACGGTGGCGGTGGGCACCGGCAGGTTGCGGAGCAGATAGTGGGCGATGCCCCGGTTGAGGCGGCGGGGCGTGGGGCTCGCCCGCCGGAGCGCGTCCATGAGGCACTGGCCCAACGCGACGCTGGGCCCGGTGGCGTCGCGGTCCACGAAGACCTGGGCGCCGTGGGCCTGGGGCGTCCCGTAGAAGTTGCCGTGCAGGCTCAGGTAGACGTCGGGCATGAGCTGGCGGGCCAGGGCCACCCGGCGGCGAAGGTTCTCCCGCTGGCGGTTGCCGTGGGTCGGCCCGTCCCCCACGAGATCGTGATCCCCCCGCCGGGTGAGGATCACCCGGGCGCCCCTCTCCCGCAGGACCGACTCGAGTTCCAGGGCGAAGGTCAGGTTCAGGTCCTTCTCGACGATGCCGTTGGCCCGGGTGCCGCCGTCCTTGCCGCCATGCCCGGGATCGAGCATGACCGTCCTCCCGGCGAGGGGACCCAGGGTCGCGGCACCCGCGAGCAGGATCGCGGCCGCTTGGATCACGTGCGCCCCTCCCGGAGGATAAGGATGCGCGGGCCCCGGGGGCGGTATGCTCAGCGAGCGGGGGCGGACGACCGGGCGGGGCGCCAGAAGAGGACCAGGAAGACGGCGAGGTACAGCCCGTACGCCGCGGCCTGCAGGGCCGTGGGCCGCTGGGCGTATCCCAGCATCCCGTGGAGCAGGTCCCCGGCGATGGACCCGGAGCTGATCGCGTGGCCGCTGTCCCACAGCACCCTTTGCCCCACCGGCAGCCAGCCCAGGGCCTGCATGTCCTGGACGCCGTCCGCGAGGATCCCGGCGCCGAACAGCGTCAGAAGCGTGCCCACCACCTGGAAGAAGCGGCGCATGGGGAAGCGCAGCCCCGCCCCGTAGATGCCCCGGGCTACGAGGAGCGCGGCCGCGAGGCCGCCTCCCGCCCCCAGGAGCAGTAGCCACGGGTTCTGCCCGAACCCGATGGCGATGGTGAAGATCACGGTCTCGAGGCCCTCGCGCCCCACGGTGATGAAGGCCAGCAGGGAAAGCCCCCACACCGATCGCCGGTCGAGCGCGGCCTCCATCTGCTCGCGCAGCTCCGAGCCCAGGGAGTGGGCCTGGGCCTTCATCCACAGGGTCATCAGCGCCAGGACCACCGCCGCCACGAGGTAGGTGATCCCCTCCAGCGCGGTCTGAACCCGGGTTCCCTCGTACGCGTGCACGGTCGTGTAGATCACGATGCCAACGCCCGTCGCCGCCGCCAGGGCCGCCACGACGCCGTACCACACCTCGCGGGTCCGCTGGCCGCGACCCACCCTGCGCAGGTACGACAGCATGATCGCGATGATCATGCTGGCCTCAAGGCCTTCGCGGAAGAAGATCAGGAACGATCCCAGCACTCGACGGCCTCCCTTCGGGTCCGTGGTTCGCGAGGCGGGTCGCCCGGGTGGTGCGCGACCCAGGGAATATATAAGTAATGCACTCATCATTATGGGCAGGGAAGGACCATCCTGCGCGTCCTCGGCACGGGCCCTGCCCACCCCTTCGACCTCGGCCACCGCCCGCCCGACATGGAACTCATGCGCCTCAAAACTTGACTCACAAAAATATATAATCCAGTTACTCATGTTTAGTTCAGTATAGAGGCTTCCCACGGGCTGTCAAGGGGGATCTGTAACAAGGATATCTGAGACGGTAGGACAGACAATCGCTCACGATCTTTGATACCGACCGACTGACAGACACAGTCCGGGCGCCGACCTCTGGGAGGAACGGCGCCCGGCTGCTTTCCATGCAGGAAAGCTTGGGTGGCCTGGACAAACCACTTCCCGGTTTCAACAACACACAAAACCCAGGTAAGGAGTTCAGGGACCGGGCCGTGCGATCGGACCGATCCCGCCAAGCCTATGGTGATTGTATCGTCTGCTGTCGCTGTTGAACAGCCGGGCGGCGAGGTGGTCGCGGTGGACGGCCGCCTGTTCCTCGCTGTCTCGGGCCGCATCTGCCCATGCTGTGGCCTGAGGGGCCTGATCGGCCACGGCTATCGTCGGCGCACCTACCGGACCAAGCCCGTGCGGCGGGGCCGCAAGGTACCCCAGACGCTGGTGTATCGGGTCGTCTGCACAAAGTGTTCCGCCCAGCCATACCACTCGAAGCGATCGCGCGTTTCAACCTGGTCGGCCACATCCGGCATGTGGCGACCGAGCGGGGCGACATCACCCGCGCCATAGAAGACATCATCCAGAGGGAGGTTCTCCTTAGCCCCGGCGACCTGCGTCATCTCAGTGGGGCCACCGTCCACCGCGACATGCGAAGAGCCAGGGACGGCGACGTCTGCAGTCTCATGCGCAAGCCTCGCAAGGACACCGGCAGCGTCCACGCCCTTGTCGCTCTGCGACAGGAGGCTCCCACCCACCTCGGTCCCCGTCCTCATCCGGACCTTGGAGAACCGGGGCGTGGCTGCCCCGGGAGAGTCTCGCCCGTCCACCGTCCGCCGCATCCTGCGTAACCGCGGCCTCTCCAGCCGGCACACGCGCGAAAAGGGACGCGCCTATGGCCGCTTCGAGGTCGACGGG
>JAJZYS010000130.1 GCA_021797925.1 Bacillota bacterium
GCGCGCGTCTGCGGCGGGGGCGGGGGGAAGCCGGCTGCTTTCGGTCCGCGGCCGGCGTCACTCTCCGGGGTCGTAGGGGATCCCGTCGGCCGCCGGAGGGGAGCTGCGGCGGACCGCCAGGGCCAGGGCCGCGATGGTGAGCAGGTACGGGAGCATGAGCACCAGGTCCTTGGGGATGGTGGAGGTGTTCTGCAGCTGCATGCCCAGCGCCGTGGCGAATCCGAAGATCAGCGCGGCCAGGTAGCTGCCCCACGGTGTCCAGTTGCCGAAGATCATGGCCGCCAGGGCGATGAACCCGCGGCCGTTGACCATGCCGATGTTGAAGGAGTTGAGGATCCCGATGGAGAGGAACGCTCCGCCCATGCCGCTGAGCAGCCCGCTCATGACCACGCCGGCGTAGCGGAGCTTGAAGACGTTGAGCCCCGCAGAGTCGGCGGCGCGGGGGTTCTCGCCCACCGAGCGCATCCTTAGCCCCAGCGGCGTCTTGAACAGGAACAGGTGGGAGAGCACCAGGATCGCGAGGAAGATGTACACGAGCACGCTCTGCTGGTTGAACACGGTGCCGAAAAAGGGGATGTGACCCAGGGCGCGGATGTTGACATACGGGAGCGACGGCGTGTTCACGGGGGTGCCGTTGTATCCGTAGACGGTGTTGAGGAGATAGCCCGTCAGGCCCGTCGCCAGGATGTCGATGGCCATCCCCGTCACCACCTGGTTCGCCCGGAAGCGGATCGTGGCCCAGGCGAACAGCAGCGCCATCAGTCCGCCGGCGACCATGGCCATGGCGAGACCCAGCCAGGGGTCGCCGGTCACGTAGCTGCCCATCACCGCGATGAAGGCGCCCGAGGTCATCATGCCCTCCATGGCGATGTTCACGACTCCCGTGCGCTCGGAGAAGGTGCCGCCCAGGGCGCCGCAGGCGATGGGGGTGGACATGCTCAGGGTGAGGGCCCACAGTTCGGGCGTGCCCAGCAGGCTCATCCCGCCAGCGCCCCCTGTCCGGGAGCCGGTTGGACGGCCGCGTGGCGCCGGCTCAGTCCCCAGTGGATGAGCCCCTCGGTGGCGACGAAGAAGATGATCAGGCCCTCGACCGCGTTCACGAGCTGGACCGGGATCGCGGCGTTGATCTGCATGGTGTTGGCCCCGGCCGAGAGCGCCCCGAACAGGATCGCGGCGGCCAGCGTGCCCCACGGGTGATTCTTGCCCAGGAGCGCGACCACGATGGCGGTGAAGCCGTAGCCGGAGTTGAACCCGTCGAGGAGCTGGTGCTCCACGCCCATGACCTGGACCGAACCGGCCAGGCCCATGAAGAGGCCGCTGACGAACAGCGCGCTCACGGTGTAGATGGGGACCCGGATGCCGGCGTAGCGGGCCGCCCGCGGGTTCTGCCCCACGGTGCGGATGCCGAAGCCGTACGTGGTGCGGTTGAGGAGCAGGGCCATGGCCAGGGCGCACACCGGCGCCAGGAAGATGCCCACGCTGAGCTGGCTGCCGGGGACCAGGGTCGGCAGGAGCGCGCTGGCGGCCAGGGGCCGCGACTCGGGGATGAACCCCGGGCGCATCATCGGGCCGTTCTCGACCAGGTAATGGCCGAAGAAGACCATGGCGTAGCTGAGCATCATGGTGGTGATCACCTCGTGGGCGCCCAGGTACGCCTTGAGCAGCCCGGGGATCACCGCCGCGTACAGGCCCGCGGCGATCATCGCGGCGACGATGCAGATGAAGATGTGCACGGGGGCCCACAGCCCCGGGAACGCGATGCCGAAGATGGTGGCCACGATGGCACCCACCCAGTACTGACCCTCCCCGCCGATGTTGAACAGCCCTGCCCTGAAGGCGAAGGCCACACCGAGACCGGTGAGCATGAGCGGCAGCGAGTCGGTCAGCGTGGTGGCGATGTCCTGGACGTTGCCGAAGGCCCCCTGGAAGAGGGCGCTGTACGCGACCACGGGATTGTGATGAAAGCCGATGATCAGGAGCGCGCCCACGATGACGGCCAGGATCACGGCCACGAAGGGTGTCGCCCACACGACCCAGGGTCTCAAGCACTGACCTCCTCTCGGGAACCCGCCATCAGGAGCCCGACGCGTTCGCGGGTGACGCGGGCGCCGTCGAGCATGGCCACCAGCTGGCCGCCGTAGAGCACGCCGATGCGGTCGGAAAGGGCCAGGATCTCCTCCAGTTCCAGGGAGATGAGCAGGATCCCCGTGCCCTGGCTTCTCAGTTCCAAAAGCCGTCGCTGCACGAACTCGATGGCGCCCACGTCCAGACCGCGCGTCGGCTGGGAGGCGATGAGCATCTTGGGACGGGCGCCGACCTCGCGGGCCAGGATCACCTTCTGCTGGTTGCCTCCCGACAGCTGGCGGGCGAGCATCCTGGGATCGGCCGGCCGAACGTCGAAGCGCTCCAGCTGGCCGCGGCCGACACTGTTGAAGCGCTCGAAGGCCAGCATGAGGCCGCGCGCATAGGGCGCTCGCCAGTAGCTTCTCAGAGCGAGGTTCTCGGCCAGGGTGAAATTCATCACGAGGCCCTCGGCTTGCCGGTCGGCGGGGATGTACCCGAGGCCTTCCTCGAGGCGGCGGCGGACAGGGGCGCCGGTGACGTCGCGGCCGGCGAGGCGGATGCGGCCGTGGACCGCCGGCAGGAGTCCGGCCAGCGCCGCCGCCAGCTCCTCTTGGCCGTTGCCGTCGACCCCGGCGATGCCGACGATCTCCCCGGCCCGCACCGTGAGACTGAGATCCTTGACCCGGGGCTTGCCCGTGGCGTCGAGCACGGTGAGATTCTCCACCTCGAGGACCGGGTCGCCCGGCGGCTGCGGATCGCGTTCCACCTGCAGCACCACGTCGCGGCCCACCATGGCGTTGGCCAGCTCCTGCGCCGTGGCGCCCTCGGCGGGGAGCGTCTCCACCACCCGGCCCAGGCGCATCACCGTGATGCGCTGGGCGATGCGGCGCGCCTCCTCCAGCTTGTGGGAGATGAACAGGATCGACAGGCCCTCGCCCTGCAGCCGCTCGATGATGGCGAAGAGCTCGCCCGTCTCCTGGGGGGTGAGCATGGCGGTGGGCTCGTCGAGGATCAACAGCCGCGCCTTGCGGTAGAAGGCCTTGAGGATCTCCACGCGCTGCTGCAGTCCCACCGGGAGGTCGCGGACCCGGGCGTAGGGATCGACCTCCATATGGTAGCGTCCTCCCAGCTGCCGGATCTCCCTGGCCGCCACGTCGAGATCGAGGCGGAGGCGGGTGCCCGGCTCGCGGCCCAGCACGATGTTCTCCACCACCGTCAGCGCCGGGATCAGCATGAAGTGCTGATGGACCATGCCGATGCCAGCGGCCATGGCCTCGCGGGGGCCTCGGGGCTGGAACGGCTGGCCCGCGAGGGTCATGGAGCCCTCGTCCGGGTGCAGGAGCCCGTAGATGATGTTCATCAGCGTGGACTTGCCGGCGCCGTTCTCGCCCAGCACCGCGTGCACCTCTCCGGCCTCGACGTCGATCGTCACCCGGTCGTTCGCCGTCAGGGAGCCGAAGCGCTTGGTGATCCCGTGCACCTGTAGCAGTGGCAAAGGGTCGACCCCCTCTACGGGAAAGGCCCCCCGGTAGCCCGGGGGGCCTTTCCCGCTCGAATCAGTACTTCTTGGGGATGTTGGGAGAGATCTTGATCTTGCCCTGGATGATCTCCTTGCGGATCTTGGCCACCTCGCGCACGATCTTGGCCGGGATGGCGGAGATGGGCTTGCCGTAGCCGACGCCGCCGTCGGCCAGGTTGAAGTAGAGGATGCCGGACTTCCAGTGGTTGGTGTCGAGGTTCTTGATGATCTGGAACACGGCCTGCTTGACGCCCTTCTCCGCGCTGGTGATCACGTGGTGGGGCGCCAGGTAGTTCTGGTTGGCGTCCACGCCGATGGCGTAGAAGTTGTCCTTCTTGGCGGCGGTGATCACGCCGAGCCCGGTGCCCCCGGCCACCTGGAAGATGATGTTGGCGCCGGCGGCGTGCTGGGACTGGGCCATCTCCTCGCCCGCGGCCTCGTCATTGAAGTTGCCGGTGTATCCCAGCAGGATCTTGGCCGTGGGGTCCACGCGCTTGATGCCCTGGATGTAGCCCGCGATGTAGGTGTTCACCGGGGGGATCGAGATCCCGCCCACGGTCCCGAAGGTGTTGGTGTTCCCGAGGTGCGGCAGCGCGTGGTCCTTCTCCACCAGGCCGGCCAGGACGCCGACGAGGTAGCCGCACTGCTGGGTCTCGAAAATGGCCGAGGCGACATTCTTCTCGTTGGAGATGGGGTCGTCGATGATGGCAAAATGCGTGTGGGGATACTCCTTGGAGACCTGCTTCACCGCGCCGTCCATCAGGAAGCCCACGGCGATGACCAGGTTGTACCCGGCCTGCGCGAAGTGGGTGAGGTTGGGGACGTAGTCGGACTGCTGCTGGGACTGGACCACCGAACCGTGAATGTGCAGGACCTTCTCCGCCTGCAAAAGACCCAGGTAGCTGAGGTGGTTGAATCCGTGGTCGTTCAGACCTCCGGTGTCGGTCACCAGCCCCACCTTGAGCTGCGTCTTCGCGGACGCCGTGACGGGCGAGACCACGGACACTGCGGATCCCAGGAGCAAGAGACCGACGGAGGCAGCAGCGGCACGTGTCCAGAGTCCCTTCAAGAACCCACCCTCCCTTTTCACCATCTGGCGTTGGACGCCTGTGGCACGTCCATCATAGGTAAGCGCAAAAGACGCGTCAATAGACTCCTCATGGGCCGATGGGAACGTTTGCTCCTCGCCTGCACGCGCCAGGAGTCCCGCTCAGCGGAAAATGGTTCCCGTGGCTCCGGTCGTCCCCGATCCCCGGGCGCGTCCCCCGGCGCCGCACTGTTAGACGCCGCGATCCTCTGGTACAATGCAAACAAGGGGTGAGGGGTGCTGGACGTGGTCCTCTACATCACCCCCCACTGTGGCCTGTGCCAGCACGTCGAATCCCTCATCCGGCGCGAGCTTGACTCGACGCCGTTCCGCTTTCGCGTCGTCTCCCTGGATGAGGTCCCCGACCTCAGGGAGCGCTACCGGCTCACGGTGCCGGTGGTGGAGATCGCGGGGGTGGTCCGGTTCGAGGCCCGCTTCGACCGGCTGGAGTTCCGGCAGCTGGTGCGAGGGCAAGGGAGGACAGACGATCCGCATGGAGTTATCGGCACGCCTTCGGGCCATGGCGCCCTCGCCGACGCTGGCGCTGGATCAGAAGGTGAAGGCCCGCATCAAGCGCGGGGAGCGGGTCACTCCGTTCCACCTGGGTGAACCCGACTTCGACACTCCGGTGGCGGCGGCCCAGGCCGCGATCGACGCGATCCACGCCGGCAAGACCCACTACACGCAGGCCGCCGGGATTCCCGAGCTCAGAGCCGCGGTGGCGGGCAAGCTTCGCCGGGACCAGGGACTGGCCTACGCCCCCGAGGACGTGCTCGTATCCGTGGGTGCGAAGCACTCGCTGTACAACCTCTTCATGACGGTCCTCGACCCGGGGGACGAGGTGGTGATCCCGAGCCCGTACTGGGTGACCTACCCGGACCAGGTGCGCCTGACCGGGGCGATCCCCGTCATCGTCCCCTGCGGACCGGACACGGGCTACAAGCTCACCGCCGCGGCCCTGAAGGAAGCGCTGGGTCCGCGGACCCGGGCCGTGGTCCTCAACTCCCCCCAGAACCCCACCGGGGCGGTCTACACGCGCCAGGAACTGGAGGACCTCGCCCGGGTGATCGTGGGCCACCCCGACCTCCTGGTGGTGTCCGACGAGATCTACGAGAAGCTCGTGTACGGCACGAGCACCCACACCTCCATCGCCAGCCTGGGGCCGGAGATCTTCGCCCGCACGGTCGTGGTCAACGGCTGCTCCAAGGCCTACGCCATGACCGGCTGGCGGATCGGCTACATGGCCGGCCCGAGACCCATCATCCAGGCGGCGGGCGACTTCCAGAGCCAGGTGACGTCCAATCCCACGTCCATCGCCCAGTGGGCGGCCGTGGAGGCGATCGCCGGGGATCAGTCGCCGGTGGAGGCCATGCGGCGCGCGTTTGACCGCCGCCGCCAGCTCATGGTGGAGCACCTCAGTGCCATCGAGGACGTCACGGTCATGGACCCGGGCGGCGCCTTCTACTGCTTCCCCGACGTCTCCCGCCGGCTTCAGCGCCCGGTGCTGGGGCGGATGCTCTCGAGCTCGGCGGAGCTCGCGGAGCTGCTCCTCGAGGAGGCGCAGGTGTCCACCGTCCCGGGGGAGGCCTTCGGCGCGCCGGGGCACCTCAGGCTCTCGTACGCCTGCGACGACGACACCATCCGCGAGGGCGTCGGCCGGATGCGCGATCTTCTGGCCCGGTGACCCGACCCGTCGCCGTGGTGGGACTGGGCAGGTCCAACCGGAGCCTGGCCCGCTACCTCATCCAGCACGGTCACAGGGTGACGGCCCTGGAGCGCCGGACCCTCGCCCAACTGGGGGAGGGTGCCCCCGAGGTGGAGGCGCTCCTGGGCCAGGGCATGGAGGCGGTGCTGGGCCCTGACTACCTGGACGGCGACCTGACGCGATTCGAGACCCTGTACCTGACCCCGGGGATCCGCAAGGACCTGCCGCCGCTCCTGGCCGCCCGGATGAGGGGCGTCAAGCTGAGCGGGGAGATCCCGCTCTTTCTCGAGCGGGTTCCCTGCCCGGTGACGGGCGTCACGGGTTCGGCGGGCAAGACCACGACGACGGCGCTGCTGGGGGCCATGCTGCGCGAGGGCGGCCTCTCCCCCCTGGTGGGGGGCAACATCGGCAACCCCGTGATCGAGGCGCTCGACGGCCTTTCGCCCTCGGACCGGGTGGTGCTGGAGCTCTCGAGCTTCCAGCTGGAACTGTGCACGCGCGCTCCCGAGGTGGCCCTGGTGCTGAACCTCTCCCCCAACCATCTGGACGTGCACGGGACCTTTGACGCGTACCGCGACGCCAAGTTCACGATTCTCCGCCACCAGCGCCCCACCGACACGGCCATCCTGGGTCCGGGGGTCGAGGCGCAGGTGTCCGCGTGGGGCCGCGAGGCATCCGCCCGGCGCATCCGCTACCGGGCCGGGCCCGAGCTGCCGGGCGGCGGGGACCAGGCCTGGGTGGAGGACGGGACCCTGACGCTGCGCATCGGCGGGCGCCGCCTGCGTGTCGTGGCGGCCGACGAGATCCCGATCCCGGGGCAGCACAACGTGGAGAACGCCCTGGGGGCCGCGTGCGCGGCC
>JAJZYS010000131.1 GCA_021797925.1 Bacillota bacterium
GGGGGGAATCATTTCCTTCAGGTCTGTGGGCGCGATGAGGATGCCGTTCACGTGGCGGGCCACCATCGCGTTCACGTACGGCGTCTGCTGGCTCACGCTCCACTGGGAGGCGCCCTGCCACAGGACACGGATGCCGAGCTTGTGGGCGGCCGCCTGGGCGCCCAGGTCCATGGTGATGTAGAACGGATCGATGGTGAGGCCTGGGATCAGGGCGAGGGTGTACTTGGGGCCGGAGGCGGCGACGGGGGGAGAAGCGGCCAGGTTCACCAGCGCTGCCGCCGGCAGCGCCGCCGCGGCCACCACCGCCATCAGCCGGCGCAGACCGGCACGGGGTCCATGAGCCATCTCGTCCCATCCTCCTCAGTACGATGGTGTGGCCGGCCGCCGCCGGGGCCTGGCCCGGGACGGGTCGGCCGATCCGCCGGGATGCATCCCTCCCTTCACGATCCGCGGCGCCGCTGGTCGATGGCCACGGCGACGACGATGATGGCCCCGGTGAGAACGGTCTGCCAGTACGCCTGCACGTTGAGCAGGATCAGGCCCGACACCAGCGTCGCGATGAGCAGGGACCCGATGACCGTGCCCAAGACCGTGCCGGTGCCCCCGAAGAGGCTGGCGCCGCCGATGACCACGGCGGCGATGGCGCTCAGCTCGTCGTTCGTCCCGGCGATGGGTGAGCCGGCGACAAAGCGCAGGAGCACCAAAAAGCCCGACAGCCCGGCCAGCAGCCCCGCGCACATGTACACCAGGAGCAGGTGCCGGTTGACGTTGATCCCTGTCCGCCGGGCAGCCTCGACGTTGCTGCCCAGGGCGTACGTCCTCAGGCCGAACCGGGTCCGCGAGAGCATCAGCGACACGAGGACGGCCACCACGGCGGTCACCAGGACGGGGACGGTGAAGAGGCCGAAGTAGACGTGATTGCCCACGTGGCCCAGCCACTGCGGGACCGTGGTGACGTCGTTGCCGTTGGTCAGCAGGAAGGTGACCCCCGAGACCATGCCCAGACTTCCCAGCGTGGCGATGAACGGGGTCACGTTCAGGCGGGTGATCAGCGCGCCGTTGAACAGACCCACGAGCGCGCCCGTGGCCAGAGCGGCGACAACGCCCGCCGCGAGGCCCAGGGCCGCGTGCGCCGTTCCCTGGTTCGTGGTCGCGGACACGATCAGCGCGGAGATCACGCCGCTCAGACCCAGCGTGGCCCCCACGGACAGATCGATGCCCGCGGTCGCGATGACCATGAGCTCGCCCAGGGCCAAAAGGAGATACTCGGTGGTGTACTGGGCCGTGGAGACCCAGTTCTCCGCGCTCACGAAGCCGCGCGCGGTCGCCGTGAACAGGACCACCAGCAGCGCGAACACACCGACGATCCAGAACTCTGTCAGCCACGCGAGGAGCGCGCGACCCATCCCCGTTGGCGTGTCGCTCGCCCAGACCTCGGGGGCCTCGGGCATGCCCGACGTGTCGGACTCGCTCATCGGACCGCCCCCGACCCTGTCATCCACGCCACCACCTGGTCGGTCGTGGCATCGCCCACCGGGACATCGGCGACGACGTGCCCGTGGCGGAGCACGACGAGCCGGTCGCACACGTGGAAGGCCTGGGGCAGGTTGTGCGTGACCAGGAGGACGGGGACGCCCTGGGACCGGACCCGGCGCACCAGTTCCATGACCAGCTCCGTCTCCGCCACTCCCAGGGCGGCCGTGGGTTCGTCCATCAGGATGAGCCGGCTGCCCCAGATGATGGCCCGAGCGATGGCGACGGCCTGGCGCTGCCCGCCCGAGAGCCGGCGCACGGGCCGCCCGTGGGGCGGGATGCGGATCCCCAGGCGCTTGAGCCCCTCCGCCGTCTCCCGGCGCATCCGCGGGTAGTCCAGCGCTCCCACCCGTCGTCGCCACCAGCCGTCGATTGTGCGTTCGCGACCCAGGAACACATTGGCGGTCACGTCCAGGTGGTCCGCCAGGGCCAGGTCCTGGAACACGGTCTCGATGCCCATGGACCGCGCGAACTCGGGGGAGTTGAGGGTGGCCCTGTGCCCGTGAACGGTGATCTCGCCCGAGTCGGGCCGTTCGGCGCCGGCGAGGATCTTGACCAGGGTCGACTTGCCTGCGCCGTTGTCCCCGAGCAGACCGACCACCTCGCCCTCGTGGGCGGTGAAGTCGACGCCGGCCAGGGCGGTGACCGGGCCGAAGGACTTGGTGAGTGCACGCGCCTCGAGGACCGCCGCCGTGGAGATCCCTCCTTGCCGGGCCGCTGATCGGCACGCCGGCCAATTGCCGGAACCAAGGCGATAGAGAATTATGCCAATTATGCGTGCCGATGCCGGATTCGCCGTGCTCCAGCGGAATCCTCCGTGCGCAGGCGTGCCCGATGGTTCCGCTCGCTTGTCGCCGTGGCGAGGCGTGGGAGCGGCGCGGGTCCAGGGGTCGCTCGACGCGCGGTGAAGGCGTGAGGGCGACTTTCATTAGAACTTTATATTATAGATAATCAAAGGTGTGCGCATAGTCGCGTCGAATAGAGGGCGCAAAAGGAGGCGTCAAGGTTGCTCACGCGACGGTTGAAGCCCTGGTTCACGGGTGCCCTGTCCCTCGTCGTGGTCGCGACCGCGCTGGGCGCGGCGGCCAGCCGCCCGGTTCGCGCCCAGACCACGACCGACACCCAGCCGTCCCCGGTCTCGGCCACGAGCCTGTACCTGTCCAACTGGCAGGACATGACCGCCATCTGGATGGCGAGCCACCTGTGCCAGAACGACACGAACACGTCCTGGGGTCCGCGCATCGCCGAACTTCACTACGACGGAGGCACCACCAGCAACCCGGCCAACTGGGACACCAACCAGATCGTCGACTACTCGGGCTTCTTCCTGGACAACTCCACGGGCACGTATTATGACAACATCAACAACTTTCAATCCACGGCGTACGTCAACACCAGCGATCAGCTCATCTCGACCTACGGCGACTACAGCGGCAGCCCCATCCCCATCACCGTGCAGCGCAACTACGTGATGCCTCCCAACGAACCGTTCCTGGTGGTGCAGTACAATCTCACCAATCCCAACTCGACCCCTGTCAAGTGGAGCGTCCTCGACCAGGTGCACCTCAACAACACCAATTCCAGCGAGAACGTCGTGGGCTCCTACGGGACCACCTCGAGCGGCCTGCCCGCCCTCACGGCCAACATGACCGCCTCCGGCCAGTACTACGTGGTGCTGGGGGCGCTGCAGAGCCCGAGCTCCTATCAGATCGGCAACGACTCGGACCTCACGGCGTCGGACCCCACGGCCAGCGCCTGGGCCCAGTTCAACGGCAACGGCACGCTCGCGGACAACTCCAGCCTCTCCACGCCCAACATGGACATGGGGTTCGAGAACACCGTGACCATCCCGGCGGGCGGCACCGTGAGCCTGTATTACTACCTGACCGTGCGCGCCACCGCCACGGCGGCCCAGGATGCGGCGAACCTGGCCACGTCCCAGTCGGGGTCGTACTGGTTCGGCGCCGCGGCCAACGCGGCGCAGAACTGGCTGTCCAAGGGCTCGGTGGTCTCCACGTCGGACTCGGGTGTCAACACCGAGTACGAGCGCGCGCTGCTCGATATCAAGAACGCGCAGAACCCCACCCTGGGCACGTTCGTGGCGTCGACCAACCCCTACGGCTACGGGTACAAGAACTGGGCCCGGGACGCCTCGTTTGACGCGATGGCCCTGGACCTGAGCGGACACTACAACTCCGCCGCGGCGTACTGGAACTTCATGGCGACCCATCAGAACTCCAACGGGACCTTCGCCACGAGCTGGAGCAGCTGGGACGGCAGCGTCGTGACCAACGCGGTCTCCCCGGAATACGACTCCTTGGGCCTGTTCCTCTACGGGGTCGAACGCCACTACGCGCTCACCGGCAATACCGCCTTCCTCAACGCTATCTGGCCCCAGGTCGAGGCCTCGGCCAACTGGCTGATGGACAACATCAACGCCCAGGGCTTCGTCCCAGCCGACGCGAGCATCTGGGAGATCAACGACCAGTACTACACCTGGACGCAGGGCTGGGCGGTGGCCGGGCTCAGGGCCGCCGAGGCCATGGCCGTGGCCGAGGGCAACCAGTCGCTGGAGGACCAGTGGAACGGGGCGGCGTCCACCATCCTCTCGGCGATCCAGCGCAGCGACGCCTCCACGAACCCGGGACCGGGGCTGTGGAACGCGTCCGGCGGCTACTACGACCAGGCGATCTCCACCTCGGGCACGCCGACCCAGACGCTGGACTCCGCGACTGACATGCTCATCGCCTTCGGGGTGGTGGACTACGCGAGCTCGCGCGCGAGCTCGCACATCCAGGCCATCCGCAACGCCCTCACCCAGGACACCTACGGCATCGCCCGCTATCAAGGCGACACGTACTACTACACCAGTCCCTACGACGTGTGCGGCAACGAGGCGAACGCCGCCCAGCCCCCCTGGCCTCAGATGGCCAACTGGGTCGGGCTGTACGACCTCTACAGCGGGTCGCCGTCCACGACCCTGAGCATCCTCCAGTGGGACGTGGCCACCTCGGGCTACGGCTACATGCCCCAGGGCGAGGCCGTGGCCGTGAATACGTGGACCCCTGTGGTCAGCACCATGGTGGAGCCGTACACGGCGTCCTCGTTCGTCATGACCGCCCTCGCGTACAGCGCGTACGAGGCCGGCCGGGGCAACATCCTCCTGCAGTATCCGCCCGAGTACAACGCCGGCAACTACGGAAGCGTCAACGTGACCACCAACGTCGCCAACGACCTCAGCCAGTGGACGTCGATTCCCTACTTCCTCAAGCGCACGCAGTCGACCCCCGGCGGTTCGGAGATGGCGGCCGTGAAGCGGGTGTTCATCACCAACGACGCCAACAACATCTACATCCGGGTCGACAACATGAGCGGCAGCCTGACCGGGTACGACACGACGCCGCTGTGGGCGGTGACCGTCTACACCCAGGACTTCAACCAGAGCCCGTCCTCGCCCACCTCGGCGGACGCGCTGTACGGCCGGCCGCTGGACCGTCCCATGACGTATCTTCTGGCGCGCTGGTCGAACTCCAACAACTACAGCGTTTTCAAGGCAAACGGCTCGGGCGGGTGGAACTTCCAGAAGAACGAGACGAGCGTGATCGCCCCGCAGTGGGATACGAGCACCGGCACCGTGGAGGTGGTCGTCCCCATCGCCGACGTCGCGTCCAGCGGGAGCGCCGGCGCGGGCTCGTGGGCGTACATGGACATCGGGTTCGCGTACCAGAACCCGTCCACCGGCACCTGGTACGACAACGACTACCTTCAGATCCACTACCGCATCACCGCCAGCGGCACGCCGTCCCTATACGGCGACGTCGAGTAGCCGGGCGATGCGCTGAGCCCAGGCCGGGCCTCCGGGTTCTGGAGGCCCGGCCTGGCGCTCAGGGGTCCTGGGCGAGACGCTGGATCAGAGCTGTGACCAGGGCGAGGCGTGACGGCAGAGCGTCGAGGTCGAGATGCTCCTGCAGAGCATGGGCGTCGTCCCCAACGGGTCCAAGTCCGTCGAGGGTGGGGCACCCCACGGCGGCGGCGAAGTTTCCGTCGCTGATGCCGCCGGAAGCGGCGAATTCGATGCGCAGCCCGAGCTCGCGCCCCGTCTCCCGGGCGGTATCGGCCAGAGCTCGGGTGCGGCCGGTGCACACCATCGGCGGCCGCTTGAACAGCGGCGTGACTTCCAAGCGAGCGCCCGGCAACACGGGGGCGAGGCCACGAAACGCCTGTGTCACGGCATCGCGGGCAGCAAGCGACGGAATGCGGACGTCGACGTCAAGCGTTGCCTCGGCGGGCACGACGTTGACCCGCTCCCCGCCACGGACCACATCGCAGCTGACGGTCGTTCCCGGCTCCAGGCCCGCCATTCCCTGGATGGCGAGGATCTGATGGGCCATCTCCTCCACGGCGTTGACGCCTTTCTCGGGCGCGATCCCGGCGTGGCTGCTCCTGCCGATCGCGCGCACGGTGAACTGCATGATCCCCTTGCGCTGCACCACCAGGGCCTCACCGGCCGGAGGCTCAAAGCAGAGGGCGACCGGATGCGCGCTCGCCTCACGCTCGATGATCGCACGCGACACCCAGCTGCCGATTTCCTCGTCCGGGGTGAAAAGGCACGTCACCGCGGGCTCCACATGGCGCTGGCGCAGCCAGCGGAGGGCCTCGACGGCCAGCACCAGCCCTCCCTTCATGTCGTAGACGCCTGGCCCGAGGATGCGGCCGCCATGGACGCGAAACGGCCGTCGGGCCGCTTCGCCGGCGGGCCACACCGTGTCCACATGGCCGAGCAAGAGCGCGCGCCGAGGTCGATCCTGGCCGAAGCGGGCCAGCAGGATGCGCCCGCGCGGCTCCTTGTACGGCGTTCCATCCTCCCATGCGATGCAAGCGCCGAGATCGCGGCACCAGCCCGCGACAAGTTGCAGCGCCGTGTTCACCAGCTGGGGTTCAGTCGTCGGAGTGTCCAGGGACACGAGCTGCCTGAGCCGATCCACATACGCGTCCACGCGGCTTCGAGCTTCCTCGACGGTAAGCGTCACGACCACTCCTTTTGTGCTCTGGGGTCGAGCCGCCGGCGCAGCCCCTCCGCACTCCACAGGAAAGCAATCGTCGCCAGCAAGATGAAGAGGCCGGGAAAGACCGAGATCCACGGTGCCGACAGCAGGTAGTCGCGACCGTCGTTGAGGACGCCGCCCCAGGAGGGGACCGGCGGTTGCACGCCGAGTCCCAGGTAGTCGAGCGCCGCCCCGAGCTGCAGGGACACGGGGATGGACACGGTGGCTTGCAGGAGAATCGGGCTGATGACGTTGGGCAGCACATGCCTGAAGAGGATGGCTCCTGGACCGCGGCCGATGGCCGACGCGGCCTCGACGTACGGCTTTTCGCGCTCCACCAGCACCTGTGCGCGGGCGATGCGGAAAAAGACGGGAACGAAGACCAGGCTCAGGGCGATCAAGGCGTCGCGTGCACCCGGTCCCATGATGCCCGTGATGAGAACGCCCAGGAACATGGTGGGGAAACTGAAGATCACGTCGGCCACGCGCCCAGCCAGCGTGTCCAAGAGGCTGCCGTAAAAGGCCGCGAGGATCCCCATGGAACTGCCCACGATCGTGGTGATCAAGACGCTGCCCACCGAGAGCGCCAGCGTGACGCGCGTGCCGTAGATGACCCGGGCGTATAC
>JAJZYS010000132.1 GCA_021797925.1 Bacillota bacterium
CGCGCGCGGACGGGCCCGCCCGTCAGCGCGGCGCCGTCGGAGGTCCCGGAGGGAGAAACCCCCACGGCGCCCGCCGGCATGCGGTCTCGTCCGGTCGCTTCGCGGTCCGCCGGTCGCCGCCCTGCTCGGCCCGCTCATCCCCACGGCGGCGACATGACCAGTCATGCCATCGATTGCAACACAAACAATACCGTGATAAACTCAATAACGCAGTCAATATAGGTTAGTAGCAAGGATGCAATCGACGTTCTCATTTCAAGAAAGGGGGACCGCGACGTGGCCACATCGACGTCCGTACCCGAGGGAGTCGCGCCACAGCTATGGAATCCCGAGATCGCACCCGTGCCCAGGGAGCGTCAGACGTGGGGAACCTGGACGCTGTTCGGCGTCTGGGCCTCCATCGCGGCGCCGAGTTCCATGCTGGTGGGCAGCGTCGGCATCACCTTCGGTTTCAACCTGTGGCAGGTTCTGGTCATCGCCCTGATCGGCGACCTGCTCACCCTGATCCCGCTGGTGGCCCAGTCCCACGGCGCCATCACCTACGGTCTGGCGGAGCCGCAGCTGGATCGGACGCGCTTCGGCGTCTTGGGCACCTACGTGCCGTCGTGGGCCCGGTTCGTGGTGGGATTGGGCTTCTGGGGCGTGCAGACGTTTCTCATCACCGAGGCCATGGTCGCCATGATCCTCTTGCTGGCCGGGCAGCAGCATTCCCTGGTGGCGCTGGGCTCACTCACCCCCGCCACCCTGATGCACCGCGATCCCGTGTTGTTCTGGCTCATGTTCCTCGCCGCGACCCTCGGCCAGTACCTCATCCTGTGGAGCGCCCAACCGCTCCTGTCGGCCCCCTCGCTCCGCTGGCTCAGCCGGTGGATGCCGATCATCGCGGTGATCGTCCTCACGTTCGTCTTCGCCGACTTCGTGCTCCGCTACCACCGCTACCTCCCGGCGACCCTGGCCATGCGGCCCGCTGCGCTCACCTCGGCGGCGATCCCCCTGGCCCTGGTGTTTCTGTCCTCGAACATCCACGCCACCCAGGTCATCAGCTGGCCCGACATGATGCGTTTCGGCCGCTCGGTGCGGTCCATGCTCCTGGGGCAGATCGGGCTGCCGGTGATCTACACGCTCACCGTCCTCTACGGGGCGCTGATGACCGGCATCGTCCACTCGATCACCGGCAAGAGCGTGTACGACCCCATCCTGCTCGTCGCCGGCTTCCTGCGGCCCTCGCTCCTCGCGGCGGTGGTGCTGCTCGCGTACGCGGCGCTGCTGATGAACACCAACATCTTCAGCAACGCCGTGCCGCCGGTGTATGACCTCAACAACACCTGGCCCCACCGGCTCACATGGCGCCGCGGGGTGACCATCGTGACGGCCATCGGGATCGCCATCGGGGCCTGGGCGCTCTACGCCCAGGGCGCCTATGTGTACTTCAACACCTGGATCCTCTACGTGGCGTCGCTCCTGGGCCCGTTCGCCGGTGTCATCTTCGCGGACTACGTGGTGCTGCGGCGAGGGCGCCTGGCGGTGGACGACATCTTCCGCCTCCACGGGCAGTACACGTTCTGGCGGGGATTCAATCCGATCGCCCTGATCGCCGTGGCCGTACCGCTGGCGCTGGTGCTGGCTCTGAATCTCGGCCTGAGCCTGCCGGGCGGGGTCTACCTGAGCAAGGCGTCATGGCTCACGGGCGGTCTCATCGCCGGTGTCATCTACTGGGCGCTGATGCGTCTGGCGGCTCCCGAATGGGCCTCGCCCCCGGCCGCAGGGACGGGGCGATGAACCCTCGGGTGCTCGTGGTGCGCTCGGAGGAAAACCCGTGGCTGCTCGGGGATCTCCGACACGCGTATCCCGACGTCCTCTGGCTGGACGGACCCATGCCGTTCCTGCCGGGCCGGGGCGAGTCGCCGGCGGAGCGGCCGCGGCTTTTGGCGACGCTCGACGGCCTGTACGCCCGGGCGGGATCCGTCGACGCCGTCCTGTACGCCCGGGCCTACGGCGCCTTCAGCGCCGCGAGCCGCGACGAGCTCGCGGCCCGGGCCCCGGCGCCGCTGCGCACCGCGCCGGGCGCCGTGCAAGAAGCGCTGCGCACCCTGGGGGCCCAGCGCGTGTTCGCGCTGACGCCCTACGGACAGGCGCGCCACGACGACGAGGTCGCGTGGCTCGGCCGCGAGGGCTTCACCGTGCTGGCCTCCGCGTGTCTGGGCCGCGACGAGGGGGCCGCGATCGGCCAGATCCGCGCGGCGGTGCTCGCCCACGGCGTCGCCCTGGCGGAGGACCTCGCCCCGCAGGCCCAGGCGGTCTACGTCGCGTGCACGGTCCTGCGGACCCTGCGCATGCCCCTTATGGCGAGCCTGCCCGTGGTCACAGCCACCGGCGCCCTCATCGCCCAGATCTTCTCCGTGCTGGGAGCCTCAGCGTGAGGCCGTTGCCACGCGGTCCCGTTCGACGCCTGCCCGCTCCACGACCTCTCACCGTTTCTTCACGCCTCTCGTCGTATGCTGCAGTGGCGGATGGCAACGCCCGAATGTAACGAGGCTTACAGTCGGCCGGCGCCGCAAGGGTCACACTCGGTTCACCGCCGTGACGGGCCGTAGCCCCGGCGGCCATCCCGAGCGGCCTTCGGCCGGCGCCGCGAGACCCGCTGCACGGGCGTGGACGCCGCGGTGCTCCAACGCTTTAAACCTGCGACGAGGTGAGAAACTGTGCGTGGTGTGATTCAGTGCGTGGGATTGATGAGCGCGGTGGCGCTGCTCTGGGCGGGAACCGGACAGGCCCAGACCCAGGTGTGGGTGGCCCACAAACCGGCCGTGGTGGGGGCGTTCCCCGCGCCGCCGGCGGGCGCCGGTCCGGGGGTCATCGCGCTGTGGTCGCCCGTGGGGTCGACCACGATCCGGTACGCTCCCGCGAATACCCTCGCGGGCAACAGCTTCTACGTCGGGGTGGACCCCGCCCGGAGCGAGGTGTTCGTCCCCACGCTGGCGGGACGTACCGACGTGGTCTCGCTGCGCACCGGCAAGGCGGTGACGAGCTTCCCGTCGCTTCCCGGAGGCAGGGTGGCCCGCTACGACCGCCACCAGCACCTCCTCCTGGTGCTGTCGGGCAAGGCCCTCGCCGCGTACCAGCCCCGGCCGCCGTTCCACCAGGTCTTCCGCATCGCCTTCGGCGGCAATGCCATCGCCCTGAGCCCGGAGGGACGCAGAGCCTTCGTCGGGGGCAACATGGATCGGGTGGTGGAGGAGATCGGCCTGCCCTCGGGAACCGTCGAGCGCACCTTCCCCGTGCGCCGCTCGGGCGACCTCGTCTTTGCCAGGGGACAGGTGTTCTCGGCGGACATCGAGACCGGCGTCATGACCGCCATTCACGTGCGCTCCGGCCGCGTCGTCAAGATGGCCACGCCCGAGGTGGACCCGAACTTCAGCTACAGCAACATCCCCGCCGCCACCGCCGGCTTCATGCAGGTGGCCACCAGTCCCAACCGGCACTGGGTGTACGCCGTGGGCTTCTCCGGTCACATCCTCAAGTTCTCGGCGGTCCATGACCGCTACGTCGGCGAGGTCGCGGTCAACCTGCCAGGGACGGCCCCGCGCAAGCTCAGCGGCCTTGCGGTCCTGTGGGGGGGAAACGAGGCCGTGATCACGGTGGAGAACCGCAAGGAGACCGTGGTGGTCGATTTGGCCACGGGCAACGTGCTCCACACGGTGGCGGGCATCGCCAGCAATCGCTGGGTGCTCCTGCCCGGAAGGCCCGCCTGACCCGCGCCGCGGGCTCGACGGTCGGGGGCGGCGTCGCTTCGACGCTGCCCCCTTCGCATCGCCGCGGGCGCCCGCCGGGACACGCGCCTTCGGCGGTGCGCTCCGAGGGGAGCGAACCGGCTCGATGCCCGCAGCATCCGCAAACCATGCCGGGCGACGTCCCCGATGGCCCTCTCGCGGCCGAGTAGGTCGACGGCCAGGGCCCGGACGAAGCGTCCTCGTAAGACGGCTGAGCATCTCGCGGGCGTCGGGGCGTTTGCGCCCTGGCCACGGCACCGCCTGCGGCAGTGAGCCGCGGACGTGGCGGGAACCCAGACGCGACGGCGGGTCAAGCCGCGGTGGGGGGAGGGACGGTCAGCGCTCCCGCAGCGGTCGGGGGCGCTCGAGCGTGCTCAGCGCTCCTCGCCGCCGTCCTGGAGGTCCCGGCCCCGCTTCACCGCCGGCGTGTAGCCGGCGCGGACCACGAAGTCGTCCAGCGCCTCATCGGGCCGGCCATCGCGCGCGTAGTGGCGCAGGATCGGCTCCAGCGCGCCGAGGATCCGCTCCTCGTCCGCGTTCTGCAGGTAGAGCCGGCCGAGGCGCTCGCCGGTGGATCCGGCTCCGAGCTACACGTGCCGACGCATTCCCACGGGCCGATATGAACGACGCCTTCAGGCCCTCGTGAGAAAAGGTCCTGGTTCGGTGCCGGAAGCCTTTAGCGACGGTGTACAGTCGGATATTCGCGGGTTGGGTACCCCATTTCAGTAAGGGGCGTGACCCGGGCACTCAACCGCTCGGCCAGGGCGTTGGCCTGGGCGCGCGCCCGCGAGCGCCAGGGGTTGGGATGGCACATGACGTTGCGGTTCACGTCACCGCACGCGCCCAGCGTCGTGAGCCCCACCGCGTTCACCCGGGCGACGGTCTCCCTGAGATCCCACATCGCCAGGCCGGGCCTGGCGCGATGTCAGCCGGAAGGTCCGTCCCCGCGCTCCAGGGCGAGGCGGGCAAGTTCCGGCCACTGCCGAGGAGTCAGCCGCCCGCCGGGAGCGCGCACGCGGACCATGAACGGGTACGCGGGCTCGAGCTTCTACCGCCGGCGCTCGGCGCGCGGGTCCCGGTCGTCCTGCTGGTCCAGGCCGTGGAACTTCACGACCTGCCGGTCCGCCTCGCCCAGGGCGGCGGTGACCCGGCTGGCCAGGCCGTCGACGACAGCGCCAGCAGGTTTCCGCTCGCCGCCTTGATCGTTTCCACCTGACTGACCGTCGCCTCCACGTCCTCCACGGCGACCTCGCCTTCCGTCAGTAGACGTCCCGCTGGTAGCGCTTGTCCCGCTGCAGCGCGGCCACATAGGCCGCGGCGTCATCGGGGCTCATGCCGCCGTGCCGGGCGCAGATCTCCACGAGGGCGCCGTGCACGTCCGCGGCCATCCGCGTTCTGTCCCCGCACACGTAGACGTACGCGCCCGCCTCGATCCACGCGAACACCTGGCGGCCGTGCTCGCGCAGTCGGTCCTGGACGTAGACCTTGTGGGGCCCGTCGCGCGAAAACGCCACGTCGAGGCGGGTGAGGACCCCCGTGTCGAGCCAGCGCTGCCACTCGGTCTGATAGAGAAAGTCCGTCTTGAACCTCGCCTCGCCGAAGAAGAGCCACGCCTGGCCGGGCGAGGCGCTCCGCGCCCGCTCCTGCAGGAATCCGCGGTAGGGGGCGACCCCGGTGCCCGGCCCGATCATGATCACCGGGGTCTGGGGGTCGGACGGCAGCCGGAAGCTGGGATTGCGCTGCACGTACACCGGGAGCGTGTCCCCGGGGGCGACGCGTTGCGCCATGTGGCCCGAGGCCACCCCCGTGCGCCGGCGTCCGTGGCTCTCGTAGCGCACCACGCGCACGGTGAGGTGCACCTCCCCCGGCGTCGACCGTTGGCTGCTGGCGATGGAGTAGAGCCGCGGCGCGAGCCGCTTCAGCATGGGCACGAGCTCCGCGGGGGCGCTGCCCCGCAGGCCGAAGTCGCGCACCGCGTCGACAAGGTCCCGGCCGGCGACGTACTCGCGCAGCGCCGCTCCCTGGCCCCGGGCCACGAGCTCCGAAAGGCCGTCGCGACTCAGGTCCGCGAGCCGCCCCAGGACCCCCGGCGTGAGCCGCGCGATCTCCACCTCCTCGAGGAGCACCTCCCGCAGCGCGCGCGTCCCCGCGCCGGACGGGGACGGCACCGGCGCCTCGGGCGACCAGCGCATCTCGGCGATGAGCTGCTCCACGAGGGCCGGGTCGTTGCGCGGGTACACGCCCAGGGCGTCGCCCGGCTCGTAGGCCAGCCCCGATCCCGTCAGGGCGAGTTCGATGTGGCGCGTCTCCTTCGCGGACCCCGGGCCGTTGAGGTTGACGTTCTCGACCACCTCGGCCGCGAAGGGCCGGCCCCGCCCGAAGGCCGAAGCGGCGTCCGCAGGCGGCGCCGGGGCGGCCGCGGCCGCCGCGGGCCCCCGCGCCCCGGCGCACAGCAGCCGCGTCACCTCGCTCATCCACGCCTGCGCGGGCGCCTCGTACGCCACGTCGCACCGGACCAGTGGGATGAGGCGCTCGCCGCCCAGTTGGGCCAGGCGGCGGTCGAAGTCCTCGCCGGTCCGGCAGAACTGCTCGTACGAGGAGTCGCCCAGCTCCAGGACCGCAAAGCGAACCCCGTCGAGACGGGGGCCGTGGGGCCGCTGCAAGAAGGCGTGGAGCGCGACGGCGCTGTCCGGCGGCTCCCCCTCGCCGTGCGTGCTGACCACCGCGAGGAGCACCTCGACCGCGGAGAGCTCGCGGGGCTCGAACCGGTCGATGGAGGATGCCGCCACCCGGACCCCCTCGGCCTGCAGCCGGCGGGTCAGCGCCTGCGCCACCGCTTCGCAGTTGCCGGTCTGAGACCCGTAGAGCACGGTCGCCGCCGGACCGTCGGGGCGAAGCTCGCGGACGGCGGCCTCGACGTGGCTGCCGAGCCATTGCAGCTGCGCGAGCGTCAGGGTCGGGAGGAGCCGGCTGATGAGCTCCGCCTGCTGGGGGTCGAACAGGTCTCGTGGCACCCGAGGGGGCATGCGCTTCGCTCCCTTGCCCGCGGAGGCGGTCGCCGGTCGGATCCTGGGCAGTGCGGCTGGGCCAGGGCACCCGGTGCGCCGCGGCCGGGGGCCGAACCCCCGTCACCGCAAAGCCGCGAGACGCTCGCGGGGCGCCCCCGCCGGCCCCATCCCCGCCCGCGCGCCGGCGGCGACCGACCATCCCGGGCGGAATTCTACACTACTATACGCGGAATACGTCAGTTCAATCTAGCACGGCTCCCCCGCCGTGGTCAACACGCGACCCTCGCACCGGATATCGCCCGGGCCCGCCCCCTCATCCCCTCAGGGGCCGGGGATGCGGCGGATCGGCTCCGGCCGTCCCGGGGCGCCCGCCGGCGCCGCCGCCCGCCGCGGACGCCGCCG
>JAJZYS010000133.1 GCA_021797925.1 Bacillota bacterium
AATTGGGGGTTCGGCCGGAGACGCTTCGGCGATGGGAAGCGGCAGGCAAGATTGATCCGCCTGTGCGCACCCCTGGAGGGAAAAGGCGGTACGATCTGGCCAAACTGCGTGGATTGGCTCCTCATAACCCAGCTTCCGCACACAACATTTGGAAGCTCGTGTTTTTTGGTGAGATCTGGGCCCGGGACGAGATCGAAGCCGTCGCAACAGAGTGCGGTGGGAAGCTAGAGGTTGGGGAGCAGGCCTGTACGTCGGTGGCGGGGAGAGGTGGTCGTTGACGGGGGTGGATGCTCTCGTGGAGATTCGCTACATTGGTGGTCCACCCGGTGCTGGTAGTACAGGTCGATCACCTCGACGCCGAGCCGCCGCAGGCTGGCTTCGCACGCGGCCCGCACGTACGCGGGCCGCCCGTTGATGCCCAGCAACCGCCCGTCGGGGGCCCGCTCGTTGCCGAACTTGGTGGCCAGGACGACCTCGTGCCGGCGCCCCCGGATCGCGCGGCCCACCAGCTCCTCGTTGCGGCCCACTCCATACATGGTGGAGGAGGGCAAGGTGCGCCACCTGGGTCTGTCGGAAGCCGCGGCCGAGACGGTCCCCCGGGCCAGCGCCATGCATCCCGTCGCGGCGCTGCAGAGCGAGTATTCCCTGTGGAGCCGCGACGTCGAGCGCGAGATCCTGCCCACGTGCCGGCAGCTGGGGGTCGGCTTCGTGGCGTATTCGCCGCTGGGCCGGGGATTTCTCACCGGCCGGTTCCGCCGGCCCGAGGACCTGGAGCCGGGTGACCACCGGCGCACCATGCCCAGGTTCCAGGGCGAGAACTTCCAGCGCAATCTGGACCTCGCGGCGCGCGTCGAGGCCATGGCCCGGGAGAAAGGATGCACCGCCGCGCAGCTGGCCCTGGCCTGGGTGCTGCATCGCGGCTCCGACATCGTTCCCATTCCCGGGCCGCATCGGCTACCTCGAGGAAAACGTGGGGGCGCTGGCGGTGGAGCTGACCCCGCGGGACCTGGCGGACATAGACGCCGTCTTCCCGCCGGGGGCGGCGGCGGGGCAGCGTTACGGCGAGGCCGCCATGGCGCGGGTGGAGCTGTAGCCCCCGGCTGGCTCACGCCCGCGGGCGGGGCGGTCGGGGACGGCGGTCGCCGGGGTGGCGCAGCCGCAGCAGGGTGACCTCTACCGCCCTCGGCAGGTCCAGCAGCCACGCCACCGCGGCGGCGACGTCGTCGGGGCGCAGCACGGCGCCTCGACCCTCGGCGACGACGGCCGGTTCGAGGAGCGTCAGCCGCAGGCGGGCGGCGAAGGGCTCGGCCCGGAAGGAGGCGGCCAGCGACGACAGCGCCGCCTTGCTCGCGGCGTAGACGGCGTCCCCGGGCGACGCCCAGCTGGAACGGCGCGAGCCGATCCACACGGCCGTGCCCCCCCGGCGTCCGCAGGCGGCGGCAAAGGCCCTCCCCACCGTGGCGGCCGAGAGGAGGTTGACCTCGAGCATCTCGCGCCACGCCTCCACGCTGCCCTGATCCAGGTCCCCCGCCACCTCGAGCCCGGTCGCGTGGACCCACTGGGCCACCGTGCCCAAGGTCCGCGCCGTGTCCATGAGCGCCTCCACCTGCGGGGGCCGGGTCACGTCGCAGACGACGGGATGGGCCCGGGCCTCGGGGCCGAGGTCGGCGACGAGGGCCTCGAGGGTCGCTGGCCGGCGGGCCGCGAGGACCAGGGTCCGCTCGGTCCCCGCGAGCCGGCGGGCGACGGCCCGACCCACGAGCCCGGTGGCCCCGGTCAGGATGAGGACGGTCCGCGCCCGGCCGCTCACGCTCCAGGCCCGGACGCAGGGCCCGGGCCGTCCTCCCCGCCGATCGGGTGGGCGAGGGGCGAGATGTCCGACGCCAGGGGATTCATGCTCGTTCACTCCTGTCGCGAGGGACGGCTGTTCCCTGGAAGGGAGCGGGCGGCGGACGACAGGGAAATCGCCGTCCGCGGCGAACTGCCCCCGGGAATCCGGGCGAGCGCCGCGCATGGTCCAGGGTTCGTGCCGAGCCGGTGTTCTCCTGGCGAGGGCCGTGTCGGGCTGACGGGCGGCGGCGGCCAGGTCACGTGGACATGGCAACGATTCCAGGCGGAGCGGGGCGGTGCGGCGGACCTGGAGGGAGGTGGTGCCGGCCACAAGATGGTCGTGTCGCCGGGTCTCGAGGAGAGGGAGGTAGGTGGCGTTGAGGAAGAGCGCCTGGTGGCAGAGGGTCTCCCTGTGGTGCGCGGCGGCGGCCGTGGCGGGAGCCAGCTGGGCGGGGTCGGCGGCGGCGTCCTCGCCGGTGACCGTGACACTGTGGTCGTGGAGCCCGCTGTCGACGACCATGCAGAAGATGGTGGCGGCCTTCGAAAAGGCGCACCCGGGGATCGTGATCAAGCCCCAGATCCAGCCGTCGAGCACGTACTGGACGAGTCTCAAGGCGGCGGCCGCGTCGGGCACGCTGCCCGACATCATCGGTCTCAGCGCCGGGGTCAACACCCAGCTGTACCGCCCGTTCCTGCAGCCCCTCAACAGCTTCGCCGCCCGCAGCTGGGGAAGCAACTGGCGCTCGCGCTTTCCGCTTGCCGTGGACCATCAGATGCTCCTGGGCAACCCCAAGGGCAACCACAACGTGTACATGCTGCCCGAAGAGGCCGAGGTGCTCAACGTGTGGTACAACCGCCAGATCTTCAAGAAGCTGCACCTCGCCATTCCCCGGACCCTCCCGCAGCTCGTCAAGGTGAGCCGCGCGCTCGACAAGGCCGGCTACATCGCGTTCTTCCAGGGAGCCGAGGCCGCGAACTTCGACCAGTGGATGTTCATGGAACTCGCGGATCAGACCGACCAGACCGGGATGCTCGAGGCCCAGATCGGCAAGCCCACCTGGACCCAGCCCGGCATGGTGCGCGCCATGGCCGCGTGGAAGCAGCTGTTCACCGACGGCGTCATCCAGCAGGGGGCGCTGGGCCAGTTCCAGTATCCCACCGGGGCCAACCTGTTCGCGGCGGGCCGCGTGGGGATGATGCTCCTGGGATCGTGGTGGCTGCAGGAGGCGGAGCTGCCGCCGCCGCAGCCGGCTGAGGTCAAGAACCTCCAGGCGTTCGGGACCTTCCCGTTCCCGGCCATCACCCCGGGCGGTCACCCCTCGCCGTACATCGGCGGCATCGACGTGGGCTTCGGGCTCACCAAGGCGGCCAAGGCGCACGAGGCGGCGGCCGAGGCCGTGCTCAAGTCCATCGTCAGCGGCCGCATGGAGCAGCAGGCGCTCAACACCCTCAACGACCTTCCGGCCTTCGCGGGCTTCAAGCCCACCATCCCGCTCACCCGGCACCTGAACGCCCTCTACACCCGGTACCTGAAGATCCTGCCGCACACGATCAGCCACGAGATCGGCAATCCCGTCATCGGGCAGGCGCTCGTCAACGCCATGCAGGGGGTGGCCAGCGGCAAGCTGACTCCGAGCCAGGGCATGGCCAGCGTCAACGCCGTCGCCATCCAGCAGGAGAAGTCCGGATCGTGAAGGCACTCGGCCCGGGGCTCGGGCCCCGGGCCGTGCTCTTGGCAGGCAGGTGCATGGGGCGATGCCGCTGAACCGACGGCGGGGCAGCTGGGGCCGGTTCTCCGGTCTCGTGTACGTCGTGCCGGCCGTGGCCGTGTTCGGGCTGTTCACGGCCTTTCCGCTGGTGGAAAACGTGCTCTGGAGCTTTTATCACGTGACCCTGACCGGCAAGGACTTCATCGGGACCGCCCACTACCGGCAACTGGGCTCGGATCCGGTATTCCAGACGGCCCTTGTCAACAGCCTCCTGTGGATCGTCCTGACCATCGCGGCGCAGATGACCCTGGGCTACGGGCTGGCGCTCCTGGTGGAGGACCACCTGGTCTTCGGACGGGGGTTCTTCCGCACGCTCTTCTTCGTCCCGATGGTGATCACCCCGTCGATCATCAGCATCGTCTTCACGACCCTCTACGCGCCCAGCTACGGAGCGGTCTACGGCCTGTGGGAGGCGCTCCTGCCGAACCTGCCGTTCCCGGGACTGCTCAGCGACCCGAACCTGGTGACCTTCACCCTGATCGGGGTGAACGTGTGGCAGTGGACGGGCTTCTTCTTCCTGTTGTACGTCGCCGGGCTCAGCCAGATCCCCGTGGAGGTGCGCGAGGCCGCCCGGGTCGACGGTGCCGGGTTCGTGCCGCTGAGCACGAGGGTGTACCTGCCCATGCTCCGGCCCACGCACCTGACGCTCCTGCTCCTCGGAACGGTGCAGGCCCTGCAGCAGTTCCCGCTGGTGTACCTCATCACCGGCGGCGGGCCCGACAACGCCTCCCAGATCCTCGGCACCGACATCTTCCAGGAGGGGTTCATCCTGAACCATCTCGGCTACGCCTCCACCATCGCCACCGTGCTCCTCATCCTGGCGCTGGTGCTGGTGGTGCTGCAGCTTCGCCTGTTCGGTGGACGGTTCACCGTGTCGCAGCGGACCCTGGAGTGAGCCGAAGGAGGGTGCGTGCCATGCGCAGCGCGAGCCGCCGGGGATCGTGGGTGGCCCAGGCGGTGGTGACCCTGGCGGCGGTGGTGTTCGCCGTCCCCGTCATCTACATGGTGGACATGGCGCTGAGGGGCCCCGCCCAGTCGTTCTCCCCCCGGTTCATCACCGGTGCGCCGACCCTGAGCAACTTCGTCACGGTGCTGGGGCACCTGTCGCTTCTGCGCTACTTCTTCAACAGCACGTTCGTGGCGGTCTCCACCACCGTCCTCACGGTGGTCATCGGATCCCTGGCCGCCTTCGCCTTTTCCCGGCTCCGGGTGCCCTTCGAGCGCGTGCTCTTCCCCCTGCTCCTGGCGGAGCTCATGGTGCCCCTGGCGTCGCTCCTGATTCCCCTGACGGTGCTGCTGAAGTTCCTGGGGCTCGTGAACACCGAGTGGGGGCTCATCGGCCCGTACACGGCGATCGGGATCCCCTTCGCCCTGGTGGTGTTCCGCGGGGCCATGGACGACTTTCCCGCGGCCCTCGAGGAAGCCGCCCGGATCGACGGGTGCACGGACTTTCAGATCTACCGGCGCATCCTCATGCCGCTGGTGGCCCCGGCGGTGATGGTGGTGGCCATCTGGCAGTTCCTTTTCTCGTGGAACGAGTTCTTCCTGGCGCTGGTGATCGTGACGCGCAACTCGGTCAAGACCCTGCCCCTGGCACCCTTGGCGTACCAGGGGGACTTTATGACGTCCCCGGGCGAGCTCTTCGCCATCCTGACCCTGATCGCCATCGTTCCCATCCTGGTGTACAGCCTGTTGCAGCGCAGCTTCGTCCAGGGGCTCACGGCGGGAGGCGTGAAGGCGTGAGGCCGGCCCTCACCCGCATCCCCTGGGCGCCCGAGCGCGCGGCCGTCAACTCCCCCTCGCTCCTGGTGCGCCGCGACGGCGGGGTCGTGCTCACGTACTTTGCCGGCGCGTGGGAGGCACAGCCGGGGGTGGGGCTGTGGGGCGCCGTGCGGGAGGGGAGAGCCTGGTCGGCGCCCCGCCCGATCCACCGCGACCCGAGCCGGTCGGTGGGCAACTCGGTCATGGTGGAGATCGACGGTCGCGTGTGGCTGTATTTTGTCGTGACATCCGGTCCCGACTGGACCCGGTCGATCGTGATGGTGACCCGCAGCGACGACGGCGGGCGCACCTTCGGCGAACCGGTGCGGCTTGAGACGCCCGCGGGGTGGCTGGTGGGCACGCCGGCCCTGAGCGGGGAGGGGCTCGTCCGCCTGCCCATGTACGACGAGGTGCGCTGGGAGGCGTTGATCGTGGGCCTTGTTCCGCCGGGACGCATCCTGTGGACGTCGCCGCCGATCAGGGTGCCCGGAGGCTGCATCCAGCCCGCCGCCTGCGAACGGCCGGACGGGAGCCTCAGGGTGTGGCTGCGCACGCGGGCGGGGCGCGTGTGGACCGCGGACTCCGCGGACGGCGGCCGCTCCTTTGCCCCGCCCCGGGCGAGCGCCCTGCCCAACCCCAACAGCCGGGTCGCCGCCCTGAGCCTCGGCGGCGGCACGCTCCTGGCGTACAATCCCTTCGACGCGGGAGGCCTCAACCTCGAGCCCGGGCGCTTCTCCACCGGCCGCGCGCTCCTCAGGCTCGCGTTCAGCCCCGACGGGGAGGTGTGGCCCGAGGCATTCAAACGGGACGTGGCCTGGGGACCGGGGGAGTACGCGTACCCGTGGCTCGCCGCCACGGGCCCCGACCGGTGGCTCATGGCCTGGGCGCACGCCCGCAGCGAGATCCGGGTGCTCGAGGGGGAGGTGGGCTGGCTCACGGCACCCCACCGGGTCCCGGAGAGCGAATCCTGGGAAGGGGCCCAGGCGCGTCTGCGGGCGCGCCGGGGCCGCTGACCCTCCCCGGCGACCGCGGCGGGCGCCTTGACCGCCCGCGGCCGCGTCCATATACTTTAGGAATACTTGCTAAAGTAGGTGGTGCCGGTGGAGCGCGCCGTGGACGAGGTCATCGATCTGCTGTGGGCCATCTCGCGGGTCCTGATCCGCGAGCAGCGGCTCAGCGATCCCGGGCTCGGGCCCACGCACCACATGGTGCTCCATCGCCTGCGCGAAGCCCAAGAGCGCGGCGAGGGCACGGGTTCGGTGCGGGTCGCCGACCTGTCGAGCTGGCTGCGGGTCACGCCGGCGGCCGTCACCCAGATCGTAACGGACCTCGAGCGCATGGATCTCGCCCGGCGCCGGCGCTCCCCCGAGGACCGCCGGGTGGTGGAGGTGGCCATCACGACTCAGGGCGCCGCGTGGATCAAGGAGCGCAGGGCCCGGCGCCGGGAGCGGTTCGCCCGGCTCCTCTCCCGGCTCAGCGACGCCCAGTGCGGCGAGCTGGTGCAGATCCTCCGCCAGCTCGATCCCGGGATGCCCAATGGTCCCGACGCCGTGGATCCCGTCGGGCCCGCGGGGGGTGGCCGGCCGTGAGCGACGGGGCCAGCGTCATCGAGGTGGAGGGGCTGACCAAGCACTATCACGGGTTTGCGGCGGTGAAGGGCATCTCGTTCACCGCGCGCGAGCGGGAGGTGTTCGGCTTCCTGGGACCCAACGGCGCCGGCAAGACCACCACGATCAAGATCCTGGCCACGCTCCTCGA
>JAJZYS010000005.1 GCA_021797925.1 Bacillota bacterium
TTCGGGGTGTTTGGGACGTCCGTGCTCGGCGCCCTGGCCCAGGCGTCGGGTTGGGCCACCGCGGCCCGGGAGTGCCGGGAGGCCGCGCCCGACGCGCTGATGTTCTCGTTCGGGGCCCGGCACGTGCACCCGGCCGTGGCCTCGGTGCTGGACCGCGCGGCGCTGGTGGGAGGGTTCGACGGCGCCAGTTCCATCCTCGGCGCGCGGCTCATGGGCCAAGACCCCGTGGGCACGGTTCCCCACGCCCTGTGCCTCATCGTGGGCGACAGCGTCAAGGTGGCCAGAGTGCTGGCGGAGCACGCGGTCGCCCCGGGCCGTTCCATGCTGGTGGACACCTTCCACGACGAGGCCGAGGAGGCGGTCCGGGTGGCCGACGCGCTGGGGGACGCCCTGGACGGAGTCCGCATCGACACCCCGCGGGAGCGGGGCGGGGTCACCGCCGACCTGGTGCGCGAGCTCAGAGCCCGGCTGGACCAGGCCGGCCACCGGCACGTGCGGATCTTCTGCTCGGGATCGCTGAATCCGGCCCGCATCGCGGAGCTCCACGCGGCCGGGGCGGACGCGTTCGGGGTGGGGCACTTCGTCTCGTCACGCGCGCCCATCGACATGACGATGGATGTGAAGGAGGTCGAGGGGCGCCCGCTGGCCAAGCGGGGCCGGATCCCCGGCGTCAAGCCCGCGCCGCGACTTGTTCGCGTCGATTCCAGGCAACCTAGCCGGGGGTGACGGAATGAAGCAGCGATGCGCGGTTTGCGGCGCGGAGCGAGGAAGCGGGGTGGTGTCCCAGCGTCGTGCGGCCTTCATTTGCGATGCCTGTGCCGCCCGCATCCGCTGGGAGGCCCGCGAGCGGGTGGGCCCGCTGCAACCCCGTTAGCGCAGGGCCCCCAGGAGCACCAGGAGCACGCCTCCCCCCACGAGCGCGAGCTTGTGCAGGGGGAGGCTGCCCTGAAGTCCGGCAATGCCCAGCGCGCTGGTGACGGCGAAGATGGTGGGACCGACGAGGCCCAGCCCGGCGTTGATGCCCACGGCGGTGCGGACCTGGCCCGATCGGAGCATGAGGATCGCGCCGGTCAGCTCGATCATGGAAGAAAGCATGCGCACCGACGCCATGGAACGGACCCATGGATCCATGGTATCCCCCCCGGCAAGGCTATGAGCGGATGACGGCGCGTAGACGGGAGGTCGCGGTCCATGTCGACGATCCGGAGGGTCACGAGCCTGCCTGGGCCCAGGTCCCGGCAGGTGCTGGAGCGCATCGGGCGGTCGGTCGCCCGCTCGGTGGCGCCGGGCCTGCCCATCGTGGCCGCACACGCGCACGGCAGTCTCGTCACGGATCTCGACGGCAACCAGTTCATCGATCTGACCGGCGGGGTGGGGGTGCTCAACGTGGGCCACACCCCCCAGGTGGTGGTCGCCGCCATCGCGGACCAGGCGGCGCGGCTCGTGCACACCGACTTCTCCGTGTTGCCCCACGAGCCGTACGTCGACTTCGTGGAGGCACTGCTGCCCCGCGTCCCCATCACCGGGGAGAAGCGGGCGGCGCTCTTCAACTCCGGGGCCGAGGCGGTCGAGAACGCCGTCAAGATCGCCCGGCGCGCCACCGGCCGCAGCGCGGTGATCGCCTTCGAGGGCGGCTTTCACGGGCGCACGCTCCTGACCATGTCCCTGACCAGCCGGGTGCGACCGTACAAGTTCGGATTCGGACCGTTCGCCCCCGAGGTGTACCGGGTGCCCTTCCCCTACCCGTACCGCTGCCCCTTCCACGGGCCCACGGGAGACTGCGGCGCCGCCTGTTTCCACCAGATCGAGCGGGCCTTCGTCTCGGTCGTCGATCCCCGGGAAGTGGCGGCCGTCATCGTGGAGCCCGTGCTGGGCGAAGGCGGGTTCGTCGTCCCCCCCGACGGGTTTCTCCCGTACCTGCGGGAGATCACCCGCCGTCACGGGCAGCTCATGATCCTCGACGAGATCCAGACCGGGTTCTGCCGCACGGGCCACTGGTTCGCCGCCGAGCACTTCGGCGTGGAGCCGGACCTCATGACGCTCGCCAAGTCCGTGGCGGCGGGAATGCCGCTGTCCGCCGTGGTGGGACCACGCCGGATCATGGACGCGCCCGAACCCGGCGCGCTGGGCGGCACCTTCATCGGCAACCCGGTCGCCTGCGCCGCGGCCACGGCGGCCATGGGCCTGATGGCGAGGGAACGGCTCTGGGAGCGGGCCCGGCACATCGGCGCCACCATCCGATCCACGTTCGAGCCGCTGCTTGACGCGCCCGGCCTTCTCGGCGAGGTCCGGGGCGTGGGGGCGATGGTGGCCCTGGAGCTCGTGACCGACCGCGCGACCCGTGAACCGGCCGCCGAGGCCACCGAGCGCCTCGTGGTCGCCGCGCGGGAGCGCGGGGTGCTGCTGTTGCGCGCGGGACTCTACGGCAACTGCATCCGCTTCCTCACGTCGCTGCGCATCGAGGACGAGGTGCTGGCCGAGGCCCTGGCGGTGGTGCGCGACCTCCTTTCGACCCTCGCCTGAGTGCGCGGACCGGCACCGCGGACGCCTCGGGATTCTCTCCGGGCTCGCGCAGCGGCGCCCCATTGAATCGCGGGGCGGGCCCTGCTATGCTTATCCAATATGTGAGGAGGGAGCGACCGGCTTGACCAAGGGCATCCGAGGCGCAACCCAGGTCGACGCAGACCTGCCGGAGTCGATCCTTTCCGCGACACGGGAGCTGCTGGCGACCATCGCTGAAGTCAACGCCGTTACGTCACAGGACGTGGTGGCGTGTTTCTTTACCACCACGCCGGATCTCACCGCCCAGTACCCTGCGCTGGCCGCCCGCCAGTTCGGGTGGGTGGATGTTCCCCTCCTGGGATCCACGGAAATGGCCGTGCCCAGCGCCCCCGAGCGCATCCTGCGCGTGCTGCTGCTCGTGGAGTGGAGTCCCGAACGCCCGGCCCCCCAGCACGTCTACCTCAAGGGAGCGGTCGTCCTGCGCCCGGATCTGCAGCAAGGAGGGCGGGTAAGGTAGCGCACGCTTACCAGGTGACCATCGATGGACCGGCCGGGGCGGGCAAGAGCACCGTGGCGCGCCGGCTGGCGGAACGCCTGGGGTTTCTGTACCTTGATACGGGCGCCATGTACCGCGCGCTCGCGTACAAGGCGCTGGAGCACTCGGTGGACCCGGGGAGCGAGGGGGACGTCCTGGCCCTGCTCATGAACAGCGTCATCGAGCTCGTGCCCGACGGGGTGCTGCTCGACGGGGAGTTTCTGGGCCCCAGGATCCGCTCCCCGGAAGTGGACCGCGCGGTCTCCCGCGTCGCCCAGCTGCCCAAGGTCCGGCTGGAGCTGGTGGCGCGTCAGCGGGCGATCAGCGAGGCCCGGGACGTGGTGATGGACGGTCGGGACACCGGGACCTTCGTCCTGCCGGGAGCCGACGTGAAGTTCTTCCTGACCGCGTCCCTCGACGAGCGGGTGGCGCGGCGACGCGCCGAGATGCAGGGGCGGGGATTCGCGGTGGACCCGAGGGCCCTCGAGGCGGAGATGCTGGAGCGCGACCGGCTCGATCAGGAGCGTACGGTGGGGCCCCTGGCCGCCGCCCCCGACGCCATGGTGGTGGACACGACAGGCATGGAGATCGAGGACGTGGTGGAATGGCTTTACGCGGCCACGCGGCGCAGGCTGGCCAGCATCCGTTCATGAGCCTGACGCTCAAGCCGGGGCTGTACCGGGTGCTCAAGGTCCTGCTGCTCCTCTTTTTCCGCTCGTACCTGCGGCTGCACGTGACGGGCCAGGAGTGGATCCCCCACGGCGCGTGCGTGGTGATCGCCAACCACCGCAGCAACATGGACCCGCCGCTCATCGGCGTGGCGATGCCCCGGCCCATCTATTACATGGCCAAGGAGGAGCTCTTCCGGTTCGCCCTGTTCGGGCGGTTTCTCACCTGGATCGGGGTCTTTCCGGTCCGGCGCGGCCGATACGACCGCCGGGCGATCAACCAGGCGCTGTGCGTCCTCAGGGCCGGCTACGCGCTGTCGGTGTTTCCCGAGGGTACCCGCCAGCGACACGGCCGGGGCACGCTGGGTCCCGAGCGCGACGGTGCGGCGCTGCTCGCCGTGTGGTCCGGCGTGCCCGTGCTCCCGGCGGCCATCGTCGGCAACTACGGCTGGCGCCAGCCCGTGGAGGTGCGCTTCGGCCCGCCCATCCGCCTGGAGGGGCCGGTCCGGTCCAAGGACCTGGCGGAAAAGAGCCGGCGGCTGATGCTGGAGATCCAGGGACTGCTCGACGCCGGTCCGCCCGGACGCCGGTCGGGGTGCGCCACGGGCTCGTGAGGCCAGCGCCCCGGCCTCCCGACGCGGGTCGCGGGCGATCTTCACGGGCGCGCGCGAACCCATGGCTCGCCGGGGCGTATCCCTGTGGTCGCACGGATTTGACAGTATTGCCACCCGGTTGTAATCTGAGGTGGAGTCTGGCTCCCGTGTGTCCAGGTGCTGTGTGGCGGCACCGGATCGGTGTCGGGAGCAACGATGGAGTCCCGTCCACGGGTGCCTGGCGCCCGCGGTCGGTCGGCGTCCGTAGGAGGTTGCACGGTGGAAGAGATGTGGCCCCCAGAGGCTCCCCACGAGGAGAACCAGGATGCCCCGGAGCCGGAGGTGCCCGAGGTGCCCGTACCGCAGGGGAGCAGCGAGACCCCTCTTTCCGCAGATGCCGAGGACGTGACCGCATCGCAGGCACCGGAGCCCGAGAGCGCGCAGCCCGATTACGCGCAGTCCGTGCAGAGTCTGCAGCCTGGCGACATCGTCCGGGGCCGGGTGGTGCAGATCAGTTCGGACAGCATCATGGTGGACGTCGGTTACAAGTCCGAGGGCATCGTGTCGTTGCACGAGCTGTCGCGGCGGCCGGTGGAGCGCGCCGACCAGGTGGTGGCGCTCAACGACGAGATCGAGTGCCAGGTGCTCTCCATCGACGGCGAGGAGGGCACGCTGCGACTGTCCAAGCGGCGCGCCGACGAGGCGCGGGCGTGGACCCGCCTCAAGGAGCAGTTCGAGGCGGGGGAGATCCTGGAGCTGACGGTGCAAGAGGCGGTCAAGGGCGGTCTCGTCGTCGACGTGGGGACGCGGGGCTTCATCCCCGCCTCCCAGGTGGAGCGGGGCTACGCCAGCGACCTGGCCAAGTACGTGGGCATGCCGCTGCGGGTGAAGATCATCGAGCTGGACCGGGGCAAGCACCGGGTCATCCTGTCGCGCAAGGTGGTCCTCGAGGAGGAGCGGGCCAGGTCGCGCGAGCGCATCTGGAGCACCCTGGCCGAGGGGCAGATCCTCGAGGGCACTGTGAAGAGCCTCACCGACTTCGGTGCCTTTATCGACCTGGGAGGCGTCGACGGTCTGCTGCACGTGTCGGAGGTGTCCTGGGGCCGGATCAACCATCCCTCCGAGGTGCTCCACGAGGGACAGCCGGTCAGGGTGCAGGTGCTGCGCCTGGACCGCGAGCGCGGCCGCATCTCCCTGGGGATGAAGCAGGTCCTGCCCAACCCCTGGGACGACGCCGACCGCCGGTACCCGCCCGGGGCGGTGGTGCCCGGGAAGGTGGTCCGGCTCGCGGCGTTTGGAGCGTTCGTGGAACTCGAGCCGGGCATCGACGGGCTGGTGCACATCTCCCAGCTTTCGGACCGGCACGTGTCGCGGCCCGACGAGGTCGTCTCGGTGGGGCAGCGGGTCGCCGTGAAGATCCTGGGCGTGGACACGGTGGACCGCCGGGTCAGCCTGAGCCTCAGCGAGGTGGACCCGTACACGGCCGAGACGGTGCTGGGAACGCGCGAGTCGGACACCTCGGAGGAAGAGCCCTCGGGCGCATAGGGCCGCGGCGTTCCGGGAGGATAGCGTCCGGGGGATGACGGTGCCGTACGGGAGCGTGGCGCTGCTTGCGAGCGCGATCCTGTGCGCGGGTGGCTTCGGACCGGCACGATCGTGGCGGGGCGTGCGGCTTGTGTATCCGCTCCTCGGCGCGGTGTACCTGGCGCTGCATCTGGCGTGGCCGTGGGCCTTCGCGGCGCTGGCGGTGGTCGGAGCGGCGGGTTCGTGGCCCAGGTTCCGGGGCGTCTTCGCGGTGGCCGCCGTGGTGGCCGTGATCGCGGTCGCACAGGGGTGGCCGCAGGTCGCGGGGATCGCGTTCGTGGCCGTCGCGGTGAGCGTGTCGGCGCTGCGGGGCTTGGGCGCCCTGGGGTCGGGGCTTCTCGGCGGCGGGCTGGGCGGCCTGGGGTCGGGGCTTCTCGGCGCCGCGCCCGGGACCAGCGCCCAGACGGTGGTGGCGGGCGTGGTGCTCGGGGCGTGGGCGTGCTGGGCCGTCGAGGGTCGACGGGCAAGACGGCAGAGAGCGGAGGCTGAACCGTGGCCGTCGTAGCGGTGGTGGGGCGTCCCAACGTGGGCAAGTCCACGCTGTTCAACCGGCTCGTCGACCGCCGCGAGGCGATCGTCGACGACCGTCCGGGCGTGACCCGCGATCGCCTCCAGGGGCAGTGCGAGTGGAACGGCGTCAGGTTCACGCTGGTGGACACGGGCGGACTTGACCGCGACCTGCCCGAGGGAGCCCAGGTGGTGCGTCAGGTCGAGGCCGCTCTGGCCCAGGCGACCCTGGTGCTGTTCGTCGTGGACGGGCGCCAGGGGGTGACCCCCGAGGACGCCGAGGTGGCGGGCATGCTCCGGCGAGTCCGGCGCCCGGTGATGCTCGTCGTCAACAAGGTGGACCGCAACGAGCCGGGGATCGAGGCGGACTTCTACGCCCTGGGCTTCGGCGAGCCCTGGACGGTGTCGGCGCTGCACGGCCACGGGACCGGGGACCTCCTCGACGCCATCGTCGCCCGCCTGCCCGGGGGCGAGCCGGAGCCGCCGCCGGACGAGGTGCGCCTGGCCATCGTGGGCCGGCCCAACGTGGGCAAGTCGACGCTGCTCAACACGCTCCTCGGCGAGGACCGCATGGTGGTCTCCGACGTGCCGGGGACGACCCGCGATGCGGTGGACGTGGCGTTCGCCTACCGGGGACGGGCGTTCCGACTGGTGGACACCGCCGGGCTCAGGCGGCGCGCGCGGGTGGACGACCCCCTGGAGCGGGTGATGGGGGCGCGGGCCCTGCGTGCCGTCGACGCGGCCCAGGTCGTGGTGCTCGTCGTCGACGCCACGGAGGGCGTGACCCAGGAGGACCAGCGCATCGCCGGGTACACCCGCCGGGCCGGGAGGGCCGCGATCATCGCGGTGAACAAGTGGGACCTTGTGGACAAGGATCACACCACCGCCATCGAGTGGGAACGGCGCCTGCGGGAGCAGCTGCACTTTATCGACTACGCGGGCGTCGTCTTCATATCCGCCCGGACCGGGCTGCGGACAGAGCGCATCCTGGAGCTCGCGGCGCGCGCCCACGCCAATCACCGCCAGCGCATCCCCACCCCCCGGCTCAACCAGGTGGTGCACGAGGCGCTGCTGGTCACCCCGCCCCCGGCGGACCGGGGCCGGCGGGTCAAGGTCTTCTACGTGACCCAGGTGGCCACCGCTCCGCCCACGATCGTGATGTTCGTGAACGACCCCGAGCGGATGCACGCCTCGTACCTGCGCCACCTGGAGCGGGTGCTGCGCCGCCGCTTCGACTTCTGGGGCACCCCCCTGCGCCTCGTGCTGCGGCCCCGGCCCCGACGGCTGGTTCGCCGCGGGGAGGGGATGGCGCCACCGGTGCCCGACACCGCGCAGTGACCCGGTCCCCCTGAGGGCCCGTGACCGCGGCACCTGTCGCCACGGCGGCTGAGACCCCCGTGGCTCGCATGCGCGGCTTGCCGCCTTTGGCTGAACTCGACCCAGAGCAGGGGGATCGGGGGCGGAACGTGGCGCGCCCTGACGCGTCGCGGGCTCGAGCTGCAATCCCCACCGCCGACCGCCAGGCGGCCGGCTAATGCTCACGGGGAGCTGCTGTGCGCTTGAGACCTGCGGCGGGGAGGCGTCGGTTCGGTGGTGACGTTGGCCTACCCCATCGCCTTGCCGGATACGGCTCGGGAGGGGAAAGGGCAGACGGTGGACTTGGCTCAACGCCTCGGGTGGCTCTTCGCCGGCCTGCTGCCGTGGGCGAACAGACGGCTTGCGGACTTGCACCGGGAAGAAGTGTACGAAGCGGCAGGGAATTGGCGGAGCCCGGTGTGGAAGCACGGTGATTTGGGCGCTCCGCCGGATTGGGCGCCGTCGCGGGCGGGCCGGTGCGCGTTGGAGACGGTGGGGCGCGTGATCCGGTCTCAGGCGCAGCGCCGCCGTGCGTTCGAGGCTCTGCGGGCGGTGTGGGACACGGAAACGGAATCGGAGTTGGCCGCGGGCCGGTCCTACGCGGTTGCGTGCCGGGCGGCGGAAGTCTGCGCGGGCGAAGCTCTGACGACCGGGTCGCTGCTGGGCGTCGCCGAGCAGATGAAGGCCGAATACCACCGGCGCACGTCCGCCTACCGGACCGGGTGGGAGTCCTTCTGCGGCGTACCGTCACCGCCGCCTTGGCCGTCCACGTACGTCGAGGTGCAGTCCCCGCCTGTGCCGAACCGGCCGCTGCTGACCTATGCGGCGGACGATGGCGGGACGGATGGACAGGCGATTCGGTACGCGTTGACGCTCGACGGGTCGGCGCTGGCGATCCGGCTGCTGGCACCTGCCAACGCGGACCTGTCGCGCTGGTCATGGTGCCAGTTCCGGCTTGATCTGCCCCGCCGGAAGGTGGGGCCCGAGTTGCCGCGCCGACGCTCCAGGGCGCCGCAAAGCCGCCTGCTCGATGGCTCCGTGGTCATAACCGCGAGAGGCTTGCATATACATGGAGCGCCACATCCCGCTGCGCACAGGCGCTTGCCGCATGCGGGGGCTCAGGTGCAGGGAGGTGCGAAGACAGTTGGAGAAGTTCGACATCCTCCGTGACATGGCCGAGCGCACCGGGGGTGACGTGTACATCGGCGTGGTCGGGCCGGTGCGAACCGGCAAGTCGACCCTCATCCGCCGCTTCATGGAACTCATGGTGCTGCCCCACATGGAAGATCCCAACGAACGGGAGCGGGCCCGGGACGAGCTGCCCCAGGCGGGAACGGGCCGGACGATCATGACCACCGAACCCAAGTTCATCCCCGCCGACGGTGCCATGATCACGGTCCGGGACCAGATCCAGATGCGCGTGCGCCTGGTCGACTGCGTGGGATACCAGGTGGAGGGGGCGCTGGGCTACGACGAGGCCGAGACCCCGCGCCTGGTGCGCACCCCCTGGTTCGAGGAGGCGGTGCCGTTCGAGACGGCGGCGGAGGTGGGGACGCGCAAGGTCATCGCCGAGCACTCCACGCTGGGATTTGTGGTCACCACCGACGGCACGGTGACAGACCTCCCCCGGGAACGATACGAGCCGGCGGAGGAGCGGGTCATCGCCGAGCTCAAGGAACTGGGCAAACCCTTCGTGGTGATCCTCAACACCGCCCGTCCCTACGCCGAGGCCACCCAGTCCCTGGCGCAGGAGATCGCGTCGCGCCACGACGTGGGGGTCATGGCCCTCAACGTGGCCGAGCTGACCGCGGAGGACGTGGACCGGATCTTCCAGGAGGCCCTCATGGAATTTCCCGTCTCCCAGGTGACCATCGCGCTGCCCGACTGGGTCGCGGAACTCGACGACGGCCACTGGCTGAAAAGCCAGTTCCAGCAGGCCGTCGCGTCGGCCACCGCCCATGTCCGCCGCCTGCGGGACCTCGACGCCGCCATCGCCGAGCTGAGGGAGCTTCCCAGCGCCGAGAGCGTCACCCTGGCGGCGATGGAGCTGGGGACGGGAACGGCCCGGGTTGAGACCGAGGCGCGATCGCCGCTCTTCTACCAGGTGCTCTCGGAGATCGGCGCCGCGCCCGTGGAGGACCGGGGCGGGCTGATGCGCCAGTGGCGGCTCATGGCCCACGCCAAGCGCGAGTACGACAAGGTGGAGGATGCGCTGAGGGACGTGCGCCAGGACGGGTACGGGCTCGTGGCGCCGAGCCTCGACGAGATGAACTTCGAGGAGCCCGAACTGGTGCGCCAGGGCAACCGGTTCGGCGTGCGCCTGCGGGCGGGGGCGCCGTCGATTCACATGATCCGGGCGGACGTCCAGACCGAGGTCACCCCGCTCATGGGAACCGAGAAGCAGTGCGAGGAGCTCATGCACTACCTGCTGGACCGGTTTGAGGACAATCCGGCGCTCCTGTGGGAGTCGGACATCTTCGGCAAGTCGCTCAGCGACCTGGTGCGCGAAGGCATCCAGAACAAGCTGTTCCGGATGCCCGAGAACGCGCAGGTGAAGCTGCAGGAGACCCTGCAGCGCATCGTCAACGAGGGGTCCGGGGGCCTCATCTGCATCATCATCTGACGCCGCCCCGTTGAACCCGGGCAGCGCTTCTGCTATCATGATGGCGTCGGGCTGTGGCGCAGTTTGGTAGCGCGCTACCTTGGGGTGGTAGAGGTCGTGGGTTCGAATCCCGCCAGTCCGACCATCTGATGCGTGTGGGCCTCTTTCCTGCGGGTGCCGGGCACGGCGGGGGAGAGGTTTTTTCCTGCCGCGCTGGGCGCCTTCGCGGTCACGAACCCGGCGCGGCGGGCGCCTCGAGGCCGGGGCGGTCGATGCACCGGCCGGGCGTCGGCAGGAGCTTGCCCGGGTTCATGCGGCCCGTGGGGTCCATGGCGAGCCGGACCCGATCCATGAGCGCGAGGTCTTGTTCGGAGAACATGAACCGCATCTCCTCCCGCTTCTCCACCCCGATGCCGTGCTCGCCGCTGATGGCGCCGCCGGCCTCGACGCAGGCGGCGAGGACCTCGGTGCCCGCGCTGAGGACCCGCTCCACGCTGCCCGGGGTCCGGGGATCGAAGAGGATCAGGGGATGGAGGTTGCCGTCGCCGGCGTGAAAGACGTTGGCGATGCGAAGCCCCGCGCCCTCGCCCACCCGGGTGACGCGCCGGAGCACGTCCACGAGCGCCGTCCGGGGGATGACGCCGTCCTGGACGTAGTACGCGGGCGCGATCCGGCCCATGGAGCCGAAGGCGGTCTTGCGGTTCTGCCACCACAGCTCCCGCTGGGCGGGACGGTCGGCGCGGACGACCGCCCGCGGCCGCCGGCGCTGAAGCTGGGCCAGGATGTCCGCGGTGTCCTCGGCGCACTGCTCCTCGCCGCCGTCCACCTCCAGGAGCAGCACCGCCCCCAGGTCCGCCGGGAAGCCCACGGGATGGGTGCCGCGCTCCACCGCGGCGATGGCGAGCTGGTCCATCATCTCCAGGGCGGCCGGGAGGACGCCCGAGGCGATGACTCCGGAGACCGCCTCGGAGGCGTCCTCCACGCGGTCGAACATGGCCAGCACGGTCTCGACGCTCGCTCGGAGGGGGATTAGGCGCACCCACAGGCGGGTGCAGACGCCCATGGTCCCCTCGGATCCCACGAAAAGGCCCCTGAGGTCCAAGCCCGGGGTCTCCCGGTGGGGCGAGCCGAGCCACAGGGCCCGTCCGTCGGCCTGCACCACCTCCAGCGCCAGGATGTGCTGGCTCGTGACCCCGTACTTGAGGCAGTGGGCCCCGCCCGAGTTCTCGGCCACGTTGCCGCCCACGGTGCAGGCCGCCTGGCTGGAGGGGTCCGGCGCGAACTCGAGCCCCCACGCCCGCGCGGCGGCGCTGAGCTGGGCGTTGATCACGCCGCTTTCCACCAGCGCCCGCCGGTTGTCCGGGTCGATGGCGAGGACCCGGTTCATGCGGTTCATCCCCACGATGACGCCCCCGGGGACCGGCAGGGCCCCGCCCGACAGCCCGGTGCCGGCGCCGCGGGCCACCACGGGGACGCCGTGGCGGAAAAGCGTCGCCATCACCTGCTCCACCTCGCCGTGCTCGCGGGGGAGGACGACGGCCCGGGGGAGCGCACGCCACAGCGGATTGCCGTCGCTGGCGTAGACCGACAGCTCCGCCGGGCTCGAGAGCACGCCCTCGGGGCCCACGATGGCAAGGAGCTCCGCGATCAGGGGATCTGCGGCCATGACCCACCTCCCAGCGCCTCAGGCGGCGCCTCGCCCATGGCGGCGGCGAGGACCTCGGCCAGGTGGTACACCCGTCCCGGCCAGCCGTGGCGGACCGCCCCCCGCTTGAGCTGCAGGTGACAGCCCGGGTTGGCCGTGACCAGGGTGTCGGCGCCGCTGGCGCGCACCGACTCGATCTTGCGCTCGAGGATCCCCCCGGCGATGTGGGGGTGCACCAGGTTGTAGACGCCCGCGGCGCCGCAGCAGGCGTCGGCCTCCGCGAGGGGCAGGGGATCGAGGCCGGCGCGCGCCAGCAGGCGGCGGGGGGCCTCGCGGATCCCCTGGGCGTGCGCGAGGTGGCAGGGGTCGGCGTAGGTGAGCCTGAGGTCGAGGCGGCGCCAACCGGAAAGGGGCAGCGGATCGAGGAACTCCGCCAGGTCGCGCACGCCCTGGGCGAAGCGCAGGGCTCGCTGGGCGTACGCCGGGTCGTCCGCCAAAAGTTCGCCGTAGCCCTTCATGGCGCTGGAGCACCCGGCGGAATTGACCACCACGGGACCCTCGGTCCCCAGGCTGTCGATGAGGCTGCGGGCCAGCTCCCGGGCGCGCGCGCGCTCGCCCGCGTGCAGGTGCAGGGCGCCGCAGCACCCCTGGTCCCGGGGCGTGCGGACGGCGAAGCCCGCCCTCGCGAGCACGGCCGCCGTCGCCCAGTTCACGCGGGGGAAGACAAGGTCCATCACGCAGCCCAGGAGCAGGGTGACCTGGCCTCGCGGCGCCCGTGCCGGCGTCAGGCTGAGCGGCAGCAGGCTGCGGGCCGACGCGGGGGGGAGCGTGACCGCTGCGCCCAGGGCGGCGGCATCGGGACCCAGGGTCCGGCGCACGATTGCGGGCAGGACGCCCAGCCGATGGGCCAGCCGGAGGGGATGGCGCATGAGCTCCAGGCGGCGGGGGCGACGCAGGAGCGCCCCGAGTCCCCACCGCAGGGGCCGGGGCAGGTCGCCCGGTCCCAGCTGGGCGCGCACGTCCTCGATGATGCGGCCGTAGCCCACCTTCGAGGGGCAGACGCTTTCGCACGTGCGGCAGTCGAGACAGCGCGACAGGTGCAGGCGCGCCGCGCTGTCGTCGGACTGGACGCTGCCGTCGAGAAGGCCCGCCACCAGGGCGATGCGTCCCCGGGGACTGTCGGCCTCGTTGCCGAGGACCCGGTACGTGGGGCAGGCGGGCAGGCAGAAGCCGCAGTGGACGCACGCGTCAAGCTGCGCCCGTGCGGGCGGGGAGAGCGAGATCCGCGTCGTCATGACGGGCCCGTGCCGGGGGATCCGACCCCGGGGTCTGCCGGGGGGATCAGCCGGTCCCGGTCAAAGCGGCGTTCGGGGTCGAAGGCGTCGAGCACCCGAAGGACGAGGGCGTCCGCCGGGCCGGGCGGTCCGGTGACGGGCCGGCGGCCCAGGAGCCGGGCCGCCCCCTCCCAGCGATACGGGTGGTCGGCGTCCGCGCCCAGCGCCTGTGGGTCCACCGCCCTCGGATCCGCCTCTACCCGGATCCAACCGGTGAGAAGGTCCGCCGAGGCGGCCACCGGACCCACGCGCGCACGGGCGGCCTCGAGCGCCTCGAAGCAGCGCGAGGGCTCCATGGCGAGAAACAGCCGGCAAGGGGCCGGCGCCAGCGCCGATGCGACGGCCCTTTGCCCCGCGTCCCCCTCGAGGATCTCCCCGGGCCCGAGGGCGCCGAGCCACGCGTCCACCTGGCGGGAGCGGCCCGAGAGCACGACCAGCCCCGCGAGGTCGCCGCCGGCGGGCCACACCAGCGCCGCCGCCTCGGGGTCGACGCGCCCGAGCCGGGCCAGCCACTCCCCGCGGGCCGCGGCGTCGGGCAGAAGGCGCCGGTGGGTGACCGATCGCTCGGGTCGCGGGCGGACCCGGAGCGTGACCGCCTCGATGACGCCCAGGGCCCCCATGCTCCCGACCCACAGCCGGGGCAGTTCGTAGCCGGCCACGTTCTTCACCACGGGCGCGCCGTGACGCACCTCGACGCCGGTGGCCAGGCGCGCGCGCACCTCGAGCACGTCGTCGCGCAACCGGTGCCGGCCGGCGAGCGCGCCCTCGACGCCCGCGGCGATGGCGCCGCCCACCGTGGCCTCGTCCCCGCCCGGCACGTCCCAGCCCAGGGTCTGGCCTCTCCCAAGGAGTATCGCCTCGAGGGCGCCGAGGCGCATGCCCGCCTCGGCGCGCACCACCAGGTCCTCGGGCCGGTGCTCCAGCAGCCGGTCGAGGCCCAGCGTCTCGAGGATCAGGGGATCGTCGGGGGCGGCGCGCCCGAACCCGGTCTTGGTGCCGCCCCCGCGGATCGACACCACCCGACCCTGAGACCGGGCGCGCTCGAGAACCTGGGCCACCTCCGCCTGCGATCGGGGCTGAACCACGGTTTCGCCCCCGACGCTCGCTCTCGCCATGGGGTCACCTCCGGCGCTCCTGCCAGGAACCTTTCACTCGGGGCTGAGCTGAGTATGGCACGGCGGGGCGGGGCACGCTACCCGGTCGAGGTGAAGCGGTGGGCGCGGCGGGGCATCCAGCTCGGGCCGCCGGCACCCGGCTGGTGCGGGCTCTGGGCCTGAGCGTCTGGCGGATTCGCAGTGGGTCCGCTCCCGCGCGGGTGGAGGCGATCCTGCCCCCGGGGCGGGGGGTCTACTGGTGGGAATGGGTGGGGACGGATCCGGGCCACCTCATGCCGCTGTGGCGGGCGCTGGGCGTCGAGGCCCCGCGCATCGCCGAACTCATGGCGGACCGCTGGGACACGACGGCGGGCGCGCCGGGGCGCTGGCTCAGCTGGCCGGTGGCCGCCACCGGGGAGCGGGTGCGGATCTTCTGCGCCCCGGGCATGGTGCTCACGGCCACCGCGAACCCCGACCTGCTCTCGGACTGGCGGCAGCGGCTGGCCCGTCCCCTGCCCCGCTGGTCGGCGGGCAGCGACGGCGTCCTGTGCCTTTTGCTGCAAGAACTCACGCGCGCGTCGTCGCGGGGGGTCGAGGACCTCGAGCGCCGCACGCGCTGGCTCGAGGAGCGCCGAGCCGCGTCGCTCGACGGCGCGGAGCTCGAGACGTGCGTGGGGCTCAACCGGGAGATCCTGGCCGCGGCCCACCGCCTGAGCGAGCAGCGCGCGCTGGTGGGCCATCTCGCGAGCCGGCCCCCGGGAAGCGCACCCGAGGAGCGGCAGCGGACCCTGGAGCAGATGTTCCGTCATCTCGACCTCATGGTCCACCGGCTCGACTCGCTGCGAGAGCTCGTGCACGGCTCGCTCGAAGCGCAGCTGTCGCTCTTGCAGGTGCAAACCAACGACGTGATCCGCACCCTGACCGTCATCGCCACGGTGCTGGCGCCCGCCACGCTGGTGACGGGGATCTACGGCATGAACTTCCGCATCCCCGAGACCAGCTGGCCCTTCGGGTACTTCTTCGCCCTGGGGCTCATGGCCCTGACCTCGGTGGGGATGCTGGTGCACTTTCGCCGTCGCGGATGGCTCTGAAGGCGAAAGCAGAGGGAATCGGGTGGGCGCACCGAATGCAGGGTGGGTACGACTCCTGTCCGCCGAGGAGGCTCATTCGGGGAAACTGGAACGTCAACGGCAGCGACGGACAGAGTGCGCTGGCGGGCCAGGTGGGTCTTCAAGCCTCGGGTGTTTGCCTGCGGACTCATTCCCCGGCGCGCAGGACCGCGACGAGTCGTGCAGGCCGCTCAACAGCTTGAGATCCGATGGCTCCCGATCAAATGTCCAGACCGGTTGACCCGATTCGGCGACGAGTACCCGGTGGATCTCTTGCGCGCCCTGGGGGTGGCTGTGATCGTCACCTCCGCGGGAGAGCCTGACGATGCCCCCACGGACCTCGTGAAGGATCTTTCCGCCATGGTGGCCCCATGTTGGGCCCAGCCTTACGGAGCGCAAGGTTGACAGTCGTGCCGGACGAGGTGAGAAAGAGTGGCCGAGCGCAGGAAGCCCGGACCCAAAGCCCGCAAGGAGCACCCGCTCGCGTTCACGGTCCAGGGCGAGTGCTTTGCCGAAAGCCTCGGTCCCGAAGGCCGTGATCGGGCGGCGGGCCCCGGGCGCCGGGGGGGGGAGGGCGCTCGCACGACGGAGCTTCGCCTCTTCGGGAGCGCCATGCGCGTTGGCTTCGACCGCCTGCTGGAGGGGAAGGCTCAAGTGGCCCGTGTGCGGGTGGACACCGCCCGGACGTTGGGCAAGCCCCTGGCGGGGGAGGTTCTCGCGTTCCCCAAGGAGCACGGCGCCGACCGGGCCTTTGACCGGATGCGCACGAACCTCCCCCGCGTCAAGATCCTGAAGGCTCTTGCCCGGCGCCGCCGCAGGGACGGCGTGGATTTGCTGTGGGCCAACCCGGTGTGCGCCTCCTGCACGGGCCGTCGGATATCCGCCCCGCGGGACGGGATCAGCGCGCAGAGGTCGGCGGCCAAGGTGATCGGCAGAGGGGCGCGCAAACTTCCCGGGCGGTCTGACCCGGACAGGAGGCGACGGCTGGCGGCATCGCGGGAGAAGCTGATCGACGCGGCCGAGGAGGCCCGGCGGCGACGACGCGCGCCGCCGGAAGGAGAGCGTCCCAAGCTTTACGGCATCGCCAAGCGCCTTGGGGCTTCCCGGGCGCGAGAGCGGCTCGTGCGCTGCGACGGCTGCCCGCCGTGGCGGCGAGCCCGCGCGTCACCCCGGGGGGACCTGGCGGAGCTCAGGCGCTACCGGTGGGCCGAGGCGGCAGTTAGCGGGATCTGCTGAAACACCCGCAGGCGTATCCACGAGATCGCGGAGGTTGCGTGCAGGACCCCCGACCGGACGCAGCCGGAGGCCGACGCCGAAGGAACTGGCCGGCGGGCGGGCGATTCAGGGGAGGGCGCGAGCCCCCACCGGCGCCGCCTCCGTCCGGGTGGACTCCCGGGCCCAGTCCTCCCGTCGCTTCTCCCCGTGAGGGGAAATCCAAGTCCGAAAGGAGCGAAAACCTGGTCAGGGGAGGGCGCTTGGCGGGATCATGGATTCTGTCAAGTTTTTGAACCAGGAATCCGGTGAGCCTGTGGCTCGACGACTACGAGCATCACGTCAACCCCGGCCTGGCTCGGCTCTTTCGCTTCATGGGGCTGGATCGGGCCGAGGTGCACGCCCACGGCGTGTGGGTGACCACCGAGGACGGGGAGCGCTACCTCGACGCTTCCTCGGGGTACGGGGTCATGGTCCACGGTTACACCCACCCGCGGCTGGTGGCCGTTGCCCACGCGCAGATCGACCGGATGGCCCTCTCGTCCCGGGTGCTCCCCAGCTCCCAGGCCGCCGAACTGGGCCGGCTGCTGGCGGAGGTGACCCCCGGGGACCTCTCGCTGACGTTCTTTTCCAACAGCGGGACCGAGGCGGTGGAGGCCGCCCTCAAGTTCGCCCGCCGGGCCACCGGGCGCGCGCGTTTCGTCGCCGCCGAGGGAGCCTTCCACGGCAAGACCTTCGGATCGCTCAGCGTCTCGGGGCGCGAGGCGTACCGCGCCCCCTTCCGGCCGCTGCTGCCGGAGGTCGTCCACGTGCCCTACGGCGACGCCGGCGCGCTGGCGGCCGCGGTGAACGAGGCGACGGCGGCGGTCATCCTCGAACCCATCCAGGGCGAGGGGGGGATCGTCGTGCCTCCGGCGGGATATCTCGCGGCGGCGCGGGCCGCGTGCGACGCGCAGGGCGCGCTCTTGATCCTCGACGAGGTCCAGACCGGGATGGGCCGCACGGGCCGCATGTTCGCCGCCGAGCACGACGGGGTGGTACCCGACCTCATGTGCCTCGCGAAGGCGCTGGGGGGCGGCATCGTGCCGCTGGGCGCCACGGTGGGCAACGAGCGCGCCATGGGCTTTTTCGCCGAGGACCCGCTGCTGCACACCTCCACCTTCGGCGGCAATCCGCTGGCGTGCGCCGTGGGGGCGCAGGCGGTGCGCGTCGCCGTGGAAGAGGACTTCCCGGGCCAGGCCCGCCGCAAGGGGCAGCGCCTGCGCCAGGGGATCGAGAGCGCTGTGGGCCACGTTCCGGGGCTCGTGGACGAGGTGCGGGGCCGCGGGCTGATGCTGGGGCTTGTGACCCCCGCCGCCGGCGTGGGCGGCGCGCTCATGGCGGAGCTTTTGGAAGCGCGGGTCCTTGCGGTCTACACCCTCAACAACCCGCGGGTGATCCGGATCATGCCGCCTGTCGTCATCACCGACGAGGAGGTCGACGAACTGGTGGAACGCATCGGCCGCGCCGCGGAGCAGGTGGCCCGGTCGCTGCCGGAGCTCTTGGCAGAGGGGGCGTGAGATGCCGGTTGTCAGCGCCGAGGCGAGCCTTGCGGCCCAGCCGCAGCGAGCCTACGAATTCCTGACCGACATGGAGTCCTTCCCCCGGTTCATGGACAGCGTCGAGCGCGTGACGGTGCTGGAGCGCTGGGAAGGGGGATCGCGCTCCGACTGGACGGTGCGCATCAAGGGCGGCCGGTTCCGCTGGGTGGAGGTGGACCGGTTCGACCCCGCGGGGCTCAGGATCGAGTTCCAGCAGGTGCAGGGCGATCTGCGCCGGTTCCAGGGCGACTGGCAGGTGATTCCCCGCGGCGGCGGCGCCACCGTGCGCCTGACCGTCGACTTCGAGTTCGGCCTGCCCATGCTGGCTCCGCTGCTCAACCCCGTGGCGGCGCTCGCGATCCGGTCCAACTGCGCCTCGATGGTCGAGGGCATCGAGAAGGCGTTGGGGGCATGAGTGTGCGCCGTGTGTTGATCGTCGTGCGCCCCGCCTCGGGCGGGCAGCGGCAGCACCTCGTGACCCTGCTGCGCGGCCTGGACCGCAGCCGCTACGAACCCATGGTGGCGGGCGCCATCGACCCGCAGCTGAGGCAGCTGCTCGGGTCGCTCGACGTCGAGGGGATCGCCCTGCCGGTGGCGGGGGGGCTCGACGTCCGGGACGTGCAGGCGTGCATGGGGCTCAGAAGCCTGGTGCGCCAGCGTTCCCCCGATCTCATCCACGGCCATGGGGCCAAGTCCGCCATGATCCTGGCCGGAGCGGGCCTTTTGGGCCATGGTCCGCCGGTGGTCTACACCCTCCACGGCTTCACCCGCACCGCGGCGGCGAGCGCGCTCTTTGTGCGGGGCGAGGCGGCGGTGGCGCGGAGGGTGACCCGCGTCATCGCGGTCTCGAGCGCGCTGGGGGAGTGGGCCGTCCATCATCTGGGGGTGTCGCCCGAGCGGATCGCGGTGATCCCCAACGCGATCGACTGGGACCGCTTCGGCAAGGAGCCCGTCCCCGATCCCCAGTGGGCCGAGGCCGCCCCCGGCGGGCCGCGGATCGGCACGGTGGCGCGGCTGAGCAGCGAGAAGGGCGTGGACATCCTGACCCGGGCCCTGGCCGTGCTGCGGACCCAGGCGCCCGACGCCACCCTGCACGTGGTGGGGGATGGACCCGACCGCCACCGGCTGCTGGCTCGCGCGCGCGCCAGCGGCGTGCTCCAGCACGTGCGGCTGTGGGGGCAGCTGCCGCCCGAGCGCATTCCCGGGTTTCTCGCGGGGCTGACGGTGTACGTGCAGCCCTCGCGGCGGGAGGGGCTGGGACTGGCGGCGCTCGAGGCCATGGCGGAGGGGCTGCCGGTGGTGGTGACGAGCGTGGGGGGGCTGCCCGAACTCGTCGGGGAGAACGAGCGCGGGCTGTCCGTGGCTCCCAACGCCGATGCGATCGCCGCCGGCATCCTGCGCGCTCTGGGCAGCGAGGGGCCGGTCTGGGCCCAGGCCGCCGGACGGTTTGCGCGGTCGTTCACCGTGGAGCGCCAGATCGCGGCCACGCAGGATGTGTACGACAGCGCGGTGGCGGCGAAAGCGACCGGGGGAGGATGAAGATCTGTTCAAGCGATTTCGGGAGCAATCGTGGCTTTGACGGCGGTAGCCCGGATTCCTTCGCCTCTGGTCGGTTCTGATTGACATTCCAGGGTGTTCTGCTAGAATACATTTCGACCCATGGATCGAAGGGGGGCTGATAATGAAATGACCGCGCTGGGCCGGCACATTCTGGCCGAGCTCTATGGCTGCAATGCAGACCTTCTGGACGACCCTGCCCAGGTCGAGAGAATCATGGTCGATGCGGCGCTCCGAGCGGGGGCCGAAGTGCGGGAGGTCACCGTCCACCAGTTCAGCCCGCAGGGCGTCAGTGGTGTGGTGGTGATTTCGGAGTCGCATCTCGCGGTGCACACGTGGCCGGAGCTGGGGTATGCGGCGGTGGACGTGTTCACGTGCGGGGAGAAGGTGGATCCCTGGGATGCATGCCGTCACCTGGTCGAGGGTTTTCAAAGCCAGCACATGACCGCGACGGAGACCAAGCGCGGGATATTTGATCGGAGCTTGACCGGCGCGGTGGGATAAGCGTCATGGTGCATCAAGGCCTCCTCGGTTGGGGAGGCCTTTGTGTCGCAGGCCCGGCGTGGAAGATTCCAGGGAGAAGGAGCTGGTGGAGACCATGCGCGAGCAGACCCTGCTCATGCTCAAGCCCGACGCGGTGGCGCGGGCCCTCACGGGGAGGATCCTGGCCCGCATCGAGGCGCGGGGGCTTCTCGTCACGGCGCTCAAGCGCATCCGCGTCACGGCGGAGCAGGCCCAGGCCCACTACCGCGAGCACGAGGGCAAGCCGTTTCACCCCGCCCTTCTCAGCTACATCCGGAGCGGTCCGGTGGTGGCGGCGGTGGTCGAGGGCCCCAGGGCGGTGGAGGCCGTGCGGGCGATGGTGGGTGCCACCGACCCGCTGAAGGCCGCGCCCGGCACCATCCGCGGGGACCTGGGCCTCACGATCGAGGAGAACCTGGTCCACGCGTCCGACTCGCTGGACTCGGCCCGGCGGGAGATCGCGATCTACTTCTCGGCGGCGGAGATCCTGCCCCCCGCCGGCGAGGCCTGAGCATGCGCGTCGCCATCATCGGCGGGACCGGCGTCTATCGGGCGGCAGGGGTGGAGGACCTCAGGCCGCTGACGGTCCCCACCCCCTACGGGCCGGTGGCCCTATCGGCGGGACGCCGCGGCGACCGGGAGGTGCTGTTCCTGGCGCGCCACGGCGAGGGGCATTCCGTGCCCCCCCATCGCGTCAACTACCGGGCCAACGTGCACGCCCTGTGGCAGCTCGGGGTGGACGCGGTGCTCGCCACCTCCTCGGTGGGGTCGGTGGTGCCGGAATGGCGCGCCGGGACGCTGCTGCTCTTGACCGGATTTCTCGACTTCACGCGCAACCGTCCCCACACCTTCTTCGACGGCGAGGGGGGGCAGGTGGTGCACACCGACATGACCGAGCCCTACTGCCCGCGCCTAAGGGATCAGCTGGCCGCCGCCGCCAGGGCGCGAGGGGTCGCCGTCGTCCCGAAGGGCACGTACGTGGGGGTGGAGGGACCCAGGTTCGAGTCGCCCCAGGAGATCCGGATGTTCGCCGCCCTGGGCGGCGATGTGGTGGGCATGACCGGCGTCCCCGAGGTGACCCTGTGCCGGGAGGCGGGCCTGTGCTACCAGTCGGTGGGCCTGGTGACCAACCTCGGCGCGGGTCTGAGCCCGACCCCCATTTCCCACGAGGAGGTGGTCCGCACCATGGGCGAGAGCGTGGAACGCGTGACCGGACTGCTCCTCGCGACCATCGACGGCCTCGAGGCGGCGCCGTGCCCCCACTGCCGTCGCCGGGAGACGCTGCCGTGACGGGCCGCAGCGAGGTCCGCCATCCCGAGCTGGCGGAGGAGGGTCGCGCGCGCATGGTCTGGGCCCGGGCGCACATGCCGGTGCTGGAAGGGCTGCGCCGGCGCCTTGCGCCCAGCTCCCCCCTGGCGGGGATGAGGCTCGGAATGGTGCTGCACCTTGAGGCCAAGACGGCGGTGCTGGCCGAGACGCTGAAGGCGCTGGGCGCCCAGGTGACCGCCACCGGGTCCAATCCGCTCTCCACCCAGGACGCCGTGGCGGCCGCCCTGGCCGAGACGGGCGTCGACGTGGCGGCCTGGCACGGAGCCACGCCCGAGGAGTACCGGGGATGCCTGGAGCGGGTGCTCGACGCCCGGCCGCGGCTGGTCATCGACGATGGCGGGGACCTGGTGGCGCTCCTGCACGGCGAGCGGTCGGAGCAGGCGGGGGAGATCCTGGGCGGAGCGGAGGAGACCACCACCGGGGTCACGCGGCTGCGGGCGCTGGAGCGGGCCGGACGGCTGCGCTTCCCGATGATCGCCGTGAACGACGGCCGGATGAAGCACCTCTTTGACAACCGGTACGGAACCGGCCAGTCGGTGTGGGACGGCTACATGCGGACCACCAACCTCACCGTGGCGGGCAAGACCGTGGTCGTCTGCGGCTACGGCTGGTGCGGCAAGGGGGTGGCGCTGCGGGCCGCGGGCCTGGGCGCTCGCGTCATCGTCACCGAGGTGGATCCCGTGGCCGCTGCCGAGGCCGTCATGGAGGGGCACCGGGTGCTCCCCCTGGAGCAGGCGGCGCCGCTCGCGGACGTGGTGGTCACGGTGACCGGCATGGCGGGCGTCGTGACGGCCCCGCACATCGCCGCCATGCGGGACGGCGCGGTGCTCATGAACGCCGGCCACTTCGACGTGGAGATCGACAAGCCGGCGCTGGCCGGCGCGTCGCGCTCGGTCACGCGGGTGCGCGAGGGCATCGACGCCTACCGCCTCAAGGACGGACGCACCCTGTACCTTCTGGCCGAGGGCAGGCTCGTGAACCTGGCCGCGGGCGACGGGCACCCGGTGGAGATCATGGACCTGACGTTTGCCCTGCAGGTGCGGTGCATGCTGCGCCTGGTCCAGGGCGAGCCGCTGCCGCCCGGGGTCCACCCGGTTCCCGCCGAGGTCGACGAGGAGGTGGCCCGGGCGTACCTCGCCGCCGGCGGATGGGAGATCGACCGGCTCACCGAGGCCCAGGTACGCTACCGCTCGGAGTGGGAGGCCGGGACCTGATGAGCGGGCTTGTGGTCCGGGGCGGCGCCCTGTGGACGGGCTGGCACCTGTATCCCAGCGGGGCGGTGTGGGCCGAGGACGGCGAGATCCGGTTCGCCGGGGACGCCCGGGACCTGCCCGGCGAGGCGCGGGGCGTCGAGGTGGACGCGAGCGGCGGGGTGGTGATCCCGGGGCTTGTGAACCTGCACACCCACGCCGCGATGACGCTCATGCGGGCCGCGGCCGAGGACCTGCCCCTGATGCGCTGGCTCAACGAGCGCATCTGGCCGGCGGAGGAGCGGTTCGAGCCTGGCGACGTGCGGGTGGGCACCCAGCTGGCGTGCATGGAGCTGGTGGCCTCGGGCACCACCGTGCTGTGCGACATGTACCTGGCCATGGACGAGGTGGCGGAGGCTGTGGCCCAGGCGGGGATCCGGGGGGTTCTGGCCCGGGGGCTGGCGGACGTGGACCCGTCGGCCGGGGAGCGGGCGCTGGCCGAGTCCGAGGCGTTCTTCGCCCGCTGGCACGGCGCTGCCGAGGGCCGCATCCAGGTGATGCTGGGCCCCCACGCGCCCTACACGTGCTCCCCGGCGTATCTCCGCCGGGTCGGAGAGCTCGCCCTCCGGCTGGGAGCCGGGGTACACATGCACGTGAGCGAGACGCTCGAGGAGGTCGAGTCCACCCGGGCGGCGCACGGGATGACGCCGGTGGAAATGTTGCGGGCCACGGGCCTGGACCGCTGCCGGCTGCTTCTGGCGCATGTGACCCATCCGACCCCCGAGGACGACGTCATCCTCGCCGGACTGACGGGCGGGGTCGCCCACTGCCCGGTCTCCAACCTCAAGCTCGCCACGGGGATCGCTCCGGTGGTCCGCCTGCGCCAGGCGGGGGTCCGGGTGGGACTGGGGACCGACGGCGCGGGCTCGGCCACGAGCCTGGACATGTTCCCGACGATCCGGCTGGCCGCCCTCACGGCCAAGGTGACCACCGGCGACGCCGGGGCGCTCCCGGCGCGGGAGGTGCTGGCCATGGCCACCCGCGAGGGGGCGCGGGTCCTCGGACTCGAGGACCGCATCGGCACCCTGGAGGCGGGCAAGCGCTGCGACCTGGCGGTGGTCTCCCTGGACCGGCCCGGGCTCGAGCCCGCCGGGGACGTGCTGTCCCTCCTGGTGCACGGGGTCACCGGCCAGGATGTGGCCGTGACCGTCTGCGACGGGCGGGTGGTGTACGACCACGGGCGCTTTCCCGGAGTGGATCCGGGGCCGGTGACCGCGGCCGCCCGGCGCATCCAGGCCCGCATCACGGCCGGAGCGTGAGGCGTCCGTCGCGCCAGGAAGGCACGAGGTCGTACGCGTCCAGGCGCGCGCACAGCGCCACGTCCTGACCCAGGCCCAGCTCCAGCAGCCGCCGGCCGTGGCGGCCCGTCTCGAGCGCCCGGACGAGGTCCGCGCGCTCCTGGCGGAAGGCGTCGCGGGCCATAAGCCCCAGGTCCGACGCCGGAGCGTCCATGGCGTCGACGATCGCCCCGGCGGCCAGGAGATCCTCGAACGACGGCGTGCCCTGGTTGCCGGAGCACAACAGGACCACCTCGGGCTCTTCGGCGAGGGCGCGGGCCACCGCGGCGCGGTTGAGGAGCGAGCCCGCGACGACGCGCCTTGCCCGCGCGGCGCGGGCGAAGGCTCGGGTGCCGTTGGTGGTGGTGAGGATCACGTCCCGGTCCCGGACGCGTTCGGGGGTGTACTCGCCGGGGGAGTTGCCCAGGTCGAACCCGGCCGGGCGCACCCCGTTGCGCTCGCCGCCGATGACGACCTGGGGGCCGTGGCGCGCCGCCAGCGCCCGGGCGATGCTGGTGACCGGCTGGACGGAGCGGGCGCCCGCGGCCAGCGCGGTGACCACGGTGCTGGTGGCGCGCAGGACGTCAATGACCACGACCGCGGCGCCGGTCAGGGAGTCGGCGCTCGCCTGGGCGAGAGTCGCGTGGACAACGATCAACCGGGAAGGCCTCCTTCGGGTGGGGATGGGGCCGACCTCACGAGGTGAGAGGGACATGGATCTCCTGCTGGCCCGCCACGGGCGCACCCCGTGGAACGCCGCCGGCATCCTCCAGGGCCAGACCGACGTGCCGCTGGACGACGTGGGCCGCCGCGAGGCGCAGCTGCTCGCCGAGCGGCTATCCCGGGTGAACCTGGAGCGCATCGTGAGTTCGGGGCTCGCCCGGGCGGACGAGACGGCCCGAGAGGTGGCGAGGCGCCAACGGCGTCGGGTCGAGGTGCAGATCCACGAGGGACTTCGAGAAAGGTTCTTCGGATCCTGGGAGGGATTGACCCGGGAGCAGCAGAATGCTAGAGATCCCCGGTGGCGAGCGGTCCACCGGGCGGATCCCCGTTTCACCCCGCTCGGACCCGACGGGGAGACCTATCAGCACCTTTTGGACCGGGTGAGCCGAGCGCTCCACGGGCTCCTGGACGACGCGGAGCGAGGGCCGGTGCTGGTGGTGACCCACAGTGGCGTGATCCGGGCCCTCCTGCAGGCGGAGCTGGGAATGGAGTACCCGCTGCGCTTCCGTCTCGACATCGCCAGCGGCTCGCTCACGCGGGTCGGCTGGAACCAGGGCATCGAGGTCCTGTACACCGTGAACGATACCAGCCACCTGGAGGCGCTCCCGCTCGGCTGACCGTTGGCCGCGCAGCGGCGACGGGCGGCAAGGAGCGATGCACACGTGAATATTCTCCTGACCAATGACGACGGGTACGGGGCGCCGGGGCTCGAGGCGCTGGCCGCGGCGCTCAGAGAAGAGGGGCACCACACGTTCGTGGTGGCCCCGGAACGCGAGCGCTCGGCCATGGGGCACGCCATCACGCTGCACAAGCCGCTGCACGTCATCCAGCACCACGAGCAGGCGTGGGCGGTGTCGGGTACGCCGGTGGACTGCGTCAAGCTGGCCATGCACGCGCTGGTGCCGTGCAAGGTGGACCTTGTGGTCTCGGGGATCAACCGGGGAGCGAACCTCGGGACCGACGTCTACTACTCGGGAACGGTGTCCGCGGCGATCGAGGGGCTGTTGCAGGGCGTCTCCGCCATGGCCTTCTCCCTGGTCGCGGAGGAGCAGTTCGAGTACGAGGACGCGGCATGGCTGGCCGCCTGGCTGGTGGGGGCGGCGAGCCGCCACGACATGGGCCCGAGGACGCTGCTCAACGTCAACGTCCCGTCCTTGCCCCGGCACCAATGGCGGGGGGTGCGGGTGTGCGAGCTGGGGGTGCGCCACTACCAGGACGTGTACGACCGGCGGCTCGATCCCCGGGGACGGATCTACTACTGGCTGGGCGGCGCCGTGGCGGCCGCCGACAATCCCCCCGGGTCCGACGTGGAGATGGTGGCCCGGGGATTCGTGTCGGTGACGCCGCTGCGGGTGGATCTGACCCGGCCCGAGGACCTGGAGCGCATCGCCGGCTGGGGGCTCACGCTGCCCTCTCAGGTCCCGGGCGCGACGCACCGCGCGGGCGAGAGCTGAGCGCATGGGCCGCTGAGCCGCGCATACCCATCCACGGGGAGGGGTGGGCGTGCAGGGGCGCGCGCTGTTCGCGGCGGTGTGGGCGGGATGGGCGGTCATGGCGCTCATGGCGGGCGCGGGCGCCGCGGTGGAGCTGGCCGCCCCGGGAGCGGGGCCGCTTCTCGCCCGCGGGGCCGAGGTCATGAGCTGGATCGCGGTGGCCGCCGCCGGCGGGGCGGGCGCGTGGCAGGCGCGCCGGCACCGGCTGCTGCACGCTGGAGTCGGCGGGGTGGTCTTTGCCCTGGGGGTGATCCTCGCGGGCCCCCTCCTGGGACGGCCCCTTCACGCCAGTGCCGCCCGGCTGGCCGTGGCACTGGCCGCCGGCGTCCTGGGCGGCGTCGTCAGCCTCCTGGTCGGCGTATGATCTGCGCCCGATGTGGAAAGAAAGGAGGAAACGGAACCGCAAAAAGGAGCCTTGACCTTGCGTGCTGCCATCGGACTGGTCCTGGGCGTCGTGCTCGTGCTGGCGGCGGTCGCCCGGGCCGCGGACTTGAGCCAGGGAGCCCAGGGACCCGCCGTCGCGGACCTTCAGAGCGAGCTTGTGGCCGTGGGGGAGCATCCCGGCCCGATCGACGGCGTGTTCGGTCCCCTGACCCTGGGCGCGGTCCTTCAGTATCAGCGATCCCGGGGCATCGCCGCCGACGGGATCGTGGGGCCCGCCACCCGCTACCAGCTGGACCGGCAGCTGGACGCGCGGACGCTCACTCCCGGGGATCGCGGGGCGGCGGTGGCGCGGCTGGAGCGGGCGCTGAGCCGGCGCGGCCTGTACAGCGGCCCCATCGACGGGATCTTCGGCCCCGAGGTTGAGGCCGCCGTGACGGCGCTGGAGCGGCAGGCGGGCCTGCGTCCCACCGGGGAGGCGGGGCCGAGGGTAGAGAAGCTGCTGTGGGATCCGGTGATCACGGTCACGCCGGGCATGACCCTGAGCGCCCTGGGCGCCCAGTACGGCGTGAGCGCCGCGGCCATCGCCCGGGCCAACCACCAGTCGCTCACCGCCTTCATCGACGCGGGCCAGACCCTGACGCTCCCCTGGCCCGCGACCGGAGCGTCCCCCAAAGGAGCGCCCGCCGCGGCCACCGCCGACGCCCTCGCGCCGGTGGCGGGCGGGCCCATCGCCCTGGCCCTCTCGGGTCCCGTCCAGCTCGGCGCCATCGGCGCTCGGCTGGACGCCATCGGCCATCCTCCGCTGAGCGCCTTCGTCCCCGCGTCCACGTCCCGATCTCGACTCGAGGGGCTGCTCGCGGCGGGGACCGAGGTGGACGCGGCCCTGACCGGTCCGGGCGCGGCCCGGCGCGAGCTGAGGACCCTCGACGCGCGCCTGTCGACCCTGGCCGCCCCGGCGGCGGCCGTGGCCAGCGGCCCCGGCGCCGCGCCCTCGATCGGGCTGGCCAGAGCGCTGGCGCCCACCGGTGCCGCGTACCTGGTGGGCTTTCACCGCGTCACCGGCGCCACCGCCTCGCAGATCGTCCGGCGGGCCATGGCGGCGGCCGCCCCCGGCGGGGTGCTGATGCTGCCCATCACCTCGGCTTCGCTGAGCGCCCTGCCCGCCGTGCTCAGCGGGCTCGAGCGCCAGGGCTACGTGCCCGAGTCGGTCCGGACGCTGCTGGGCGGATAGCCCGCGATGACGCAACGGGGGGCTTGCGCCCCCCGTCCGGCTTAAGAAGTCCGGTTGCGACCGAGTTCTTGCTCGGCGTGACGGATCATCACCCTGACCATGTTCCCGCCGATCTTGCCGCCGATCCGGCCCGCATCCCGGGCGCGGATGTCGCCGTTGTACCCCCGCTCCAGCTGGATGCCCAGCTCGTCGGCCACCTCGAACTTGAGCCGGTCGCGCACCGCCGGATCCATGAGCGACGTTCTGGCCATGTCACCACCTCCGCGGATTAGATTGCCCCGGGCGTGCGCTGGTTATGTCACCGGCGCGCGCCGCCACGTGGCGCGTGCACCTCGGTGTTGGGCCGCGCCTTCGTCGAGGTGGCGTTTCCGCTTGACACAGCTTGACAACGGGCTCGTGGACGCCTCGCGTTTCGCGCACGATTCGCACTCCGCCCGCGCTCCTCGTTGCGCGCGCGGCCGTCCCTGGCGGGGAACGGAATTTCACCCGTGACAGCCGGCTTTCCCGGCGCGCCCCAGGCTGGATCGCCCGGAGCAGGACGTCCACGGCGCCCCATCCGCTCGCGGGCTTTGGCCGGGCGGAGAATCGGGCGAGGGCGTTGGGGGCGAGCCGCGCATGGCGCCACCGCGCGCGTCGGTGGCATGATGGGCGCCGCCCTCGACGCCGGAGGTCGCGTCGGCGGCGCGGGCGTCACTTCAGTCCGCTCGAGACGTAGCCCTGAACGAAGTATCGCTGAAACATGAGGAAGATCACGAGCATGGGCAGGGTCACCAGAAAGGTGCCCGCCATGATGATCGGCCAGCGGCCCGGGATCTGGTTCTGCATCGAGGCGAGACCGACCTGCAGGGTCCACATGCGCGACGACGAGGTCATCACCAGCGGCCAGAAGAAGTCGTTCCAGATCGCCGTGAACGTGAAGATGACCACCGTGGCCAGGGACGTGGTGACGTTGGGGAGAAACACGCTCCACAGGCCCCTGAGGCGGCCGCAGCCGTCGATCTCCGCCGCCTCTTCGAGCTCGCGGGGCAGTACGGAGAATGCCTGGCGCATGATGAAGACGCCGAACGGCGACACGAGGTACGGGACGGTGAGCACCCAGTACGTGTTGATCCAGCCCAGAAACCGCATGATGAGAAAGCTCGGGATCATGGTGACCTGGGTGGGGATCATCATGGTCCCGAGGACCACGAAGAACACCACGGTCCGCGAGCGAAACCTCAGCCGCGCCACCGCGTAGCCGGCCAGCGTCGAGGTGATCAGCACGCCCAGGGTGCCCGAGACGGCGGCGACGGCGCTGTTGAGAAAGTAGAGCCCGAAGGGCTCCAGGGCGACGAGCTTCGCGTACTCGACGAGAGTGAACGGATGGGCCACGAGCGAGAGCGGATGAGCGAAGGCGTCCGGCTCGGTCTTGAACGAGGTGGCCACCATCCAGATGAAGGGCAGCGCCGTTCCCGCCGCGAAGACGACCGCCAGGATCCACCAATACAGCGTCCGCCAGCGGGCGCCCTGGAGTCTTGCCCCGTCCGTCATGCGTAGTCGACGTCCGTGCTCAGCAGCTTGAACTCGACGAGGCTGACCAGGAGGAGGATGACGAACAGCACGATGCCCACGGCGCTGGCGTAGCCCATGCGGAAGTTGACGAACGCCTCCTGGAAGAGGTAGTACACGAGGACCATGGTGCTGCCCACCGGTCCGCCGGCGGTCATCACGTAGACCTGGGCGAAGACCTGGATGGCGTTGATCATGGCCATGATGACCACGAGCATGATGGAGGGCTTGAGCAGCGGCAGCGTGATCCGCCAGAACGTCTTCGCGGCGCTGGCGCCGTCGATGCTGGCCGCCTCGTGGTAGCCCCGCGGAATGGCCTTGAGTCCGGCGAGGAAGATCACCATGTAATACCCGGCGTTCTTCCATACGCTCATGAGGATGATGGACGGCAGGGCCAGCCGGGGACTGGACAGCCACTGGACGGACGGCAGCCCCGCGAGGTTCAGCAGCCCGTCGATGGGTCCCGCGGAGGGATTGTACAGGTACACCCACAGCGACGAGGCCGCGATGATCGAGATGACCACCGGGAGGTAGTAGATGACGCGGAAGTAGACCGACGCCCGCGTCTCGCGCACGACCAGCAGCGCGAAGACCAGCGCCATGACGGCGCTGCCGAGCACGTTCCCCGCGGCGAACACGAACGTGTTCTTCAGGGCGAGGTAAAACGTGGGATCGTGGAACAGATGGTCATAGTTGGCCAGACCGTCGTACCGGATGGTCGAGGAGAGCAGGCTCCACGAGTGCACGCTGATAAAGATCGAGAAGAGGAACGGGAACGCCATGAACAGCGCCACCCACAGCAGCGCGGGGGATACGAACGCCAGTCCGGTGAGCTCCTCCTTGACCCGTCGCCGCGTCATGGCGCCGAGGCCTCCCTTCACGCCCAGGAGCCGTAGAGTCCTTCCAAGACCAGGCTGGCCGAGCCGGCCGCGGAGTGCACCGCGTCGAGGCTGGTCAGGACGAACCGCGTGCCGGGGTAGTGCTCGGCGAGCGCCTCGATCGCGGCCGGCGTCATGAGCACGTCCGGATGCGGCAGGTGCACGTTGACGAACACGAGGTTGGGGTGAAACAGGTTGATCGCGTTGCCGATGCCCTCGCTCAGATAGCGGGTCGCCTCGGCGAAGGCGTCCCGGGCCAGCTTGTCCCCTTGCAGGGCGGCCACGGCCACGTCGGTGGGGTCGATGTCCGGCTGATCGGCGAGGATCGACGGCTCTCCCCTCGACAGGGCGGCGTGGACCTGGTTCACCACCGCCTGCAGGGAGGCGTAGGTCTCCAGGCACCCCCTGCGGCCGCACGCGCAGCTGCGCCCGTCCACCTCGATGCAGGTGTGGCCGAACTGGATGGGGCAGTCGCCGCCCACCCGGTAGAGCAGGCAGCCGGACATGATGCTCAGGCCGATGCCGCGGCCCACCACGACGTAGATGAAGTCATCCTCGTTTCGGGCCTGGCCGAACCACTTTTCCGCCAGCGCCAGGGTGTTGGCGCGGTCGTCGATGAAGGCGGGCACGTGGTACTTCGCCTCCAGACGGTCGCGGACCGGGATGTCCTTCCATCCCGGCAGTCCCGCCGCCGCGATCTCCCCTCGGGCCATGGAGAGCGGCCCGGGAGCCCCCACCCCGATTCCCAGCACCGATCGCTCCGGCGGCACCATGGCGAGAGCCAGCTCGATGCAGTGGTCCACCATGTCGAAGCTGACGTGGGTCTGGTGAAGGTCAGGAGCCCGCAGACTCACGTTCGCCGTCACCTCGCCGCTCATGTCCGTCACGGCGCAGGTGACCGAGGTGCGGTCGAGGTTGACCGCCACGATGCAGTGCTGGCTCGAGTTGAGGGTGAGCAGGACCGGCTTGCGGCCCGTGGCGGACTCCCCAAAACCGGTCTCCATCACGACGCCGTCGGCGATGAGGGAGTTGGTGATCTTGGACACCGTCGCCGGATTGAGCCCGATGGCGCGCGCCAGGTCGCGGCGGGATACGGGGCCCTGGCGCTGGATGTGCGAGATGAGGGCCCCCACGTTGATGGTGCGGGTGCGGGGAGCGTTGTATCCCTGGGGCCGCGTCAGCAGACGATCCAGGCGGATCACCCCTTGGTGATGCTTGGTTGATTGATGCACTCATTACAATACGGGCACAGCTTCCGGTCGTCAAGGCGGTCTCACCGGGAATCGGCCCAGAGAGTGGCGTCGGTTTATGGACCCGTGACCCCGGGTCAGCAGGAAATCGCGGACAAAACGGCGAAGCTGGTTGTGTGAAACAATCAACTAACTGGGAGGGATGGAACGTCACGGCGGCTGAAGACCAACGTTCGGGGGGAAAGCGATGCAGACCAGGGTGAGACGCCTCGTAGCTGCAGCATCATGCCTTGTGGGCACAGTCGGCCTCTCGGCCGCGAGCCTCCCGCCCGCGGCAAACGCGGCCTCGGTTCAGCACGTCACCTTCTGGGAAGCCATCGAAGGGGCCGGCAACATCGCCATCATCCGCGGGCTCGTCGCCCAGTTCAACCGCACGCATCCCGGCGTGCACGTGAGCCTCACGTCCATTCCCACGGCGACCCGAACCCAGCAGCTGGCCACCGCGATCGCCGGCGGCGCCCCTCCGGACCTCTACACGGCGGGGACCAACGAGATCACCGCCCTGATCCAGGACCACGAGGTGGCGGACATGAGCGCCATGCCCGGGGCCGCGTTCCTGCGCACGACGCGCTACGCGTCGGGCATGGAGGATCTGGTTCGCTACCGCGGCCGCATCTGGGGCGTGCCCATCAGCCTGGGTGTCTGGGGACTTTACATCAACAAGGCCCTCTTCAAGCGTGCCGGCCTCGACCCCAACGCCCCACCACGCAGCTGGGCGCAGCTGCTCGCCGACGCGGTGAAGATCTCCCGGCTGGGCCACGGGATCCACGGGCTGGTCCTGCCCACCAAGCCTGACTACAACACCATCGACGTCTTCGGGCCGTTCCTGTGGGACAACGGCGGCCACCTCTTCAGCAAGAACCTCAAGACGGTGGGTTTTGACACGCCCCAGGGGCTCGGGGCGGCCCAGTTCTGGGCAAAGCTCTTCTCCAGCGGCGCGGCCCCGGTGGAGAACTTCGGACAGGCCAGTTCCGAGACGGCGTTCGCCAGCGGGAAGTTCGGGATGATGATCGCCGGGTCCATCTGGGTGCGCGAGGCCGCGCAGTACCCGTTCCCGACCGCCACCGCGCCGGTGCCCTCCCGGTATGGCCGCGGCGTGGGCACCTCGCCGGTGGGCGGCTGGGCGCTGATGATCCCCGCCGCGGCCAAGAGCAAGCTCGGGGCGTGGACCTTCGTGCGCTGGCTGTCTCAGCCCGTCCACGCTGCGGCCTGGGCCGAGGGGATCGGGGTCCTGCCGCCGAGCATCGCCACCATCAAGTCGCCGACCTACGCGGCCTACGTGGCGCACCACCCCCTGGAGAAGGCGTTCGTGACCATGGCCGAGAAGGCCCGGCTCTTCTACCGTGCCCCCGCCGCATACAACGCGGTGACCACGGCCCTGGCGCAGCAGCTGCAGAAGGTGATCTACCACGAGGAGACCGTGGCCCAGGCGCTGAAAGCGGCCGCGGCCCAGGGTAACCTTGCGCTGAAGCGGGGCTGACCCCCGGTACCGTCGCTCGAGCGCCTCCGGCCCCAAGCCGCCGCTTCGGCCGGAGGCGCGATCATGGGTGCACCGGCCCGGCAG
>JAJZYS010000134.1 GCA_021797925.1 Bacillota bacterium
TCCCGACGTGATCCGAGTGATGAAACTGTGGCGGTCGCTGGAGAAGGACGGTTACTTTTCCAACCCCGGCCTGTCCATGGGAACAGCCGGCTCCAACAACATCCTGCCCCTGTTCGCGCACGGACAGATCGCCATGTTTCTCATCGGTGACTGGTATCAGACGACCATGGTCAGCGCCGGCCTGAAACCGGGCGTAGACTACGGTGCCTTCCTCCTCCCAGATCCCAATCCCAAGGCTGGACGGGTAGCCATTCTCGAGAGCGGCCCCCTTGCCATTGGTGCCCACGCGCCCGCCCCGCAGAAGGCCGCCGCCGAGAAGATCCTGGCTTGGTGGATGCAACCCAGGACTCAGAGCCTCTGGGCCAAACTGACCGGATTCAACACGACCACCGCCGCCGCTCGCGTGGTCAATCCCGTCGACGCTTACATCAACCACCTCATCAGCAGCGAGCACTACCGGCTGTACACGCGATTCTGGGAGGCCACGCCTCCGCCCATCGCGCAGACCGCTTCGGAGCAGTTCGACCGATTCGAACTTCATCCCGACCAGTACATGTCGGTCCTCTCGACCATCCAGAGTTACGCCAGCCACTACTGGGCAACGCACAAATGAGCACCCGGGGCCAAAGCTAAGCGAGGGAGGGTGAGGGGTCCGCGATGAAAGCACTTCCGTACGCCTCCACCGCGGACTCTCACATCGCGCATCTCGTCCGTCGCCACAGGCAGCACAGTTCACCCTTGGCCGCCATCGGCCCCTATCTCTATCTCGCGCCCGCGATGATCCTGGTCGCCGGTTTCCTGCTCTATCCCGCGCTCGACACGGCGTACCTGAGTCTGACCAATGCCCATGGCGTGTCCCAGCCCAAGTTCATCGGCTTTGAGAACTATGCGGCTTTCTTCACCGACCCCGCCGTCATCACGTCGCTGGAAAACACCCTGGTATGGGTGATCGCCACACTGCTCTTCCCTGTGGGGTTGGGACTGGCCGTCGCGGTACTGGTCAACAGAATCCCGGGTGAAAACCTCTTCAAGTCGATCTTCTACCTGCCGTATGCCGTATCCCTCACCTCGACCGGGGTCCTGTGGTCCTTCATCCTCAGTCCATACGGAGTGCTCAACGCCTTTCTCGGCGCGGTAGGTCTCGGCCGGTGGGCGATCTCCTGGCTCATCGTCCCGCCGGCCAACACCTACGCGATGATCGGCGCAACCACGTGGCAGAGCATGGGGACGAACATGGTGCTTTTTCTCGTCGGGCTCAAGTCGATTCCCGCGGAGCCGGTCGAGGCGGCACGAGTCGACGGCGCAGGGAACTGGCAGACCTTCAGAAGCGTCACATGGCCGCTCCTGCGACCTTTCACGGCCATCGTCGTCGCGATGGCCGTGATCAATAGCTTCAAGGTTTTCGACATCATCTGGGTCATGACCCAGGGAGGACCCTATCGCTCCTCGGAGACTCTGGCGGTGACCATGTACCGGGATGCCTTCGTGCTCTTTCAGAGCGGCTACGGGTCAGCGATCGCCATGTTCCTGTCCGCCATCGTGATCTCGCTGACCGTTGTGCTCCTTAGGACGTCCCTGCGCGAAGAGGTGGCCTGACGTGGTTGCTCCTCGCCGGCCGCACCGCCGCTCGCCCACGGCGTGGGCCGCCACGGTGCTGGCGTCGCTGCTGGCCCTGCTGTGGCTGACGCCGCTGCTGTTCAACGTCATGAACGCCGTGAAAAGCCAGCGCGACTTCATGCAGGGCTCAGCGCTTTCGTGGCCGCATTCTTTCGCGCTCTGGAGCAATATCGCCTATGCGTGGACCACTGCCCAACTGGGCCCAGGGTTTGTCAACAGTCTCGTGTACGCCTCTGTGGGAGCGGCAACGGCGATCGTCGTGAGCGCGCTTGCCGCCTACGCCCTGGCCGTGCTGCGCATCCGCGGCGCCTTCGTCCTATTCTTCGTCATCTACAGCGGCACCATCTTCCCGTTCCAGATGTACTTGATCCCACTCTACAAGGCGTATCTTTCCACCGGCCTATATGATACCCATCTTGGCCTCATCCTCTTTTACTCGGCCATCGCCACGCCGTTCTGCCTTTTCGTGCTGCGCAACCACTTTTCGACGATCACGCCCGAGGTCCGTGAAGCCGCGCAACTCGACGGGTGCTCCAGGCCCGGCATTCTATGGCACATCTACCTACCGCTCGCCAGCCCATCTGCGGCTGTTCTTTTCCTCTTTCAATTCACATGGATCTGGAACGATCTCATCTTCGGGATGACCCTGGCGAGTTCCGCCAGCGTTCGTCCGGTCATGGCCGCACTGGCCACCTTGCGCGGTGTGTATGGCGGCACCGATGTCCCCGCCGTGCTCGTGGCAGCGCTCTTGGCGTCCGTGCCCACCGTGGTGCTCTTTTTCATCCTGCAGCGCTACTTCATTCAAGGGCTCAAGCTCCGGGCCGTCGGATAGAGGCTTGCGGCGCTGCGGGTATCCGGGTCCCGGTGCGGTGCACCGGCCGTGACCACGAATGGAGGTGATCCGATGGCCTCCGGGCACGACGAGCGCCAGGCGCCCACTCCTCGTCCCCACCGGATCGGTTTCGTGGTGAACCTGCGCGAGCACCGATGGTATCAGCTCGTGGAGGCGTCCTTCCTCGAGCGCGCACGGCACCTTTGCGTCGAGGCTGTGCTGCTCGACGCAAAGGGGGATCAGGAGCGGGAGAACCGGCTGGGCCGGGAGCTCATCGACCAGGGATGTCAGGTGGTCCTCGTCACTCCCGCCGACACCCGCTCCGCCCGGGCGCTCGCGCTGGAGTGCGCTCGCGCGGGCGTGCCGCTGGTGTGCGAGGCCAACTGGGTCGAAGGCGCCCACGCGCTGGTGGCCATCGACGATCTGTCGAGCGGCCGGGACCTGGGACGGCTGGTGGGATCGACGGAGCGACGCGAGCACACCGGTGCGATCCGCTACCTTGACCTGAGCTATCCGAGCCTCGTCGCGTGCCAGGCGCGCAGCCGAGGATTCGCCGAGGGCCTGGGGAGCGCCCACGACGGGGTGCTCTGCCTCGGCACCGAGGACGGCCTGGGCGCCCGCGGGCCCTCCGCCGCCCTGACCGCACGCTATCTCCAACGCCACCCCGAGATGAACCTCGTGTTTTGCATCGACGACGAGACCGCCGAGGGGGCGCTCGACGCCATCCGCGCCCACGGGGCCAACGTGCGGGTGGCGGGCTTCGGCCTGTCCACCGACCGCATCCGGTCCGAGCTCAAGGACGGATCCCTGTACACGGCGGGCCTTGCCATGTTCGCGCAGTTCGTGGGGCACGCCCTCGTGGACACCGCGGTCGAGGCGTTTTCGGGCCGCCTCCCTCCGGGCACCCATGTGGTCGCACCGACGCGGGCCCTTCACACGCGGACCCTGGGCCAGTACTACCACCAGGTCGGGGACTCCTGGGAGCTCGACCTCGCCGCCGTCGTGCGCCTGGGCACGAGCGAACGCCCCGTCGCCACGTGAGCGGATCTCAAGGACAGCACCGGAAGGAGTGGAGTCCGGCAGCCGTCACCGGGTGGCGGGGATGGCCGGCAACGCATGCGCATTCGTGACGTTCGAGCCACCACGGTCACCGTGCCCCTGGAGGCTCCCCTGCGCCACAGCAACGGCGCCCACTGGGGAAGATTCGTGCGCACCATCGTCGAGGTCGAGACCGACGACGGGCGGCTGGGAGTCGGCGAGATGGGAGGGGGAGGCGAGAGCGCGGAGGCGGCGTTCCGGGCCCTGAAGCCCTACCTCCTGGGTCACGATCCGTTCGACCTCACCGCCCTGCAGTTCAAGATCATGAATCCGACGGCGAGCCTGTACAACAACCGCACGCAGCTGCACGCCGCCATCGAGTTCGCGTGTCTTGACCTCGTGGGCCAGAAGCTGGGCGTGCCCGTCTACCAGCTCCTGGGGGGCAAGGTCCGCGACCGGGTGCCGTTCGCGAGCTATCTGTTCTTCCGCTACCCCGGGGAGGGGGGCGAGCCGGAGGTGCGCACGCCCGAACAGCTCGTCGCCCACGCCTCGGAGCTCAAGCGCCGTCACGGCTTCACCGTCCACAAGCTCAAGGGGGGGGTGTTCCCGCCGGACTACGAGCTCGACTGCTATCGCGCGCTGGCGGAGGCGTTCCCGCAGGACCGGCTCCGCTACGACCCCAACGCCGCGCTCTCGGTGGAGGAAGCGGTCCGGTTCGGCCGAGCCATCGCGGACCTCAACAACGACTACTACGAGGATCCCACCTGGGGGCTCAACGGCATGCGCCGGGTGCGCGAGCGGGTGGCGGTCCCGCTGGCCACCAACACCGTGGTGGTCAGCTTCGAGCAACTGGCCGCGAACATCCTGCAGCCCGCGGTGGATGTGGTGCTCCTGGACACCACGTTCTGGGGCGGCGTCAGAGCCTGTCTCAAGGCGGCCGCCGTCTGCGAGACCTTCCAGCTGAGCGTGTCGGTCCACTCCTCGGGCGAGCTCGGGGTGCAGCTGGCCACCATGCTCCACCTGGGCGCACTGCTCCCCAATCTCGTGTTTCCCGCGGACGCCCACTACCACCACCTCACCGACGACATCATCGTCGGGGGAAAGCTCCCGTACGTGGATGGCGCGATCGCCGTCCCGGCGGGGCCGGGTCTGGGCGTCCAGGTGGACCCCGAGAAGCTGGCGCGCTACGCGGACCTCTATCGCGAGGTGGGCGGGTACATGTATGATCGAGACCCGGGGCGGCCCGAGTGGTACCCGCTCGTACCCAACACCCGCTGGGCCGATCCGTCGCTCCCCGGACTCCCCCTCGACGAAAGGGTGACGCGGCCGTGAGCTGGCCCCAGCTCAGCGACGTGGGGATCCTCGCGGAGGGTCTCGACCACCCGGAGGGGGTGGCCGTGGGGCCCGGCGGGCACGTCCACGCCGGCGGCGAGGCGGGACAGGTCTATCGCATCACCCCGGCCGGGCAGGTCGAGACGGTGGCCACGACGGGCGGGTTCGTCCTCGGCCTGTGCCTGGACGGGGACGGAGCCGTGTACGCGTGTGACATCGGGCTCGGAGCGGTCATGCGGATCACGCCCGACGGCCAGGTGCGGGTGCACGCCCGCGGTCCGAGGGACCAGCGGTTTGTCAACCCCAACTACCCGGTGTTCGACCGTCGGGGCAATCTCTTCGTCAGCGATTCCGGAGCGTGGATGCGCGACAACGGCTTCGTGGCGAAGGTGACCCCCGACGGGCGGGTGAGCGTCTGGTCGGACGCCGTGCGCGCCTTCCCCAACGGACTGGCCCTCGGCCCGGGGGGTGACGGTCTGGCGGTGGTGGAGACGACGTTGAGGAGGATCACGTGGGTGCCGATCCTGCCGGGCGGTGGGGCGGGTACCCCCAGGGTGCTCGCGCAGCTGCCGGGAGCGGTTCCCGACGGCATCGCGTACGACGCCGAGGGAACCCTGTACGTGGGCTGCTACCGTCCCGACGCCATCTACCGGGTGACAGGCGGCGGAAAGGTCGAGCTGCTCCTCGCGGACCCTTGGGGCACGACCCTGGCGGCACCGACGAACCTGGCCTTCGGCGGCGAGGGAAACCGCCGCCTGTACATCGCCTCCCTGGGCCGCTGGCATGTGGCCTACCTCGACATGCCGGTCCCCGGCCTGGCGCCGATCCGCCCCCGCCTCGGCCAGGCCCGCGGCGACACGACACCGTCGGCGCACGACTGAGCTCGGGTCGTCCCAAGGCCGTGGCTGGCTGTCCGGGTGCCGGGAACCCGCCAGCGTCTGCCCTGGAGGCCCTGACACGGCGGTGACCGGCGTCACCGCCCCGCCGACGGCCGTGTCGTACCCTGCGAAGAACGACAGGAAAGCGGGGCGATCACCCTGGCCCAGCCCGACCTCGACGTCCGCCCGCGGGTGGTCATCGTGGGTGCAGGCTTCGCCGGACTCTTCGCGGCGCGCGCGCTGGCGCGAGCACCCGTGGGGGTCACGGTCATCGACCGGACCAACCATCATCTGTTCCAGCCGCTCCTCTACCAGGTCGCCTCGGCCGTGCTCTCTCCGGAAGACATCGCCATTCCCATCCGGGCCGTGCTCCGGCGTCAGGCCAGAACGCGGGTGCTCCTGGGGGAGGTGACCCGCGTCGACCTCGACCGCCGGACCGTGCAGCTGGCCCAGGAGGCGACCCCGGTGCCCTACGACTACCTCATCCTCGCCACGGGCACGCGCCACGCCTATTTCGGCCACAGCGACTGGGAGCCGCTGGCGCCGGGCCTCAAGACCCTCTCCGACGCGCTGCGGATGCGCCGGCGCATCCTCGAGGCGTACGAGGCCGGCGTGCGATCTCGGGCACTGGGGGGCGAGGCCCGCGGTCCCGTGTTCGTGATCGTCGGGGGCGGTCCCACCGGTGTGGAGCTGGCGGGAGCGGTGGTCAGCATGGTGCGCCACTCGCTCGCGCGGGACCGGCTCGGCGTCGATCCCGATCGCACCCGCGTCGTCCTGGCCGAGGCGGGACCTCGCATCCTGGCGTCGTTCTCCCCGGTCCTGTCGGCGTACGCCGCGCAGTACCTGGGCCGCCTTGGCGTCGAGGTGCGCGTGGACTGCCGCGTCACCCAGATCGCGGCCGACCACGTGCAACTCGCCGACGAGCGCATCGCCGGCGCCGTCGTCCTGTGGGCGGCCGGCAACGAGGCCTCGCCGCTGGGACGCCAGCTCGGCGCCACGGACGCGCACGGGCGCGTCCAGGTCCTGCCGGACCTCAGCGTCCACGGTCATCGGGAAGTCTTCGTCGCCGGGGATCTCGCCGCCGCCGCCGACCCGTGGGGCATCGTCCTGCCACAGGTGGCGCCGGTCGCCACCCAGCAGGGCCGGCACGCGGCGGCCATGGTGGTGCGCCGGGTGCAAGGGCGCCCCACCGTGCCCTTTCGCTTCCACAACCGCGGCCAGATGGCGACGCTCGGCCGCAGCGCCGCCGTCGCCGAGATCGGCCGCGCCAGGATCACGGGCCCCGTGGGCTGGCTGATCTGGCTTCTGGTGCACATCACCGCCCTCATCGGGTTTCAGAACCGCATCCTGGTGCTGGT
>JAJZYS010000135.1 GCA_021797925.1 Bacillota bacterium
GCTGAGCCGGGAATACCGTGATGGTTTGATTCTGGAGGGGGACGCCTGTCGCGTCCCGGCCTGACACCAGGAGCGGGGGCTATGGCAGGATGGCCGCGCTGCGGTGGGCAATCCAGGCCGGTATGACCATCGCCTCTCCGGGCCGGAGAGCACTGACCCACGCGGCAACATTCGGCGGTCGACGGTGATATCGCCCAGTTCCCCCCGTTATGCGGACGGGATCTGAAATCGGCCGGCACGAGCGTCCGCGCCCCCGCAGGACCCCAACGAGGAGCAATGCCCCATACAGGGTTTCTTGCCACCGCGCCGGCCGCCAATATTTGTGACGTCGATACTCCCCATGGAATCTTGCGTCCTATTTCACGGCGCATGTCCCGTTTACGAGGACAACCGAGGGGTGCCCACGGTGCTAGGGCCCTCGCCGAACAGGGAGGCAATCTCGTGACGAGAGGCCCAAGCCGTCTGGTATCCGACCTCGATGATGTCCGGGATCCGATGAAATACCCGGTGACCCTCCGTCCGTTCGATCCGGAGGTCCACCCGCGGCACTCCCACGCGGCTCTGTCGCAGGTGGGACATCTGTTGCACCATGGCCGCAATGCTCTGAGAGAGGACATGACCCAGGTGGGGCCGTGACAGACGATCGACCCCTACCATGATGGGGGCATCGATCCAGACACCGAGTATCGTCGTCGCCCCTAACTGCGCGGCCACATCGACCGGATAGTCATTCAAGACGCCGCCGTCCACGAATACATCGTGGGCGATCGTGATCGGATCGAATAATCCGGGCACCGCATTCGTCGCTTTGAGGGCACCGATTAACGACGGGGCCGCCAGAACGGGATAATCGCCGGCAGCCGGGCTGGGTCCTAACACGACCGGGGAGCGCTGGGCTAAGGACGTCACGACGATCCACAGCGGCAGCTTCAGCTGAGAAAAGTCATCCCGCAACCAGCCCGGGAGGTGGGACCACACGCGCGGGGTGCCCAGTAATGACTGGGATAACGTCCCCGTCCAGAGGCGTCGCCAGAGGTCACGCCCCCGGGGATAGACGAGTCCCGGCACCAATTCAGCGGCCCACTCGCTTAACTCATCGGGGCTGTACCCCGCGGCAATTAAGGCCCCGACCACAGCCCCCGCCGAGCAGCCAACGACCGCATCCACCGAGAGGTTCCATTCGAGGAGCGCCCGCCAGACCCCAATCCCCGCCAGAGCCCACAATCCGCCCCCACTGAGCACCAGAGAACGCAGGCGATCCACCTCAGGCTAAATGTGTCAGAAACCTGTGACCGCTATGCGTGACACGACGCGGGGAGTGATATACCCGACGGCTCGGCATTGTCAGCGTCGGTAAGGGGGCCGCCACTGCTCCCGCAGCCCCAGTGCGGACGGGTGTCGTCCGTATCGCCTGGGTCTGGACTCTCCCCCCCCTCCGAGATCGGGATCCCTTCGCGGACGCGGGACGCAAATCCCTTGTTATCGCTTCCACGATCGCCGATGCCTTAGGGGACGTCGCGGCGAGTCAGGATCCACCCTGAGAGCACTATAAAAAGGACGGCATACCCGACGATCACCGCCACGGCGTGCGCCCCTCCAACGATGCCGATGTTGATCCCGCCGCGGGATCCGACCGCGGCGGCCAGCGCCCCGGCATTGACACCGGGAAAGAACTTGATCAGGGCGCGCAGCAGGGGGACTGAGCCGGCGAGTCCCCGGAGCAGGGTTTCAATGACCAACACCCACGTGACCCCAAGGCCGATCGCCAGAGCCGTCCCGCGCGTCACCAGGGCTCCAAGGCCCCCGAACAGGGCATACGCAAAGAGGATAAGCCACCCCGCTCCCGCCCCTCGCAGGAGGGACACGACCCCCGGCCACTGCACGGGTGCCGTGAGGGACCGAGCGATGAGCGCACTCGCCGCGGCGCTCACGAGAAAGTCGACCGCCACCAAGACGGCGAGGGCGGTGCCGACCGCCCCCACCTGGGCCATGAGGACGGTGAGGCGGCGGGGCCGGATGGTGAAGAGCGTCTTCCACGTGCCCCAGCCGTACTCGGATCCAAAGACCAAGGCGCCGAAGGCGATGATAAGCGCGCCACCCCAGAGGCTGTAGCCGCTGACCGTCTGGGCGGGCAGGACATCCGGCAACAGTGGACGCAGCGCCGCGAGGTGTTGCCCCGCATCATGGAGAGCCCCGGCCTTAACGTACGGATCAATGTACTCAAAGCCAAACGCCAGCACGAGCCAGATGCCCGCGAACGCCCAGAGGGTCCGGCGCCGGACGACCTTGAACCACTCGGCCGCATAGCTCGTCATCGGACGTCTCCTTTCCCACGACTGTTTCCGCCCTGGCGGGTGGTCTGCGCCAGGAAGAGCTCCTCCAGCGTGCGCTCCCGAGTCCAGACGCCATGCACCTCGATGCCCTCGTCGAGGAGCAGCCGGTTCACGACGACGGACTGTTCGGGGTCCACCGACAGCTCGATCACGTCTCCGGACGATGACACCCGACCGGCCCCATATCGGTCCGCCAGACAGCGCACCGCGCTGGAGAGGGGCGTGGCACGGACCACGAGTCCCTCGGCCCCTTTCACCTCGGCCACCGTCGTGTCCACGGTGAGCCGGCCTTGGACGATCATGCCGATGCGGTGGCATACATGCTCCACCTCGCCCAGCTGATGACTGGACAGCAGGACGGCCTTGCCCGAAGCCGCCAGGGCGGTCAGAAGTCGGCGCATGTCGGCCATCCCGACCGGGTCAAGCCCGTTCGTGGGCTCGTCGAGAATAAGGATCTCCGGGTCTTTCAGCAGGGCCGCGGCCACCCCGAGCCGCTGGCGCATCCCGAGCGAATACACGGAGACCCGGTCACCGCCTCTCTGGTCGAGGCCGACCGCCTCGAGCGCGGGACCTACCCGTAGGCGCGGTAGACGGGCGTGGCGGGCGATGACGACGAGATTATCGTACCCGGACAGGTACGGGTAGAAGGCCGGACTTTCCACCATCGCCCCAATCCGGGCGAGCGCCTCGGGATCGCCTGCTGGTCGTCCCAGCACGCGGACCCGCCCGGCGGTGGGCCGGATAAGGCCGAGCAGCATGCGGAGCGTTGTGGTCTTTCCGGCACCATTCGGGCCGAGAAATCCGTACACCTCCCCCGGATGCACCGAGAGGGTCACCGAATCCACGGCCAGGGTGCGACCGTATTGCTTGGTGAGATGGCTCGCCGCGATGGCGGCTGGATGCGATTCAGGCGAGCGTGACGATCCCGGCGTGGGAGGTGTCTGCGTGTTCATGGACGCAGTATCCAGCGCGACAGGCGGCGACGCGTCGGCCGTGGGGCGACTCGGCCATGCGTATCTTAACGTATGTGAAGCTCATCGCCGTGTCGTAGGGAGGCGTCCTCAGGCTTCGCCGGTTTACGGAAGCTCCCCGGGCGCCACCAGCCCGGTCTCGTAGGCAAATACGACGAGTTGCGCCCGATCACGCGCCTCCACCTTACTCATGGCCCGGGACACATGCGTGCGTGCGGTCGCCGGGCTGATGACCAGCACGGCCGCGATCTCCTCATTGGAGAGGCCCGACCCCACCAGCGCCACGACCTCTCGCTCCCGTTCGGTCAATAGGGCGAGGCGGGTCCGGTCCGGCGTCGCTGGCACGGGGCGGGCGGTAAACGCCTCGACCACCCGCCGCGTCACGCGCGGCGACAGGAGCGCCTCGCCCCGCGCCACCACCCGGATGGCCTGAAGAAACTCGCTGGGCTCGGCATCCTTCAACAAGAACCCGCTGGCGCCCGCCCGGAGCGCCTGGAACACGTACTGGTCCACCTCGAACGTGGTGAGGATCAGGACGCGTGTGCCCCGCAGGTCTGGATCGGCGACGATGGCCCGCGTGGCCTCGAGTCCATCGAGTCCCGGCATCCGGATGTCCATCACCGCGACATCGGGATGCTCCACCCGGATGATGTGCAGCGCCGCCACGCCGTCGCCGGCCTCGCCCGCCACGGAGAGGTCCGGGTCGGACTCGATGAGGGTCCGGAGCCCAATGCGGATCAGGGGCTGGTCATCGACCAGCGCCACGCGGATCACCGTGGACTCCGCGGGAGAACGGCCCGGACCCGGAAGCCGCCCTCATCCAGGCTCCTTGCCTCCACCCATCCTCCGATGGCACCCGCCCGCTCCCGCATGCCCATAATGCCGGTCCCCTCGACCAAGGCCGGCACCCCGCGGCCCCCATCCTCCACCTCTACCTCCACGGACTCCCGGGTCCCGGCGATGCGGACCACGACCGGCACCCCGGACCCCGCGTGGCGCATCACGTTGGTCAAAGACTCCTGCACGATCCGATAGACGGCCGCACCAGTCACCTCCGAGACCGGCCCCAGTCCTGTGGTCCCAGCGAACGATACCTGGACGCCGGCCCGCTCCATGCGGTGGATGAGGTCGGGGAGCACGTCGAGCCCCGGCACGGGGTGATGCGGCGCCCCGTCGCGGCCGGTCTCGCGCCAAGAGGTCAGTTCGGCCCGAAGCTCCGCCAGCGCTTCCCGACTGACCTGGCGAATGGCCGCAAGGGACTGGCGGACCGCCTCGGGATTCGTGGCAAGCACATGTTCGGCCACCCCCGCTTGGAGGGAGATGACCGCCAGGCTGTGGCCCAGGATGTCGTGGAGGTCACGGGCCATATCGAGGCGATCTTCCGCCATGCGGCGTCGGACCTCCTCTCCGCGGGTGCGCTCCGCCCACGCGGCCCGGGCCGCCGCCTCATGACCGAGCCGCCGTCGGGATTCGATGAGGGCGGCGACGAGCAGGGACACCCCAAACCAGCCAACCGCCCAAAGGGTGTCGTCTGTGGTGATGCCGACCGGTCCATGAGCCACGAGGAGGACGGCGTCGCCGATCGCGGAAGCGAGCAGGCCCACGCGGAAAGGGACTTTCGTCATCAGGGAGAGGAGGGCGAGAAACGCCGGCGCCACGGCGATCGACGAGAGCCCGAGGGCAAACGGAACGGCGGCAGCCGCGATAGCGCCCCCGTACACGCCCCAGGGACACCGTCGTCGAAGCATCAGCAGTAACGAGGCGCCGACCGGGACCGGGATCCCGAGGACCCCCTGGCCAGCCCCATGGTACACGGCGACGGCGAGCACGGCCAAGGCGAGGAGCACGGGCGGCACCACGTCCTCCACGAGGCGCCCCCATCCGCCCGATCCTGTCAACGCGGCTGGCAGTGGCTTCATGCCACGAACGTAACCCGGGGACGCGTCCGCGACAACCAGCGTTAGTCGTACGGCTATACGCTGTCTGCAGTATCGTCCGTACGCCTTTCTGCGGGGCCGTCGGTGCCGGCACCGGTGTGCGGCGTGACGAGCGGGCTTGGTCCCGCGGATAGGGGGGCCAGCGCGAACGACTCGGTCACCGTGGTAGGACCCGCCTGGCAATCGCGGATACCGCGTTACGGAGGCTCACGAGAGAGTCGGCCGCCATCGTGGGCGCAATCTGGCCAACTCGTACGCTGTGAACCGCTGCCGCCCGAGACCTCCCGCGGGTCCCGCCCCCTGTTCCGACCGCGTCAAGGACCCCCAAACGCCGGACGCCCGACCACAGGTCGTCCGCGCATCCGCTGTTTCCCGGCAAGTTCTTAGACCAGGCCCCGACCTCCGGCGACACCGTTCGTCATCGGGTATCACGCGGGGGGCGCACAGGCGGGCCCGCTCGGCCGACTCGAGGCGAAGACCCCATCGCACAACTCACCGCTCCCCCGCTCACGCTCGTATCCCGCCTTGATGCAAGAGATGGGCGTGCAGGCGGTCCAACTGCTCCTCGCCCGCATCCAGGATTCGGCAAGGCCGCCGCAGACGGTGGTCCTGGCACCGCATCTCACGGTGCGCGGCTCCGAACGCCTTCGGGAAGGGGTGCGTTAAGATTTCAGCTTTCGCTCACCAACATGGATAGATGACTCCGGGACTCCCCGCAGGTGGGGAGCAGGGGCTAGAATGGAGGCGGAATGGAGACGGAAGTGGGGATGGCTAATGACCCTTCGGGAATGGCAGCGGCAATTGGAAGCCAATGTTACTTGTCCAACAGGTGTCCATGCTGATGCATGACCACGAGGGGATCGAAGGGGTGCGGCGCGCGACGTCGGGCGCCACCGAGGGAACGTGTGCGGGCGGTGCCCGCCGTTCCTCCCGGGTGGTTTCTGTCCTGCTCGGCGTGGCCATGGCCGTCGCGGTGGTGGGCGTTGCGCCGGGTAGGGCCGCTGCAACGACACCCACCCCTACGGCCACCTGGACCCAGCAGCACCCGGCGACCAGCCCGTCGGCTCGCAAGAGCGCGTCGATGGCCTACGACCCGGGGACCGGCGATATCGTCCTCTTCGGCGGGACCAACTACAACGTATCGACCGGCAGCGGCAGCACCTTCGCCGACACCTGGGCCTACAACGGCACCACCTGGGCCAAGCAGTCACCTTCCGCCAGCCCGTTTGCCTTGTTCGACGCATCGATGGCCTACGACCCCGCGACCGGCCAGCTGGTCCTCTTCGGCGGCATCACCACCGGCGCGGGCATCTCGAACGCCACCTGGACGTACAACGGCACCACTTGGGCCGAGCAGTCCCCAGCGACCAGCCCGTCCCCCCGGTGGCGCGCCTCGATGGCCTACGATCCGGCGACCGGCCAGCTGGTCCTCTTCGGCGGAGCCAGCAGCAGCGGCCAGATTCTGAACGACACCTGGACCTACAACGGCACCACCTGGGCCGAGCAGTCGCCTGCGACCAGCCCGCCGGCTCGCTATGGCGCCTCGATGGCCTACGACCCCGCGACCGGCCAGCTGGTCCTCTTCGGCGGGAACAGCGCCTTCGGCAGCCTCGGTGGCACCTGGACCTACAACGGCATCATCTGGGCCAAGCAGTCACCTGCGACCAGCCCGACGGCTCGCGAGAACGCGTCGATGGCCTACGACC
>JAJZYS010000136.1 GCA_021797925.1 Bacillota bacterium
CCTGAGCAGGCTGCGTTGACCGGTGCGAGCGGCGTTCTATATACTGGGGCCATTCGAAGGGAAGGGGGACGCCCCTCACGCTGGAATGGCAGATCTTTCACGCGATCAATCAGGCCGCCGGCCACTCGGCGCTGCTCGACCGGTTCGGGATCATCATGGCCACGGACGCTCCGGAGATCTGGATCGTCCTGTACCTCGCGCTGTGGTTCCTGCTTCCCGCCGGCGATGAGCGGGGCCGGCGCGGACTCCTCTACGGTGCGGCCGGGGGCATCGTGGCGCTGATCATCTCGGGCCTCATCGGGGTCATCTGGCCCGTGCCCCGCCCCTTCGTGGTGGATCCCACGAAGGTGCATCTCTTGATCCACCACGCCGCCGACGCGTCCTTTCCCTCCGACCACGCCACCGGCAGCTTCGCCCTGGCGCTGGGGCTCCTGTGGGGCCGGCGCGGGTGGGGCGTCGTGGGCTTTGTGATCGCGGTGCTCGTCATGTGGGCCCGGGTGTTCGTCGGGGTCCACTGGCCGGCGGACGTGGTGGGCGGCATGGTGCTGGGCCTCGCGGTGACGGGACTGGTGCTGCTCGCACGCCGGCAGCTCGAGCCCATCACCGCCTTCTTCCTGAAGAATCTCCCCCGGCCGCGCCCATCGTCCGGCACACGCAGTCCGCTGTAGACCATGCGCAGGATCCTGGCGCTGGCGCTCGGCGTGCTCGCCGTCTGGGGAGGCGTCCAGGTGGCGCTGTACCTGAGCCGCATGGCGCCCGCGGTCCTGAGCCTGCCCCGGCGGATCAAGCAGGAGCTCGCGATCCACGGATCGTACGTGGTGCCCCTCTCCGCCATGGCGCCGTCCTTGCTCAAGGCGATCGTGGCCACCGAGGACCGGAGCTTCTGGACCAACGTGGGCGTGAGCTTCGAGGGCATCGCCCGCGCGCTGTACGCGGACATCCTCTCGGGCCGCTTCGTCGAGGGCGGAAGCACCATCACCCAGGAGCTCGTCCGAGACCAGCTGTTGACGCCGGTCAAGACCATCAGCCGCAAGCTCCGGGGCGTGGTGCTGTCGCTGTACATGACCCGGGTGTTCACCAAGCGTGACATCCTGCGGATGTACCTGAACCAGGTGTACTTCGGCGACGGCGCCTACGGCGTGGCCATGGCGGCGAAGCGGTACTTCGGCGAGACGCCGGCCCGGCTCACCCTCGCCCAGTCCGCGCTCCTGGCCGGACTGCCCCAGGCGCCCTCGCTGCTCGACCCGCTGCGCAATCTGCGGCTCGCGAAGATGCGCCAGCGGACGGTGCTGCAGTCGATGGTGGCGGTGGGGGACCTCACCCCCGCCCAGGCCCGGGCGGCGTATCACGCCCCTCTGAACCTCGTGCGCGGGGGGCACCTGCGGGCGTGAGGCGCCGCACCCCGGCGCCGAGAGCCAGGAAGGCCGGGGGCGGGCGTGGAATCCCGGGTCGAGGGCAAGCGCCCCTTTGAAGCCCCGGCCCCGCCGGGGGAACTCCAGACCGAAAGGGGCGAGAACCTGGTCAGCGTAAGGAGCTTTCCGACAATCGTCCGGCGGCGCGGGCCGCGGCGGGCGGGTCAGGTCCCGTGGTGACCGGGGATCCGCGGCCCGATGCCGTGGGGATCCTGGGCCTGGGGATGTACGCGCCCGAACGGGTGGTGGACAACCACTGGATGGAGGGGATCGTCGACACCTCCGACGAGTGGATCGTCACCCGCACCGGGATCCGGGAACGGCGCTTCGCCGCCGCCGAGGACGCGACGTCGGACCTGGCCACGCGGGCGGCGCAGGCGGCCATGGCGGACGCCGGCGTCGGGCCCGAGGACGTGGACCTCATCATCTGCGCCCGGGTCATCGGCGACATGATGTTCCCGGCCACCGCGGCGCTCGTCCAGCGAAACCTGGGGGCGCGGCGCGCCGCCGCGTACGACGTGGTGGGCGGATGCTCGGGCTGGGTGTACGCGCTGCACCAGGCCCGCGGCATGATCGCCGCGGGGCTCTACCGGCGGGTGCTGGTCATCGGCGCCGAGGTCCTCAGCCGGATTCTGGACTTCCAGGACCGCTCCACGTGCGTGCTGCTGGGCGACGCGGCGGGGGCCGTGGTGCTGGGGCCGGTGCCCCAAGGCCAGGGCATCCTCTCGAGCCACCTGGGATGCGACGGGAACCTGTGGGAGCTCATGTACCTGCCTGGGGGCGGATCCCGCCGGCCGGCGTCCCACGAGACCGTGGAGCAGCGGCTGCACTACTTCCGGATGAACGGCCGCGAGACGTATCGCCACGCGGTGCAGGTGATGGAGGAGGCGAGCCAGGTGGCCCTCAGGGAGGCCGGGCTCACGGTGGCGGACGTGGATCTCTTTGTCCCCCATCAGGCCAACCTGAGGATCATGCAGGCGGTGGGCCGGCGCCTGGGGCTCGACGACGCGCGGATCATGGTGACCGTGGACCGCTACGGCAACACCTCCTCGGCCAGCATCCCCGTGGCGCTGGAGGAGGCCCGGGCGGCGGGGCGCCTTGAGCGGGGCAGCGTGGCGCTCCTGGTGAGCTTCGGCACGGGCCTCGCCTGGGGGGCGGCGGTGGTGCGCTGGTAGCGATCCGGACGATATGGGCGACCGAAACCCCGCGTGTGCGCCAGATCCCGGGCGCGACCCCGTACAATCGATGTCGGTCCGGTGAAGAGGAGGTCTGGGTGGGATGGACGTCCTCGCAACGCTCCCGGAACACCTGGTCACCCCCTCGGATGCGCTGGTCGCGTTCATGGACCAGCTGGAGGGCGACCTCCTGATCCTGGGGGTGGGCGGCAAGATGGGGGTGAGCCTGGCGGAGACGGCGCGGCGGGCGTGGGGCCGCTCGGATCGCCGCCACCGGGTGATCGGCGTCTCCCGCTTCGGGGCCGGGGACGCCCGCTCTCGCCTCGAGGCGGCCGGCGTCGAGACCGTCGCCGCGGACCTTTTGGATCCCGCGGCCGTGGCGGCCCTGCCGGAGGCGGCCAACGTCATCTACATGGCGGGCCGCAAGTTCGGGACCCGGGGCCAGGAGCACCTCACCTGGGCCATGAACGTCCACGTGCCGGCGCTGGTGGCCCAGCGCTTTCGCGGCGCGCGCATCGTGGCGTTTTCCACCGGCAACGTCTACCCGCTGACGCCGGTGGCCCAGGGGGGCGCGACGGAGCAGACTCCCACCGGGCCCGTGGGCGAGTACGGCCAGTCGTGCCTGGGGCGCGAGCGCATCTTCGAGCACTTTTCTCGGACCCTGGGGGTCAGGGTGGCGCTGCTGCGGCTCAACTACGCCATCGACCTGCGCTACGGGATCCTGGTGGAGGTGGCCCAGGCGGTGCGCGAGGGTCGCCCCATCGACCTCGGCATGGGCCACGTCAACGTGATCTGGCAGGGGGACGCCAACGAGGTGGCGATCCGGTCGCTTCAGTGGGCGAACTCCCCGCCTGAGGTCATGAACGTGACCGGACCGGAGACGGTGTCCATCCGGTGGCTCGCGGAGCGGTTCGGCGAGCTCTTCGGCCAGCAGCCCCGCTTCACCGGCACCGAGGGGGAGCGGGCGTTTCTCAGCAACGCCTCCCTCGCCCACCAGCGCTTCGGGTACCCGCGCGTGCCCCTGCGCCAGATGATCCTCTGGACCGCCCAGTGGCTTCAGGCCGGCGGCCCGGTCCTCGACCTGCCCACCCACTTCCAGGAGCGGGAAGGGAACTACTGATGGGCGCGGCACGGCTGCGGCCGGGCGTCGGCGAGAGGCTGCGGACGGGCATGGTCATCCCCGCCCACCCCCTGGCCCTGGACGCCCAGCGTCGCCTCGACGTGCGCCGCCAGGCGGCCCTCACCCGCTATTACCTGGCGGCGGGGGCGGGCGGGGTGGCGGTGGGGGTGCACACCACCCAGTTCGGCATCCGCGATCCCGGGGTGGACCTCCTGGAACCGGTGCTGCGCCTGGCCGCGCGCACGGTGGAGGCGGCCGATCCCGCGGGGCGCACGCTCAAGGTGGCGGGCGTGCTGGGCCCCACGCCCCAGGCGCTCCGCGAGGCCGCCCTGGCGGCAGATCTCGGCTACGACCTGGGCCTGGTGAGCCTGGGGGGCCTTCACGCGCTCGACGACGCGGCGCTCGTGGAGCACGTGCGCCGCGTGAGCGAGGTGCTGCCGGTGATGGGCTTCTACCTGCAGCCGGCGGTGGGGGGCCGGCCCCTGGGCTTTTCGTTCTGGCGCCGGCTGGCGGACCTTCCCGGGGTCGCCGCCATCAAGCTGGCGCCGTTCGACCGCTACGCCACCGTGGACGTGGTGCGCGCGGTGGCCTTCTCCGACCGCGCCGGGGAGATCGCGCTGCTCACGGGCAACGACGACAGCTGGGTGGTGGACCTTCTCACCCCGTTTCGCTTCACGGTCCGGGGCCAGCCGGTGCGGCTGCGCATCACCGGGGGCCTTCTGGGCCAGTGGGCGGTGTGGACCCGGCGCGCGGTCGAGGTCCTGGCGGCCATCCACCGGGTGAGTGCGCCACCCGGCGCCGCGGTTCCCCAGGAGCTTCTGGCGCTGGGCGCCGCCTTCACCGAGGCCAACGCGGCGCTGTTCGACCCGTCCCACGGGTTTCGCGGCTCCATCGCGGGGATCCACGAGGTGCTCCGGCGCCAGGGCCTCCTGGCCGGCCGCTGGTGCCTCGATCCCGAGGAGGACCTCTCCCCGGGTCAGATGGAGGAGATCGACCGGGTGCTGGCCGCGCATCCCGAGCTCCAAGACGACGACTTTGTCGCGGCGCACCGCGACGAATGGCTGGAAGCGTCTGGGTAACCAGGAATCCGCGCCGTTGACGGGCCCGGAGCGCTGCGCTACATTCCCAGTGCCGGCGTCGGCGTGTCCACGTCCGCGCCGCAGCGTGAACGAGAATGATCAGGGGAGGGAGCAGGTGACATGAGAACCTCATGGGTCATGGCAGCGCTCGCGTCCGTGTCCCTCTTGGCCGGCACGACGGCCGCCGCGGCCAGTGCCCGGCCTCCCATCCGCATCGGCGAGATCGCCGCCCTGACCGGGCCCACGGCGCTCACGGGCCTGCAGGAGCAGATGGGCGCGAAGCTGGCGGTGGCCGAGATCAACCGGGCCGGCGGCGTGCTGGGCCGGCCGCTCAAGCTGATCACCCTGGACTTCGGCGGGAGCGTGCAGACCGGGGTCGCCGACTACCGGCGCCTCGTGGAGGACGACCACGTGTCGGCGGTCATCGGCACGAACTTCTCCAACGTGAACATCGCCATGGCGCCCGTGACGCAGCGGCTCAAGGTCCCCGATCTGTCCGACTCCATCGACCTGAGGGCGACCATGCAGCCCGACGGCAAGCCGTACACCTACGCCTTCCTGGCCCAGCCGTCCGCCGACGCGTGGGGCCGGATCATGGCCAAGGTGGCGCTGCACCTGCTCAAGGCGCGGCGCGCGGCGATCCTCCTGAACCAGGACAACGCCTTCGCCGTCGCGCAGGCCAAGCCGTTCGAGGCATACTTTTCCGCCCACGGCGGCAAGATCGTGAGCGTCCAGGAGTACACGAGCTCCACCACCGAGTACACCTCCCTGCTGACCACCATCGCCGCGAGCCACCCCCAGGTGGTGCTCATCCCCAACTACGGCCAGCACGACGGGCTCGCGGTCCAGGAGGCCCGGCAGCTGGGCCTCAAGGCGTACTTCCTCGGGCCCAACACCTTCTCCACGCCCGACTACACCAAGGTGGCGGGCGCCGCCGCCGACGGCACGTACTTCGTCAACAACGTGGACCTTCTGTCTCCGCGCTACCGCGGCTTCGACGCGGCCTTCCGGAAGATGTTCCACTCCGCCCCCAAGACCGTGAACGCCTTCTTCGGCTACGACGACGTGCACATCATCGCCGCCGCCATCGCCAAGGCGCACTCGAGTTCGCCCGCCGCCATCACCCGGGCCCTGGACCACCTCAAGAACGTCCCCATCCTCGAGGGCAACGGCACCTTCACCATGGACGCCGCGCTGCACCGGCCGCTGAGGATGCCGGTGACGGTGTTCGAGTGGGTCAAGGGCCGGGCCGTGGACAAGGGACTGCTCTCCTCGGCCAACTGAAGCGCCCTTGGCGGCGTCCCGAGCGCTCGCGCCGCCAGCTTGGCCCGTGACGCGACGGGCTCCCCATGAGATCAGGTGCCGGGGCCGCGCCGCGCGGCCCCGGCACCCAGGATGGAGGGCGTCGGGGTGTTCGTCCAGCAGACCGTCAACGGCATCGCCCTGGGCGCGGTGTACGCCCTGGTGGCGGTGGGGTTCTCGCTCATGTTCAATGTCATGGACCTCGTGAACTTCGCCCATGGGGGCGTCATCCTCATCGGATGCTACGCCGCCTTTTATGCCATGACCCTCGCCGGTCTGCCCCCGGCCCTGGCGCTGGTGCCTGCGCTGGCGGCCGGGCTCGTGCTGTCCCTCCTCTCCGAGCGGGCCGTGCTGCGCCCCATGCGGCGGCGGGGCTCCCCGCCCATCTACTTCTTCATGGCCTCGTTCATGCTCTTCACGTTCCTCGAGTCCCTGGTCTCGGTGCTCACCGGAGCCCAGGTGACCGCGTATCCCCGTCCCATCGCCAGCGCCGTCTTCCACGTGGGCGGGGCCATCGTCACCGCCCAGTCGCTCTTCACCCTCCTGGCGGCGATGCTGGGACTGTGGGGCATGTGGTTCGTCCTGCGCCACACCCGGGTGGGACTTGCCATCAAGATGGCCACCCAGGATCCCGTGGCGGCCACCCTCATGGGAGTGGACCTGGAACGCGTCACCGCCCTGGCCTTCGGCATGGCCGGCGTGCTGGCGGGGGCGGCGGGCTTCTTCCTCGGGGGGACCCTGGGGGTCTACCCGCAGGTCGGCGAAGTGGTGTACCAGGCGTTCATCGCCTCGCTCATCGGGGGGCTCGACAGCCTCACCGGCGCGGTGCTGGGGGCGTTCC
>JAJZYS010000137.1 GCA_021797925.1 Bacillota bacterium
CGTCGTGGGCCTCCCGCGGGGCGGGGCGGAGTGGAGCAAAGTCGCCCGGGCGCGTCGTCGCAAGCGTGCCCGTGAGCGAGAGAGGGGGGGCGGCGCCGGCGTCCCGTTCAGAGCGACGGCGACGAAGGGCGCGAGACAGATGAGCAGACTCGGCGATCGGATCCCGGAAAGCGGGAGACTTCTTGATGTTTGACACGGCGCGGGTCGAAGGTTGGATCGAGGCCCTGGCGCGGATCGGGGAGGAGCCCGGCGGCGGGGTGACGCGGCTCGCGTACAGCGACGAGGATACGAGGGCTCACCGCTGGCTGGTGGAGCTCATGGGCGAGCAGGGACTGGACGTGGTCGCGGATGCGCACGGGAACCTCATGGGGGTTCCCCGGGGCTGCCCGGCCGGGACGAGTCTGGTGCTCGCGGGGTCGCACATCGACACCGTGATCCACGCTGGGCACTACGACGGAGTGCTGGGCACGCTCGTGGCGCTCGAGGCCGTGCGCGAGCTCGCTTCCGGGGCGAAACGGGAGCTGTGGCCGGGCATGATCGTGTTTGCGGCCGAGGAGTCGGCCCGCTTCGGCGTGGGGTGCGTGGGCAGCCGGCTCCTGGTGGGGGACATGCGCGCCCAGGCCGCGGGGACGCTGGCCGACGCCAGGGGGATCACGCTCCAGGCGGCCCAGGAACACGCGCGCAAGGCGGGTTACGGCGCACCCTCCGTGGATGCGCTTGACCTGGATCGCGTGCGGGCGTTTCTCGAGGTGCACGTGGAACAGGGAACGGAACTGCACGACCAGGGTGTTCCCGTGGGGGTGGTGACCGCCATCGCCGCGCCGAGCCGGTGGTGGGTGCATCTCGTAGGCCAGCAGGGCCACTCGGGCGGTTCCGCCATGGCGAGCCGCCGCGACGCGCTGGCCGCCGCCGCCGAGGTGATCCTGATGGTGGAACGCGAGGGCCTCGAGCGCACGCAGGCCGGCATTCGCTGCACCGTGGGCGTGGTCCGCGCGGATCCGGGCCTGTTCAACACGGTGGCGGGCAAAAGTTCCGTGGGGGTCGAGGTCCGCGGATTCGACAGCCTCGAGGTGACCGCGTGTGCCGACGCACTGCAGGAAGGTTCCCGGGCCATCGCTGCCCGGCGGGGGATCGAGGTGCGGTGGGAGACGCTCGTCGAGGGACACCCGTACCAGGTGCCCGCCGCCATGGTGAGCATCCTGGAATCGGTCGCCCGTGACCTGGGGATCGCAACCATGCGGATGGGAAGCCGCGGGCTCCACGACGCCGTGTACATGGGGCAGAAGGTGCCGGCGGGCATGCTCTTCGCCATGAATCCCACGGGCGTGAGCCACCATCCTGACGAGGCGGTGGACCGCTCGGCGCTTGACGCGGCGGGACGCACCCTGGTGGGGGCCATGGAGCGGATCATGGAGTCAGGCGGGCTCTAAGGCTGGGGGGGCGACCGAAGCTCTGGAGCCGGCGGCATGGACGTCCGGGCGGGAGTGGACGCGGCGATGAGGGCCTCAAGTCCCGTGTCCAGGGCTACGAGCGCCTCGTCGTCGAGCTGGGCGATCCACGCCTCCACACGGCGAAGCGCGATGGTCACGACCCGGTCATAGAGTCGCTGCCCCTCGGCGGTCAGGGTACAGCGGGCCACTCTCCGGTCCCGGGGGTCCTGGCAGCGGTCCACGAAGCCCGCCCGCACCATGCGGTCGACCACCTGGCTCACGGTGGGAAGGCCCACGCCCAGACGTTCCGCCACGGCTCCCATCGCGATCCCTCGGGCTTCGCCGATGATGAGCAGCGTCTTCATCTGGGACATGGTCAGGTCGGCCTCGAGCCACGCCCGGCTCTGACTCTCGCGGATCAGGGCGATGATGGCGTGAAGGCGGCTCGTGACCGACCGGGCCAAATCCGTAGGATTGGCGAAAGGACGCGGCGCTGTCGCGGCCTCAGCGTCGCGTCGCGGCTCTGGCTGCGCTGGTGCGGTTGTGGTGCCCAAAACCGCCCGGTCGGCGGGCTGACCCCGAAGGTCCGTGGCATCGACCTCCCTCCGCGTGGGCGGGCCCGGGTGCTGTGCACGGGGTGGCGCGCCGAAGGTCCCGGATCCTTTGGCGTGGCCTTCTTCGCCCGAGTATACCACCTCGACGGGCCGCAGCGGCCAAGACCTTAGGCCGTGGACCTCGCCGCCACCGCCCCCCAGGCGGTCCTTGAGACGACCCCGCGCCCCCGGTCCCCGCCGGCCCATCAGGCCGCCGCCTCGGTCGTCTTCGACCGGGACCCGGGCGGGCGACCCTGCCGACTTCACCGGGATCCGCCGGGCTCGGCGGTCCGGGTCAGCCGATGCGTCTCAGTAGGCGATCGCGGCGGCGACGGTCCCGCCGTGGCCCAGACCGGCCAGGGGTGTGGCGCTGTCCGAGCGCGATGTGAGCGGAGGAACGGGATCGCCGGCCGGCGTGAAGAAGTGCAGATGGGTGTCGCCCACGACGGCGATCAGGCCCGTCGCCGGATCATCCGCGATGGCGCTGGCATGCCCGCTGTTGGTGCTGCCGATTCCGAAAGCGTCGGGTCCCGACACCCTCACCCCGGCGCCCGTGAAGGCGACCACGTAGTGGTGGCGGCTCGAGGACCGCCGGTAAAACCCGCTCACAAGGATCTCGTGGGTTCCGGGATCATACGTGATCCCCGTGGGATTGGCCCCCAGCCCGGAAAACGCGCCGGCCAGGCGCACGCGTGCACCGGTGGCGGCGGAGTAGACGACCACGGCGGGACTTCCGGACGCGCGCTGGGATCCTGTGAGCGATCGCGTGACGTAGATGTCATGGGTCGCCGGATCGTACGCCATGGCATTGCCCAGCGCGAATACGGACTTGAACCGATCGTGTCGGAGGGCGATGACGTGACCCGACAGCGTCATCTCCACGATGCCCGGGTGCGTCCCACCGTCGTTGTACACGAACAGTCTTCCATCCGGCGCGTCGATCGCCAGATAGGTGGGGGCGCTCACCTGGGGAGGGTCCAGTGTGGCCACGAGCCTGCCCGACGTCGCATACACGAAGATGGCTCCCGCGTTGGCGTCGGACACGTACAGGCGCTGGTTCTGCGGGTCGAACGCAATCCCCGTGGGCTGGGGCGCCTTGGCGAAGCGCCCGCGCGGATGCAGGCGATGACCCAGCATGTTGTCTTCGTACACCCCGTCCTGCTCGGCGATGAAGAGCGCGGGCACCCGAACCAGCGCGGAGTACGAACGCGGGCGACCGGGCAAGGCCCATGTGACCGTCACGGGATAGTGGCCCGCCGGCAAGGTGGACGGGACCTGGAACGTGAACCGCAGGATGCGTTCTGTCGAACTCGCTCCGCCGGCGTCGCGCATCAGCACCTTGGCGATGACGGGCAGGGGCTGGCCATCGAGGCGCACCGACAGGGGAGCGGATGACGGCGGGGACGGTGAATCGGCGCTGATGTCGTCGGAGACGTCGGTCGTCACCCCGGCCACCGACACGAGCGTCGAATCCAGGATCGTGTCCGGCTTCATCGCGGGAGCGAGGGGGACCTGGGTGGACAGCTCGGTGAGATCCCAGACGGTGCCCTCAAGCCGCGCCGTCACGCCGATTTGGCCGAGGACCCGCTGGATGCTGTAGGGCGACACATAGACTTCCAGGCTCCCCGTGACGGGGTCGGCCAGCACCTGGGCGGGGATCACGCCAACGGGCACGCCGTCCACGGCCAGATCCACGGCGTGGGTGCCGCCCTGACCCGCAAACCCGCCCGCGGGCCGATGCCACGCGCTGTGGGGCGGAGGCGTGAGATCCAGTCGGGAGGTCGACGCTGACCACTGAGCCGTCCATCCCGCCTGGGAGAAGGCGGCGACAACGGCGTGCATGGGGATCCAACCCGCCGCCAGGTTCGCCCCGGAAACCGCGACGCCTTGCGTGGACGGCCCGGCTGCCCCCGCCATCACTGCGGGGCACGCCAGCAGTGCGATGCCGAGCACGGTTGCCGAAAGGTACGATCCGATGGAATGCTTCACGCCGGTCCTCCTCACACGTCTCATCCCCCGTGGCGTGCTCCGACGGGCCCGGGAGTGGTGTCGCCGGCCCACGGCACGGCCCAGCCCACAGACCGCTGCGAGCCGGATCCTCGTCCCCGGGTCGTTGGGGCTCGACGCGGCGGGAGCGGGGTGCGCGAGCCCGTGACGGACCGGTGATGCTCGCGTTGCCGCATTCTGGGGGTCGCGGAATCTAGAAGAAGGGTAGGGGGAGCGGGTGCGCCTGTCAAGAGCAGGACGCGAACTTGACCTGAGACGGAGCGCAACCGTCGCCCGGGAGAAGCGGGGCGTCGTGACGGCGGGCGCGCAGCCACGCCGCGGACGAGGCCACGCTCGGCATGAGGGTTTGCCGCCATGCGCCCGCGCCCGGACCGCTGAGCCCGCGAACCGCCTTGCATAGGCGGTCGGGTGGGGAACAGGTTATCATGCAAGGGGGTGACCGCGTGAGGCGAGGCCCGCCTCTCGCCCCGCGGCCCGCGAAGGGGAGAGGGACGTCCGAGATCTCTCGGCGCTCGGGTGCCGGCGGGGAAGCGGGCGTGCCCGAGCCTCGTGACCGTGTGCGCCCGCGCCTGCGTCGTCCCCACGAGCACGGGGCGAGGTCCGATGCCCCGGATCCGCGCACGGTCTACGCGAACGAACGCACCTTCCTCTCCTGGTTGCGCACGGGGCTGGCCGTGGTGGCGGCGGGGTTCGTGGTGGCGAAGTTCTCGTTCTTCCTCGCGAAGCTGGGCGCGGGCCCCCCGCCTTCCGCCAGCACCGTCTATCTCGGCGCCGCCATCACGGTGCTGGGCGGGGTGATCATCTGGGTGGGCGGTGCCCGGTTCACCGCCAGGTACGAGGCGCTCGCGCGCCGGCGGCCCGCCCACGAGAGCTCCGGCGTTCGCTGGCTGGCCGTAGCGCTTTCGGCGGTCTCCGTGGCGCTGACCGTGTATCTCCTGCGCTCCTCGGGGGCGCTCTAGCCGGTTTCGACAGGAGGGCGGCCGACGGACCTTTCTACCTCCCGTCCGTGGGTCGACACCCACGTGCACCTCGACCAGATGGACCATCCACGACGCGCGCTCGAGGCGGCGGCGCGAGCCGGGGTCGGGGTGGTGGTGGCGGTCTCGAGCGGCCTGGCGTCGGGGGAAGCCCTGCTCGAGATGGCGCAGCGGCCATTGCCGGTGGTGATGGGAGTGGCGCTCGGCATCCAGCCCGAGCGGGCGGACGTGGACGCGCGCGAGGTGGAGGCGGTGGTGCGCCTGATTCGCTCGCGACCCGAACACTGCGTGGCCGTGGGCGAGGTGGGCGTCGCCCACTACCGCCTGCGCCCGCTTGCACCCGACACCGCGGCCCAAGAGCGGGAGCGCTCCCTCGCCGTCCTTGACCAGATGCTGGCCGTGGCCCGGGAGCTTGGCCTGCCGGTGGTCCTGCACGCCGTGCACGACGACGCGGCCCGGGCGCTGTCGCGGCTGCGCGCCGAGACCCGCGCGGTGTTTCACTGGGCCAAGGCCCCGCCCGCGGTCGTCGACGCCATCGTGGCCCAGGGCCACATGGTCTCGGTGACCTGGGACCTGATGTGGCGCCAGCGCGACCGGGCCATGGCGCTGCGGGCGGGGCTCGGGCATCTGGTGCTGGAAACGGACGCGCCCTGGCCCCTGCCTTCGGGTGAGCCTTCGGCGCCGGCGCTCATCCCCCAGGTGGGGGCCGAGGTGGCCCGGCTCTTCGGGTGCGAGCGCGCCGAGGTGGCCAACCGGACCCGGCGCAACAGCCTGGAGCTCTTCAGCCGCCTCGGTGCGAGCGGGGCAGGATCCTGAGGGTGCGGATCTCGTAAGGGTCGAGGTCGAGGGTGATGGTGCCGGAGGGATCCTGGGGAAGGGCGCGGGGATGGGCCTCGAGGAGATCCACCTCCTCCACGGCGGCGGCAGGGAACGCGAGGCTGAGGGTGGCCGTGTCGGTGCGGCCGCCGCGTTCCACCAGGCGCAGGACGATGCCGTCCCCCGTCTCGGCGGGCTTGACCCACTCCAGGCGGACGCTCGTGGCCGCAAGGCGCAGCGGAGCCAGCGTCCGGGGCGCCGCGCCGGGGCACAAGAGCAGGCTGACGGGGCGCTTGAGCGCCTGGGCCGCGTCGAAGGCCCCGCCCAGGAGGGGACCCTCGCCGTGGGCCATGAGGGCATAGGTGAACGCGTGCTCCCCCTGGTCGGCGTCGGGGTCGGGGGAGGTGGGTCCGCGCACCAGCGAGATGCCCAGGACGTGGCCCTGGGCGCTGTACCCCCGGCGGACGTCCGAGAGCAGGGCGACGCCCCGGTCGCCCTGGGAGAGATCGATGTAGTGCAGGCAGGGCACCTCGTACATGGCGGCGTCGGCGGGCCTGAGGCCATGGGTGGGGCGGCTCACCTGGCCGTAGGGGATCTCGGCGGTGGCGCGTTGGGCGAGGACGCGTACGGGGAAGAGCGCGCGCAGAAGGGCGTGGTGCTCGGCGAAGTGGAGGCGGGTCACGAAGTCGAGTCGGGGGGCGTCGCGGGTCAGGGTGATGTCCTCCTCGATCCACGAGGCGCCAAAGTGCCAGCGGGCGCGCACGACCGCGCGCAGCGGGCCCGTCTCCCTCACCGTCACCTCGTCGGCCGGGCCCAGGTGCCGCGCCGCGCACGTGGCGGGCGGCTCGATCTCCCAGGCGTCGAAGGTTCCCGGCAGGTCCTGATAGAGGACGAGGTCGTTAGCGAGCTCCCCCGGGGGGATGAGCTGGCGCCCCGTGTGCCGGTCGAGCAGCCCCACCACCCGGCCGGCGTCGAGCTCCACCTCGACGTGGGCGTTGGCGAGCCGGGACGGGGATACCTGAAGCGGCCCTGGCGGAGCGGGATGGGCCTGGGCACGGGTGAAGCCCACCGCGCTCGCGCCGGGCAGG
>JAJZYS010000138.1 GCA_021797925.1 Bacillota bacterium
ATGGCTATTCGCTCATCGTCAGACCTGTGATTCCGGCGTGACCAGTTGCCCTGTCACCTGGTGCAGCCACGATCACGAAGCCAAATCAAGCTTCAAGCGGGTCGCCGGACATCCTCGACTTGCCGTCACCTGGCGATCGGCGGCCCCGGGACGGAGGCCTCTCACGGATTCAGGTGTCAAGCTGAAAAGCCACCTCCATCCGGGTCGCCCGACCCTCGGCCTCCCCCGGGCGGCCGATCACGTTCGCGACGCTAGCGAAGCCCCAGCACCCTGCCCGATCGGACGCAGCGGGTGCACACCCTGAGCCGCTGGCGGCGACCGCGCTCCCCGACCCGCACGCTGTGCAGGTTCACCTTCCAGCGCCGGCGGGTCTTGTGGTTGGAGTGGCTGACCCGGTTGCCCGTCGCCACGCCCCGCCCACAGATCTCGCACACTGCTGCCATGACTGCGATCCCTCCACATGAACTCACGGTTCACCATATCATGAACCCTCCGCCGTGGCAACGCGCGCCCCGCGCGTGGACAGGCCCCCGGCAGGATCGTCTGGGCTCGAACGAGAAACCATGAGGTAGAACGGCGACGCATTCAGGAAAGAGGTGCATCATGGCGGGTTCGTTTGAAAGTCCCCACGGCCGGCTCGAGGTGCACGACGATGTCATCGCGACTTTGGCCGGAAACGCGCTGGCGGGCATCGACGGGGTGGTGGGGATGAGCGCCCGGAGCGTGAAGGACGGGATCCTGGAAGTCCTGGGCCGCGACAACTGGTCCCGGGGCGTCGAGGTGCTCTGGGACGGGGACAAGATGCACCTCAACCTGAACGTGGTGGTGGCCTACGGGGTGGCGATCCCCGAGGTGGCGGCGAGGGTGGCCCAGCGGGTCCGCACGAAGGTCGAGGAGGGTTCGGGCATCCCGGTCTCGCACGTGGAGATCCGGGTCAACGGCGTGAAGGTGCCGGACAGGCCCTGAGGATCCGGGGCCGGCGGCGTCAGGCGGGCCACGGCGGCGCGATGGGCACCCGGACGCTGGCCCGGGTGCCCGAGTCGACCGTGATGACGAGCTTGCCGCCGTGGGCCCGCACCCAGGTGTCGGCGATGGCCAGGCCCAGTCCGGAGCCGGCCTGCCGGCCGCGCTCCGAGTCCCCGCGCACGAAGGGTTCGGTCACGTGGGCCAGGAGCGAGGCCGGGATGCCGGGGCCGTCGTCCGCCACGGTCCACTGGGCGATGGCGCCCTCGAGCGCGAGGCTGACCTTGACGTGCCCGCCGGGTGGGACGTGGCGGATGGCGTTGCTCACGAGGTTGGTGAGCACCTCGTCTATGCGGTCCGGGTCGACCGACCCGGTCGCCGAGGGCGGGACCGCCGGCACGAGCGCGACCCCCCGGGCCGAGGCCAGGGGCTCGAAGCGCTCCACCACCGCCCGGGTGAGCGCGGCGAGGTCCTGAGGACGCCGCGCGATCGCCAGCGCCCCCGCGCGGGCGCTGGCCAGGGTCAGGAGGTCCTCGACGAGGCGGATCAGCCGGTTCACCTCCCGGCTCAGGCCGGCAAACCGCTCGGGATCGGGGGCGAGGACCCCGGTCATCATCCCCTCGAGGTTGGCCTGGAGCACCGCGAGCGGTGTGCGCAGATCGTGGGCCACGGCCGCCAGGAAGGTTTCCCGGCGGCGGTCTGCCATCTGCAGCTCCCCCGCCATGGTGTTCAGGGCCCAGGCCAGCTCGCCGAGCTCGTCGCTCTCGAGGACGGGCAGGCGGCCGTGGAGGTCGCCGGCGGCGATGCGCCGGGAGAATGCCACGAAGGGGGAAAGGCGCGCCGTGAGCGCGCGTGCCAGGGCCCGCGCGAGCCACCACGCCAGGGCGAAGGCGCCGGCCCCGGCCAGGACCGCGCCGAGGACGACGGCGGTCACCAGCGCCGGGAGGATGCCGGGAGCGAGGTGGCGACCCAGCGTTCTCAGGGTGTCCGAGAACCCCAGGCTCACCATCACCACCGTCCCCGCGAGCGTGAGACCCGAGGAGAGTCCGGACACGAGGATGAGGGCCCGGCGCAGCCGCGCCTCCATGGTCACGGGCGCGCCCCCGCCGGCGGGCGGAACCGGTAGCCCACCCCTCGGACGGTGTCGATGAACCGCGGGGCGTCGGGATCGTCGGCGAGCTTGCGCCGGATGTGGCCCACGTGCACGTCGATGACCCGCTCGTATCCCTCGTAGGCGTCGCCCCACACGGACGTGACCAGCTGGTCGCGGGTGAACACCCTTCCCGGATGGCGGGCCAGCGTCAGGAGCAGGGTGAACTCGAGCGCGGTGAGTTCCACCGCCTGGCCGTCCACCTCCACCCGGTGCTGGTCGGGGTCCACCGTGAGGCCGTTGACCGCGATGACCTCGGCGCCTTCGGATCCGTGGGCGCGGTCGCCCCGCGGCCTGCGCATCACCGCCTGGCATCGGGCCATCAGCTCCCCGGGGCTGAAGGGCTTGGCCAGGTAATCGTCGGCGCCCCGGGTGAGGCCCAGGATCCTGTCGGATTCGGCGGTGCGCGCGGTGAGCATGATCACGTACAGATCCGAGACGGCGCGGATCTTTTCGAGCACGTCCCACCCGCTCTGGTCCGGGAGCATCACGTCGAGCACCACCACGTCGGGGGCCTCGGTCCGGATCGCCGCCAGCGCCTCGGCGCCGGTGGCGGCGACGCGCACCTGCCAGCCGGCGCTCTCGCCGTAAGCCTGGATCACCGCGCACACCTCGGGATCGTCGTCGACCACGAGCAACCGTCGCATGACCTCATCTCCGCCCGCAGGGATTCGATCCCCCGGGCGGGTTCCCTGGCGATGTCGCCCACGGGGCGGCTTCATCGCAGCTCGACACGCCTTTGGTAAGCTCGGCGCGGGAGGCGGGTTGGATGATGGGCTACTACGGTGTGAGCGCCGTTCCGATGATGCTCCTGGCCGGGGTGATCTGGATCCTCCTCCTGGTCGGAGCCGGGTTCCTCCTCTACGTGCTCGTCACGGGATGGCAGCGCGGGCAGCAGCGGTCCGGCCCCGGGCCCGACGATCCCCTGGCGGTGCTGAGGATCCGCTACGCGCGCGGGGAGATCACCCGGGAGGAGTTCCAGCGGATGCACCGGGACCTTTCGGGGCGCGACGGGGAGGGCGGCTGAGACGGGGCGAAAACCCGGTGACCGCGCACCGGGCGCCGAGGGGACACCAATTGCGCCTCAGCACCAGCCCCGGCCCACGACCCCTGCCGAGACGAGCATCAGGGCCATGGCGGGGGTCACCAGGAATCCCAGCCACCCCTGCCAGTCCAGGAGCAAAAACCACGCGGCCCCGCCGGCCACGCCCATCAGATACACCAGGAGGCTGGCCTCCACGAACAGCGGACGGTGCACGTCGATGAAGAGATTCACCGCGGGGTTGACCCACAGGAAGTTGACGGCGCCGCCGCCGGCGATGGCGGCGAAGGCCACCGCCCGCACGTACGCCCGCCGCCGCTGGTCCGACGCCCAGGGGAGCAGGGCCTGAGCGGCGAGGGTCACCCAGCGGACCGCGGTTTCGCCGAAGATCCACCCCGCCAGGAGCCCCGCCATCATCAGGGCCTGCACGCCGACGGCGTGGGCGTCGACGCAGCCCAGCCGGTCCGCAGCCGTGGTGGCGTCCTGGGCGGGGCGGCTCACGACCGCCGCGTACAGGGCCACGGAGGCGATAAGGCCCGCGGCCCTGAGGATGACTGCCGCGCGCGGCCCGCTTCTCATACCCCCTGCCACGCGACCACGCCCAGGACCGCCGCGAAGGCCACCACCGCGAGGACGCCCCGGATCATCCGCCAGGGGACGCCACCCATCAGCCGCAGCGTGTTGCCCAGCACCAGGGCGCTGGAGCAGACCATGGCCAGAGCGGCCAGGGCCGGGCTCGCGAAGCCCAGCGCCGCCGCGGGCAGGGCCAGGACGTTGTACACCAGTGCCCACCAGAGGTTCACCCGGATCGTGGCCACCGTCTCCCGCGAGGCCTCGAGCACCTCGGGCAGCGTCCTGAGGTCGGGATGCACCAGGGTGAGCTGCCCCGCCTCCACGGCGATGTCGGCGCCGGTGGCCAGCGCCAGGCCGAGGTCGGCCTGGACGAGCGCCAGGGCGTCGTTCACCCCGTCGCCGACGAAGGCGACGCGGCGGCCCGCCTCCTGCAGGGCGCGCACCCGTCCGGCCTTCTCGTCCGGACGGCATCGGGCCCGCCAGTGGGCGATGCCCACCGCCTCGGCCACCGCCTGAGCCGGACCCGGAGCGTCGCCGGTGATCATCTCCACCGCGACGCCCATGGCGGCAAGGCGCGCCACGGCGTCGGCCGCCTCGGGGCGAACCCCATCCTCCACGGACATGATCCCCGCCACCTCGTCGTCACGGCTCACGGCGAGCACGGTGCGCCCCGCCGCCTCCCACCGGGCCCGCAGCCGGTCCAGGTGGGGGGGCAGCGCCTCGGCCGCCGCGCCGACCCGGACGCGCCGCCCGCCGACCCGGCCCTGGGCTCCGAGGCCGGGAAGGGCGCGAAACTCCTCCACCGCGGGGATGGCAAGGCCCCGTCGTCCCGCCGCCTCCACCACCGCCGCGGCGATGGGGTGCTCCGACCCCGACTCCACGGCGGCGGCCTGGGACAGGAGCGCCGGGTCGTCGGGGAACACGTCGCTCACGTGCATGCGGCCGCGGGTCAGGGTGCCGGTCTTGTCGACGAGCACCGTGTCCACGGTCGCGGCGCGCTCCACGGCGTCGCCGCGGCGCAGCAGGACCCCGCGCCTGCCCAGGCGCTGGGATCCCGCCAGCACCGCCAGAGGGGTGGTCACCGCCAGCGCGCACGGGCAGGCGATCACCAGGGTCGCGATGGCGCGCAGCAGCGCCGGGCCCACCCCCAGGTGGCCGAAGCGGTACCCCACCGCGAACGTGAGGGCCGAGATGCCCAGCACCAGGGGGACGAACACCCGCAGCACCGAGTCGGCCAGCCGCTGCCAGGCGCCTTTTCGAGCCTGCGCCTCGCGCATGGCGAGGACGGTGCGGCCCAGGACCGTGTCGTCGCTGGCGCGCGTGACCCTCACCACCATGCGGCCGTACGTGTTGAGCGTGCCCGCGTAGACGATGTCGCGGGCCGCCTTGGTGACCGCCACCGGCTCTCCGGTCAAGAGCGACTCGTCCACCGCCGACTCGCCCTCGAACACCACGCCGTCCACGGGCACGCGCTGGCCGGGCCGCACGACGACCTCGTCGCCCACGGCCACGGCGGCCACGGCCACCTGGGTCTCGACGCCGTCGCGGACGACCCACGCGCTCTTCTCCGCCATCCCGGCCAGCAGACTCAGCACCCGGGTCACCCGCTCGCGGGCCCCGAGCTCGAGATTGCGGCCCAGGAGCAGGAAGGACACGATCATGCCGGCGGTGTCAAAGTACAGGTAGCGGCCGCCGGTGACCACAGCGACGCAGCTGTACGCGTACGCGGCGACGCTGCCCACCGCGACCAGCACGTCCATGGTGGGCAGAGCGTGCCGGATGGACACGGCGGCGCCCCGCAGAAACGGCCAACCGGCCCAGAAGACCACCGGCGTCGCGAGGGCCCACAGGCTCACCGCCAGTGCCGTCCTCGCGGGCGGGCCCAGGTCGGGCAGGTAGCCCGACCAGATGGGGACGCTGAACATCATGATGACGGCCGTCAGGAACACCGCCACCCCCAGGCGCCACAGCAGCACGGGGTCGCTGCCCCGGGGCGCCATGTCCGCTCCCTCCCGGGCTCCGTAACCCAGGCGCGCGATCGCGTCGTCGAGCTGGGCGACACCGGTGACGGTGGCGTCATAGGCCACCTCCGCCCGCGCGGCGGCGAAGTCCACGCGCACCCCGAGCACGCCGGGGCGACGGGACACCACGTGATGGATGAGCTGGGCGCACGACGCGCACCACAGCCCCGAGAGCGCCAGCGAGGCCGTGCGCACCTCGTGGCCGGCGGCCTGCTGGCCGGGGTCGGCCTCGCCCGCCTCCCACACCGCCTCCCAGTTGATGACCTCCGGTCCGGAGCGCAGGGCCGCCATGCCCTCGTCGCCCAGGACGCCCCACAGTTCGCGGCAGCCGTGGCAGCAGAACGTGTGACCGCCCGCCTGCAGCGGCCGGTCCGACTCCCGCCCGCACAGGTCGCACTTCAGAACAGCCACGGGTTCACCTCCGGGATCCAGCCGTTCACGGCCATGCCCCGCAGGGCGAACAGCAGGCCGCTCGCGCCGATCAGGGCGGCGGCCAGGTAGGAGAACGCCCGCCCCCTCAGCCGCGCGCCGCCCAGGGTCCCCGCCGTCGCGACCGTGAGGAGGGCGGGCACGGTCCCCACGCCGAACGCCAGGAGCACAAGGCCTCCCGACACCGCCCTGCCGGTGGCGGCCGCGGAGAGCAGCATGATGTAGAGCAGCCCGCACGGGTGCAGCCCCAGCAGGCCGCCGGACAGGAAGGCGCCCCAGGGGTCCCTGCGGCCCAGCGTCTGGCGCAGGCGCCGCTGCAGCGCGGGGGCGCGCAGAAGGCTCCAGCGTTCCATGAAGCCTCCGCCGTGGCCGGTGCGCACCTCGTCCACGGCCCAGGCCAGCATCGCGGCTCCGCCCACCAGGCCGGCGGCGGCCTCGACGCCCGTGAGCCGGGCCACCGTGTCGACGAACGCCCCGATCCACCCGAACACGGCTCCGAGCAGGGTGAACGCCAGGATGCGCCCGGCGTTGTGCGAGAGGTGCACGGGCAGCAGGGCGCGAAGCCGCGCCCGCAGGCCGGGGGCGGAGCCGCCCGCCACCCGGGTGGAGAGCCCGAAGGCCAGCACGAACGGCCCGCACATGCCCGAGCAGTGGAGCACCCCCTGCAACAGGCCCATGACCAGCGCCGTGAGCGGGGTCACGGGTCCACCGTCACGGGGACCT
>JAJZYS010000139.1 GCA_021797925.1 Bacillota bacterium
GAGACCCTGGCCGGCGCCGCCAGGGACGTGGATCCTGGGCGCCGCCCGCGGTGACGCCGGGGCGATGGCGCTGCTCTTTTCAACCGCGCTGGCCGTGAACCTGGGCGGGGCCTGGCTGGTGTCGGACAGCCTGCCGGAGGTGTACGCCGCGTCCACGCGGGTCTTCGCGCTGCGGCGGCGGCGGCGCTGGGGCGGCGCCGCTGCGCCCTCTGAGCCCGGAGGGGACGGGCCCCGGCGCGCGGCGGCGAGGCCCGGCGTGGGGACGAGGCGTCTTCCCGTACCCGGGGGGGCCTGGACGCTGCTCTGGAAGGAGTGGCTCACACTGGTGCGCGCCCGCGGCGAGCCGGGGGTCATGGGAGCGGTGCTCGTCGGCGCGGTGGTGGCCGGAGCGGGGGCGGCCGAGCTGACGCGCGCGGCCCCGCCAGGGGCCCAGGGGGCGGTCCTGGGCCTCATCGCGTACGCCGCGGTCATCGCGAACCTGGTGGGCGGGGCGAGCCTCGCCGCGGACATCCGCAAGCCCCTCTGGTGGCTCTCGGCCGCCAGCCTCCGGGCGCGGCTCTCGGTGTGGACCCTGGCCACCGCCCTCAGGTCGGGTGTCCCCCTGGCGCTGGCGGGCTCGGCGGCGGAGATCGTCGCGGGACGGCCGGCGCTGGCGCTCGCGGCCTGGCCGCTGGCGTCGGTGGGGACGTTCGTCCTGCGGGCGGCCACCCTGTTCACCTACGTCCTCGTTCCCGCGCCGGCGGACATGCGGGGGCCGGGCCGGGTGATCCGCCTCGTGGTCGTGGCGGTGCTGATGGTGCCCGCGGCGGCCGCGGGCGCGGGCCTCGCGCATCCCCTGGGCCTGCCCGCCGCCGTCGCGGCGGCCGCGGCGGTCGCGCTGCTCGAGGCCCTGGGACTGCTCGCCGCCGCCGCCCGGATCCTTGAGGGCGACGCCCTCGCCGTGGCGCGCTCGGAGCACGGCGGGTGAGCGGAAGGCTTCTGGGACCCGGGAGGCGAAGTGACCCGCCAGCCGCACGGGCTGGCGGGAGCGGGCCCGGCGCAGACTCCGGGACCCGGGCCTCAAGCGCCGGGCATCGGTGTCCCGGCAAGCCGTGAGGGGGTGCGTCCGTGTCCTCGGAACCCTGCCTCAGCCCCGACCTGCTGCGCTGGCTTTCAAGTCAGCCCCACCGGGGCTCGGGCACGGAGGAGGAGCTGCAGGCCGCGCGCCGGCTCGAGTGGTGGCTCACCGAGCACGGCCACCGGGTCGAGTCCGTGCCCCTGCGGGCCCCTACCGACACGCTGCTGCGCGGCCCGGCGGCGGTCATGGGCGTCATGGCCCTGGGCCTCGTGGCCGGCCACTTCCTGCCCTGGGCGCTGGCGCTCACGTGGCTCGCGGTCGTTCCCCTCTGGGGCGAGCTCGCGGGAGCTCCCCTGAACCTCGACGTGCTCCTGCCCCGCCACAGCTCCCAGACCCTCTTCGCCACCGTCGAGTCCGCGCCGCTCGAGGGGCCGCGGATCCTGCTCAGCGCGCACTACGACACCCAGCGGGCGTCCCTGCTCTTTGAGCCGGGCCGGGAACGGCGGCTTCGGACGGTGTTCGCCCTGGCCTACACGGCCATGGGGCTGGCGCTCGTGGTGTCCCTCCTGGCCACCGTCCTGGGGCCGGTGGCGGCCGTCGTCGCCGCCCAGGCGGCGGTGGCGGCGCTGCTGGTCGGTACCGGCGGCTGGCTGCTCGCGTCCGGACGCGGCCGGCCGTTCGTGAACGGCGCCGGTGACAACGGGAGCGGGGTCGCCCTGCTCCTGGCCGTGGCCGAACGGCTTCGCCGCCGGCCGCTGGCCGGGGTCAACCTCTGCCTGGCCCTGACCGGCGCCGAGGAGGTGGGCGAGCGCGGCATGGCGGCGCTCCTGCGGGAACGGGACCGGGCCCTGGGGCCCGAGCGGACCGTGGTGGTGAACCTCGACAACCTGGGAGCCGGTCGGCTGCAGGACCTGGGCGGCGAGGGCCAGCTCCTGCCCTACCCCTATGACCCCATGCTCCGGAGCACCCTGGCGGCCACGCTGGAGCGGCTGGGAATGCCCGCGCCCGCCCGCGACGGCCGCCTGCTCCTGCCCACGGACGCCCTGCCCGCCCTGTGGCGGGGATACCGCGCCATCACGCTGCTGTGCATGGACCCACACGGGCGGATTCCCCACTACCACTGGCCCACCGACACCCTGGCCGCGGTGGACGTGGCGCAGCTCGGCCGGCTCGAGGAGGTCGTCGAGGCCTACGTGCGCGACGTGGCCCGGCGGCTGACCGCCGAGGACCGGGCGTGAGCGGGGCCAAGGGGTCGTGGGTATGGTAAACTGGCCGCGCACGGGCGGCCCGCCCCGCGCCGCCGGCATGAAGGGCCGCCGCCACCCGCTCGACGAAAGGAACGTTCCATGACCGACCGCCCTGACATCACGAGCCTTCCGCGCGTCGCCCCAGCGCCCCGGGAAACGACCCGGGCGCCCGCGGGCGCGGGTGATCCGGCATGAGCGCGGAACGGGACCTTCTGACCGGGGACGGGCGCCTGCACTACCGGGTCGAGGGCGAGGGCCCCGCGATCCTCTGGCTGCCGGGCGCGGGCGCGAACCACACCGCCCTCATGGGCCTTTCGCGGTCCATCCCCGGCCGCCGCCACCTCCTGCCCGACCCCCGGGGCATGGGGAGCACGCCCCGGGGGGAGGGGGAGCTGACCGTGAGCCGCCTCGCGGCCGACGCCCATGCGCTGCTCGTGGCCGAGGCCGCGCAGCCGGCGGTGGTGGTGGGCCACTCCCTGGGAACCGCGGTGGCGCAGGAACTGGAGCGCTCCTACCCCCGCTCGGTCAGCGCCCTCGTCCTCCTGGCGCCCTGGCGCGAACACGACGCGTTTCTCGAGCGCCAGCGCACGCTGGTGAGCGGGATCGTGAGCCGCTCCGAGCCTCCGGTGTACGCGGACGCGGTCATCTGGTTCCTCGTGTCGCGGCGCATGCAGAACGAGGCGCCCCAGGCGGTCGAGACCATGAAGCGCAGCATGTTCCTCGGCTCGCGCTGCCCCGACCCCGGGGCGCTGGTGGAGTCGTTGCTGCTGAGCCGGACCTTCGCCTTCGATCCCGAACGCGCGCCCCGGGTGCCCACCCTCGTCATGGCCGGCGAGGAGGACCGCATGACGCCGTGGCAGAACGCCCGGGACCTCAGCGCGTCCATCCCGGGCTCGCGCTGGGTTCTTGTCACCGGGCCGGGCTCCTCGCACCTTTTTCACGTGGAACGCGTGGCGGAGGTCCTGGAGGCCATCCGCGCGTTCCTCGCCGACGCCGGCGTCTAGCCGGCGAAAACGCGCAGGCCGTCTCGGCCCGTGCCCTGCGCAGTAAAGCCCTCCCGGCCGACTCTCCCGCGGGAGAACTCCATGGGAAAGAGGCGAGCACCTGGTCCAGGGAGGGGCCCGGGGCGATCCCGGGTGAGCGACCAGGTTCATGCGATGAAGCGAATCCTCGTCCCCCTGGACGGCTCGGCGCTGTCGGAGGCCGTCATCCCCGTGGTCCTGGACCTGGCCGCGCAGATGCCGGTCGAGATCACCCTGCTGCGGGTGGTGCTGCCCTTCATCGACGAGAACTACGGCTACCTGGGCTGGGGCCCGGTGGGCGAGTGGGCCGGCGTGTACCCGCCCATCGAGGAGGGCATCGCCCACGCCCGCGCCTACCTGGAGGAGGTCCGCAGCCGGATGGGCGCCGCCGCGGCCGGGGTCGTCGTCGACGCGCGCGCCGGGCTGCTTCCCGACGCGATCCTCGCCGCCATCGGGGACACGAAGGCGGACGTCGTCGCCATGTCCACCCACGGCCGCGGCGGGCTGGGGCGGCTGGTGATGGGCAGCGTCACCGACCTTGTGATCCGCTTGGCCAGCGTGCCCGTGCTGGTCGTCCGCCCGCACCCGGTTCCCGGGGCGAAGCGTCCGCAGGCCGCCGCGAAGGGGTGAGCGCCCGGGCTCAGGGCCGACGGCGCCAGACGGCGATGCCGAGGCGCAGCCGCAGCACCCCGCCCGTGCGCAGGAACACGCCGGCCCCGCCCGGCGGAGGCTCCTCCGCCAGGGCCTCGATCAGCGCCCGGTGGGCGAGCCCGCCCGACCCGCGGGTGATCCACTCCTCGAAGTCGAGGGTGAAGCGCACGCGCCGCGAGACCAAGAGCTCGAGTCCCGCGCGCTCCCCCAGGCGCACGAGCCCCGGTCCGGTGAGACACGCCCAGTGGGAGGGGTCGCGCAGCCGCTCGATCTCCTGGTGCCAGGCGGCGGCGGGGCCCCGGACGCTGGTGAGGTGGTCGGCGGCCGCCACGGTCCCGCCCGGGCGCACCACCCGGGCCATCTCCCGGAGCACCCGGACGGGGTGGGGGATGTGATGCAGGCTGAAGCGGGTGACCGCCCCGTCGAAGCTGCCGTCGGGGAAGGGAAGCGCCGTGGCGTCGCCCGCCACGAACTCGACCCCGACGGCGCCCTCCCGGGCGGCTTCGGCCCCGGCGCGCTCCAGCATCTTTGGCGTGACGTCGCATCCCACCGCGCGCCGCACCCGCCGGGCCAGGGCCACCGTCACGATGCCCGGGCCGCAGGCCACGTCCAGGAAGGCGTCGCCGGGGCGGGTGGGCAACAGTTCCAGGAAGGCGTCGAGCGTCTGGGCGCTGCGCATGACCGGGGCGGCGGCGAACCGGTCCGCCTGGTGGGTGAACTCCCGCTCCACGGGCGAGGATCGTGATTCCCAATCGCCTGGCATCGTCGCGCTCCTCTCCTCCCCGAGACGGGCCGCTGACCACTTCCACCGGGCGCGGCCCGCTCCTGCAGCCACCCTTGTCCTCGCCGTCCGCGCTCCCTATACTGGACCCACCACGGGGGTGGCAGGATGCTGGGAATGGACTTCGACCGGGAGCGCACGCTCGCGCTCTGGCAGGAGCGGCGCGAGAACGGCTTCGCCGCCCGCATCGCGTACCTGCGGGACCACTTTCCCCGGCTGCGGGAGGTGCGCCGCCTCATCCCCCGCGTCCGCCGCTTCCACTGCCGCCACTCCCTGCGCTGCTGCTCCTCGCGGCCCATGTCCAAGCTGGAGTTCTACTCCCTGCTGTACTGGGCGGAGGATCACATGAGCCAGCGCGACCGCGCCGACATCGTGGCGCGCATCGGCCGGCGCCACGACGAGGTGACGCCCATCTGCCCGTTCCTCGACCGCGTGCACCAGGTCTGCACCGCCCACATGGCGCGGCCGGTCCACTGCCACACCTACGGCATCGCCATGCAGCGCTGCCCCTACAACCTGGACGCCCCCATCGCCCTGACGCCGGAGCGCGAGGCCAAGCTCTACGAGAAGCTCTACAGCGACCTGCGCGTCGGCCGGGGGCTGCCGGCGGACGTGGCGGCGGCGCCGTTCGAGTGGTGGTTCGCCCACCATGTGGGCGACGCGGACCTCCTGGCGCGGCTTGACGCGCTGCCCGCCTACCGGGGCCTGGTCTTCACGGAGCCCCTCAAGGCCGCCTATCCGGTCACGGACCTGTTCGTGCTGACCTAGCCGGGGATGATCCCCTCCGCCCGCAGCCGGGCCTGCACCGCGTCGGGATCGCGGGTGACGACGAACACCTCCTGGGCGGCGCCGCCCGAGCGCACCATGAGCTTCAGCCCCGATCCCGTGCGGTACTGCACGGTGATGCCGGTGCTGGGCCCGCGCTTGGGCTTGATGACGCCGGGGATGACCCCCTGGACCTCGGGCCAGGCGGCGATGCGCTCGAGGTCGGGGACCTCCCGCGCCAGGGTGTGATGCTGGATCTTCAGCTTGTGAGGCCGGTAACGAGCGAAGGCACGCACCTCCCTTCATCGGGCATCTGATCCGCCGAGGAGGCCATGGGCCGTGACGATGGCCGACGCGATCCGGGGCGTGGTCCACCCGCTGCTGGGGATCACCCTGGGCGAGGCCGGACTCGTGTCGGAGCCGGGACCGGAGCGCGTCGAGGTGAGCGTCCTCGACGCCGCGGACCCGGTCGCCGACCGCGTCCGCGACCTCGCGCGTCCCGACCCGGCCCGGGTGGACGTAAAACCCCTCTCCCCCGCCGGCCGCGCCGCCTTGGGCCAGCGCCTGGCGGGGCGGACGGGCATCGGCCCCGGGACCCGGGTGTGGCATCTCGGTGCCGTCGCCGCCGGGCTCGGCCGCTCCACGCTCCTCATGGGCGTGGCCCTGCAGCTCGCCGAGGAGGGCCACGCCGTGGGCGTCCTCGACGCCACCGAGGACCAGGGCATCTGGCGGACCCTGGTCCCCGGCGATCCGCCCGCGGTGCTGGGCCAGGTGGTGCTCCCCCGCCGGTCCGGGGGGGTCCTCCTGGCGTCGGCGGCGGCGTTCTGGCCGGGGCCGACCCCGCTGGGCTGGGGGGCGGCCGAGTTTCACACCATCACGTCCCGTGCCGTCGGAGACGTTCTGTGGAACGCGCCGGACGTCCTGCTGGTGGACCTGCCAGCGGGGACCGGGCCCGGATGGTCGCGGTCCGCCGGGCCGTCCCCGGCGGCCTCGTCTGGGTGCACGCGCCGCTCGCGCCCGAGGCTCCCGTGGGGGACATCACCCTTCGGGCCTTGGCGCCGGCGCGGCCCGGGGAGTGGGGGGAGATCCGCTCCGAAAAACCTAGACATTTCTATGCACCAGGTTTTTCTCGTATTGTTCGCGCTCCGCCCGCGGGGATTTCTCTCCGCGGCCGCCGTAGCCGCGAAGTCCCTGCGGGGCCGGGTTATGCGCCCGGCTTCTCTGGAGCCCTGCCGGGAGCGGTGTGCCGTTCCCCTCATCGACGACGCCACGGACTGCGGCCGCCGACAAA
>JAJZYS010000140.1 GCA_021797925.1 Bacillota bacterium
ATCTATGCTTCCACCAAGGCGTCACCGGCTGAACTCCTCCTCATGGGGGCGCGCTGCCGCCCCGTCGTTTCGCGAGCATTCGAGAACCGCAAGGCCGCGATCGGGGGGGATGGGAACCCGCCCGTCCACGACCGTCACGGGGGCGTCGGCGAGCACGTCGTGGACCGATCGTACCCCCCGGAGCGCCGCCGGGGGGATCCGCAGCCACAACCCCTCCGAACGCCGGCTCAGGCCCACGATCACGTCGCCTTCCGGGAGCGGCCGGCGGAAGGCGAGGCGGTCGCGGGCCCCGTCCACGGCGATCCACTGGAAGTCGGGTCCGCCGAGCTCCCGGTGGCGGCGCCGGAGCGCGATGAGGCGGCGCACGGCCAGGCGGACGGCCCGGCCCGCCGGGCCGGGCTCGAACACCATGGTGCGGCGGCAGTCGGGGTCCTCCCCGCCCTCCATGCCCACCTCGTCGCCGTAGAAGATCACCGGGATCCCCGGCAGGGTGAGCTCCAGGGCCAGTGCCTGCACCAGGGTCCGCAGGCGGCCCGACGCCAGCGTCGCGAACCGGGGGGTGTCATGGCTCGAGACGAGGGTCATGCCGGCCTCGATCCGCCCCATGGCGCGCCGCCGCGTCAGCGCCGCCGCGAACCCCTCGGCGTCCAGGGTCTCGCGGGCCAGGTAGTCCACGACCGCCTCGCGCCAGACGTAGTCGGTGACCGCGTCGAATCCTCCCGGCCTTAGCCACGGCTCGGCCCCGTGCCAGATCTCGCCCGCGAGGAACGCGTCCGGCCGGATCGTTCGCACGGTGTCGACAAAGCGGCGCCAGAAGCCGGGACTCACCTCGTTGGCCACATCGAGCCGCCAGCCGTCGATCTCCACCTTGCGCATCCAGTGGCGCGCCACCTCGACGAGGTAGTCCGCGACGGCGCTCTCTGAGGTCCTGAGCTTGGGCATGCTCCCCACACCGGTGGCGAAGGTCTCGTAGCCCACCCGGTCGTCGCGCCAGGTGAACCAGCCGCGGTACGGCGACGCCTCGCCGCGGCTCAAGGCGTCGGCGAAGGGAGCGAAGCCGGCCCCGACGTGGTTGAACACCCCGTCGAGGATCACCCGGATGCCCCGCCGGTGCAGCCCGTCCACGAGCGCCCTGAGGTCCGTCTCGTCCCCGAAGGCGGGGTCGATCCGGTAAAAGTCGGTGGTGTCGTACTTGTGATTGCTCGGGGCGGCGAAGATCGGGGTGAGCTGCACCGCCCCGACCCCCAGCTCCTCGAGGTCCCCGGCGTGCTCCAGGATCCCCCGCAGGCTCCCGCCGAACACCGCGTCCACCGTGGGCCGATCCCCCCACGGGCTCCAGTCCGGGCGGGGCGCCACGCCCGGGGATCGGGCGTAGCGGTCCACGAAGATGTGGTAGAACACCGCCTCCCGGGCCCAGCGCGGCACCGCGTGCACGAGCTCTTGGAACAGGTACGGCAGCCGGAACGGCGCCACGGTGGGCGCGAGGGCGACACCGCCCTCCCCCAGCCAGGCGGACCCTGCGGCGTCGCGCACGTGAAACCGGTACGCGAGCCGGCGGGTGGGGACCTCGACCTGGGCCTCGAAGAGCTCGAGGCCGTCCCAGGCGCCCGCCCGGGTCATGGGAGACGCCGCCGCCGCGGATTCGGGGGCGTAGGGATCCCTGGCCACCACCCAGGCCCGGCGGACACCTGCCGGCGCCCTCAGGCGCAGCCGCACCCGCGTCGGCCCCAGGACCTCCGCGTCGAAGGTCTCGGGCCGGTGGCAAAGCCCCACCCACCGGGTCATCGCGGCCCCCCCGGCGGGCAGGTGGTGGCGCGGACCACGAGCTCCGCCGCCGACCTGTACCGGAGCAGCTTGGCGGTGCCCGCCACGAGCCTGAGCAGGATGCGGGCGGCCTGGCGGCCCATGTCGTACACCTGGATGCGCACCGTGGTCAGCGGGGGGTCGAGGCTCGCGGCAAAGGGGTCGTCGTTGAATCCCACCAGGGAGAGGTCCTCGGGCACCCGCCGGCCCAGGGCCCGGGCGGCCTGCAGCGCACCCGTGGCCAGGGTGTCGTCCACCGCCACCACCGCGCTCACCCGGGGACGGTCCCGCAGCAGGCGCCGGGCCGCGTCGAACCCGTCCTGGCGGGTGAAGTGGACCACGTGGGCGACCGGCTCCGGTTCCAGGCCCGCCGCCGACAGCGCCATCGCGTAGCCCCGGTACCGGTCGCGGCAGAAGCTCAGCTCCTCGGCCCCGCTGATGAGGCCGATGTGGCGGTGGCCTAGGCTCACCAGGTGCTCGGTGGCCATGCGGCCCGCGGCCACGTTGTCGTTGTTCACCCACGACATCCGCGTGCCGGCCGGAGGCCGCCCCACCACCACCGCGGGGAACCCCTCCTGGTCCAGGGTCTTCAGCAGGTCGTCGGCCACCCGGGCGGTGGAGACGATCACGCCGTCGATGCGCCGGCTGCGCAGCAGCCTTAGGCAGTGCTCCTGCTCCTCCTGGGGGGTGGCGGACATGGACAGCAAAAGGTCCAGGCCCGCCGCCCCCACCTCGTCGCCGATGCCGCGGATCACCTCGGTGAAGAACGCGTTGGCGAAGGCGTCCGAGGCCGGTCGTGAGATGGACAGCCCCACGATCCCCGCCTCGCGGCGGATCAGGCTGCGGGCGACGGCGTTGGGATGGTAGCGCATCTCCTTCAGCACCGCCGCCACCCGCTCCCGGGTGGCGCGGGAGATGACGCCCGAGCCGGCGATGACCCGGGACACCGTGGACGGGGAGACCCCGGCCCGCCGGGCCACGTCCTTGATCGTGACCGGCATCGCTACACCCTCCCCTCGCGCGCCGCGCCCCGCACCCGAGCACCCCTCACTTGACCGCACCCCGGGAAAGACCGCTCACCAGCTGCCGCTGCAGGAGCATGAAGATGATCAGCACCGGCAGCGTGGAGAGCACCCCGCCGGCGGCGAACAGCGGCCACTGGGTGGCGAAGGTCCCCTGCTCAAGGTAGCGCATCCCCAGGGGGACGGTGTAGTACTGGGGCGACTGCTCGATGAGGCTCGCCAGCATGTACTCCCCGTAGTTGCCGATGAACGTCCAGATGAAGACCACGGCCAGCATCGGCCGGGCGAGGGGCAGGATGATGCGGGAGAACACCTGCCACTGGGTGGCCCCGTCGACCCGCGCGGCCTCGTCGATCTCCCGGGGCAGGCTGTCGATGTAGCCCTTGAAGAGCCAGATGTTGAAGGCGCCCACGCCGCCGTACGCCAGCATCAGGCCCGGCAGGGTGTTGATGAGGCCCACCGCCACGATGATGCGGTAGATCGCCACGAAGGACATGGTCGCGGGAAACAGCTGGATCAGAAACAGCACCAGGATCCCGTAGCGCCGCCCCCAGAAGCGCAGGCGGCTGAACCCGAAGGCGGCCAGAGCCGTGACCGCGACGTTCACCAGCGCCGGCACGCCGCTGGCGAGGAGGCTGTTTCGCTCCCAGGTGAGAAACGGCTGCGCCACCAGGAGATCGCGGTAGTTGGCCCAGGTCAGCTCCCTCGGGATGAGCGTGCTGGCGAACGCGTTGCCCGGCTCGAAGGAGGAGCTGACCACGAGCACCCCCGGCAGGAGCACCAGGAGCACCACCGTGATCACGATGACGCGGGTGGCCACAAGCCCCATCCGCCGGTAGCGGGGAATGTGCGGCCGGGCGGCTCGAGCGCCGATCCTGGCGCGGGGGGCAATGGCGTGCGCGGCCATCAGTCCACCTCCCGGAACTGTCCTGACAGGCGCATCTGCACCAGCGTGACGGCGCCCACGATGACAAACAGCACCATGGACAGCGCGGCGGACAGGTTGTAGCGGTTGAAGACGGCGGTCATGTTGTACCCCAGCGACGCGATCACGTCGGTGGACCCGGCGAACGAGGTGCTCAGCCGCGGCGGACCGCCCTGGGTGAGCAGGTAGACGATGGAGAAGTTGTTGAAGTTGAACGCGAAGGAGCTGATGAGGAGCGGGACGGAGAAGCGCGTCATCAGCGGCAGGGTCACCCGGCGCAGCGTCGCCCACATGCCCGCGCCGTCGAGGTGCGCGGCCTCGTACACTTCGCCGGGGATGGACTGCAGCCCCCCCAGGCAGGCGGTCATGAAGAAGGGGAATCCGAGCCAAAGGTTCACCATGTACATGCTCGCCTTGGCCAGGAGGGGGTTGGTGAGCCACGGCACCGGGCCCAGCCCCGCCAGGTGCATGATGGCGTTCACCTGGCCGAAGCTCGTGGACAGCAGTCCCTGCCACGCCAGGATGGCGATGGTGCCCGGCAGTCCCCAGGGGATGATGAGGAGCGTGCGGTAGACCGAACTCTCCGCCAGGAGCGGGTTGTTGAGGAGCAGGGCCAGGGAGAGCCCCGCGACGTAGTTGAAGACGGTGGTGATGGCCGCGAAGAGGAACGTCCACACCAGCACCGGCAGAAACACCGGCTGCCACGGCCCGGCGAAGAGCTGGACGAAGTTGGTGAGCCCCACCCAGTGGTAGCTGAGAAAGTGCGCCAGGTCGTAGTCGGTGAAGGCGATGTAGGCGGTGTAGCCGATGGGGATGAAGGAGAACACCGCGATCAGGAGGTATGCCGGCGACACGTACGCCCACGGCGCCAGCCGCTTCACCATGGTCCCATCCTCCCGTCGGGCCGCGCCTGTCGATGTGGCATCATCCCGCGGCCCTGGCCACGAGCGGGTCCGACGGGGGACGGGGCCGCCCGCGGGCGGCCCCCCGCGTCACTTGACCGCTTGGGCGATCGCCGCGTGCAGCTGCTGGACCTCTTTGGCCGCTGCCGCCGCCGGGCTCTCGCGTCCGGTGATGACAAGGTCGATGGCGTCCTGCGCGGGGGTCCACACCGTGGCCATCGCCGAGATCTTGGGCATGGGCTCGGCGTGACGCACCTCGTAGGCAAAGACCCGGGAATAGGGGTTGTCGGTGACGGTCTTGCTGTCCGCCATGGCGGAGACGGCGGGAATCCGCTGGCCCGCCTGATACAGGGCCACCGACCCGTACTGCAGGATGTAGCGGATGAGCTGCCAGTCAAGGGCCTGGTGCTTGGACATGGCGCTCACGAAGGCCGTGTAGACGCCGGAGAAGGGCACCATGTCGTGGCCGTTGGGCAGCTTGGGGAGCGGCGCCACGCCCAGGTCGATCTTGTCCGCGAGGTAGCCGTTCACGTCCCACGGCCCGTCGATGATCATCGCGGCCTTGCCGCGGCTGAAGAGCTGTTCCATGCTGGTGGTGTTGATGTCCGGGGGCATGAGGTGATCCTTGGTCACGAGGCTGCCCAGGAAGGCCAGGGCTTTGACGCCCGCCGCGTCGTCGAGCCCGATCTTGCCGGGGTCGGGATTGGTGGCGGGACCGCCGAAGAGATAGGAGCCGAAGCCCCGGATGACCGCGTAGGAGTAATAGAAATTCGTAATGTCGTAGACGAACCCGTATTGACCGCCATGGGTCATGGACCGGGCCATGGCGATGAGCTGCGTGAAGGTCTTGGGCGGGGTCTTGACGAGCTTCTTGTTGTAAAAGAGGGCGTAGCTCTCCACGCTGATGGGGATGGCATACATGGTGTGCCCGAAGGTAACCGCGGAGATGGCGCCGGGAACGTACGCCTTGGTGTCGATGGTCCCCTTGGGAACCGGGGCCAGGAGCTTGGCCGCCACAAAGGGCCCCAGGTTGTCGTGGGGCAGGCCGATGACGACATCGGGCCCCTTCCCGCTGGCGGCCGCCGTGGCGAAGGACTGGAACGAGCCGGGGTTGGGCAGCACCGTCACGCTGTTGCCGGTGCGCTTGGCCCACTGGTTGGCCTCGAAGCGGATCACGTTGATCTCCTTGGGCTCGAATCCCGACCACAGCGTCAGATGCACGTGTCCGGCGGCCGCCGCCATGGGTGCGACCACGCCGATGCTGGCGCTGGCCGCCAAAAGGAGTCCGAGGCCTCCGGCGAGCCATCGTCCTGTCTTCAATCCCGTGTCCTCCCCTGCTTGCCATCCGCTCCGCGTGCGGTCGCCTGGACGCCGCCTTCCCTCCTTCCGCATTCGTTTTCCGCACACGTTTGCACAGTTTCGCGATTCGTGGGCAGGATTCCTGCTGTGCCGCGGCACAGCCGCCATGCCCGGGCGACCCGCCCCCGGGGGACCGCGACACCTGGCGCGCGTCGGCGCCGGGGGCTCAGGGCCCCCGGCGCCAGGGCGCCCGTCTTCAGACGACGGCGCTGGGCGGCACGAAGTGCAGGGTCTGGGTGTAGATCGTGCCGAGGACGCTGTCGTGGATCGGTTGGCCCCGGGCTTGGTCGAACCAGCGCTGCCAGCCGTACTTGGCCGGGAATCCCGCCATCGCCCCCACGACGGCTTTTCCGGAGCGCGCGCGCATCAGCCGGATGCCCGGTCCGGGCGGTCCCCACACCGAGCCCAGCCCGGCCTTGAACGCCGTGAGCTGGCGGTAGCTCGCGAGGTCGGGGCCGACACCCAGGAGGCGGTGCCAGGACCCCAGCGCGGACCTGAGGTTGGCGGGCATGTTCGGGGTGATGCGGTTGCAGTGCAGGAAGTAGACGTGCTGGCTGAACATGGCCACGCCGGCGTTGGGCTCGCGGGTCGGGGGATCGAACCACTTCTCGTAGCCCGCGACCTGAGGGAACGCGGTCTCCACGCCGGTCACCTGGCCATGGTGGTTGACCATCACCACGAGCGACGGCTGAAGCTCGCCCATGTGGTCCCCCATGCCCGTGATGAAGTGGCTGAGCTTGTGGTAGCCGGCGATGGCGGGGTTGAGGGCCTTGAGCGTAGCG
>JAJZYS010000141.1 GCA_021797925.1 Bacillota bacterium
CGCTCCCCTGGACCAGCCGGATCTTCACCGTCATCTGGTACGCACCGCGGTCCTCGCGATGGAACTCGACCCACCGCAGCGCGATCCCGTGCACCGCGGCGATCGCCCGTTTGACGTAAGGGATGTAGCCAGGCGGGGCCGCCGCCAGCTTCTCGTCGAAGGGGATGCCTGCGACCACCACGGGAGCGGGGACCTCCTCGCGCCCGGCGCCCACCGGCTCCCGGCCATCGCGGCCGGGCTGCTCGTTGGAAAGCTTCTGCCGCACGACGGCCCCGGTGCGCTGGGACACCTTGACATCGTAAAGTCGACCCCGAAGAAGCACGTGAACGTCCCAGACGGAATGGGCGCCTGCGCGGTCGGAGGACGTGTGCAGCACCATGCCGCCTCCGACCGCGTGCAGCGTGATCGCATCGGCCTGGCTGGCGCTCACGGCCGCCCGAGGGAGCCCGGCCCAGACGCTGGGGAGGGCATCGGCGACGACGGCCCCACGGGGCGGCCGACGCTCGACCCACAGGCGGTGAGAAGCGGCCCCGCTGACCGTGGGGATCGTCGCGAGCCCCATGGCCGCCACGAGCGCGAGTACCCCGGATGCGGACACATCCCACCCCTCCTCGATCCCGACTGGCACGGTGGCCACGACCAGCGTAGCGGGTGTCGATGACCGGGCGATGACAGCCGCTCGCGGCAGGGGGAGGGGGACCCCCCGGGGGGTCCCCCTCGCGCGTTCTCCGAGCCCGATTCCACCTTGGGTCACACGCCGAACAGGTGCACCAGCATCGCCATGGTCTGAGCCCGGGTCGTGGGCGCGCCAGGGTCGAGGTAGCGGGTGGCGATCCCTCTGAGAATGCCGTTCTCGATGGCGATCGCCATATCCCGGCGCGCCCACGAGGCCACCTTGTTCCCGTCCTTGTACCGAGCCAGCACCTCGCCCGGCGTCACGCCCGGCTTGAGGCCCTCGTGCCACACCGCGAGCACCCGGGAGATGATGACCGCCATGGACTCGCGGGAGATGTCCGCTCCGGGCCTGAAGTCGCTGCCCTTCACCGCGCCCATGAGCCCGGCGCGCGCCACCGCCTCGACGCTGGGCTCATACCACGCGCCGGTGGGCACGTCCCCGAAGGTGCTGGGGCCCTGGCTCGTGGGCAGATCCAGCGCCCGCACGAGGAGCGCGGCGAACTGGGCGCGGGTCACCCGGCCGTCGGGGGCGAAGTGGTCCCCGCCCATGCCCGATGCCAGCAGATGCGCGGCGGCCACCGCCACGTCCTTCGCGCCCCAGGAGTTGTCCGTGTCGACGAACGGCACGTCGTACTCCAGCGGGTAGTAGGTGCCGAAGTGGGTCAGCGACATGGTCACCAGGCCACTGCTGATGGACTGGTCCGAGGGCACGTACACGGGCACGCCCGCGCCGTTCATCTGCCAGAGGCTCACGAGCGAGGTGTTGCTCACGAGCTTCTGCGAGAAGATCACCGTCGCCTGTCCGGGGGCGGGCAGCCGGTGGACCGCGATGACGGTGCCGGCGTCGGGATGGACGTACAGCCCGTAGGTGATGCCCGGACCCGCCTGGGTCCAGGTGCCCCGGGCCCCCACGGGCAGCCGCAGGTGGACCTTGTCGAGATTCACGTCGAACACGAGGATGCTGTTGGTGGAGACTCCGGCCAGGGCGGGGTCGGTCCTGGCGAGCGACGTCAGCTCCAGGTCCTGAAGCGGCAGCGTCACGATCCCCAGCCGGCCCATCTCGAAGCTCGCGCAGCTCAGCCCCTTGTCCTTGATCTCGGCCACCTGCGCCGGGGTCACCGAGACGCTGACCCCGCCGGCCACGAGCGTCGAGGGGATGAGCAGACAGGGACCGATGTCGCGCTCGGCCGTCCGCCAGTACGGGCTGCCGAACTCCGCCTCGATCTCCACCTTGCGCGTGAACCTGGCGTTGCCGATCAGGTTGGTGACCTGCTGGGTGTTGCCCAGGAGGAAAGTGCCCGTGCCACCCCCACCCGTCGGCGGCGGGGTCGTCAGCCCCGTCTGCTTGGGGGTGAACGTCTGGTTGGATACGAGCTGGGTCAGGACCACGTTGACGACCACCTGGCCCTGCAGTCCCTGGTAGCTGTTGCCCGCGTCCAGCGGCAGGGTCACCGCGACCGTCACCGACGTTGTGCCCTTGGGAGGCAGCTCCCCCTGCCCGCCGGTGAAGCTCACCTGGGCCGGCGTGCTGCCGCTGAAGAGCGGACCGCTCACGGTGTCGGTCATGCTGTAGCTGACGGCAAAGGTCTCGGGATTGGTCACGGTCACGGTCTTGACGGCCGTGTCGCCGGGCGCCATGTTCGTGGCCGAGGTGCTCGACAGGCTGGCGTTGACGACGCCGCCGGGATCCACGCCCTGGACCTGGAACGTGGCCACGTGGGCGTAGGTCACCCCGCTCCAGATGAGCGTGGAGGACAGAAGCACTCCGGCCCCGATGAAGAGGCCCGTCATCGCCGTGAGGAACCGATGAGGCACGTGTCTGGCTGGCATCGTCACATCCACCCTCCCTTGTCGACGTTCTCGGCTGGCGGGCCCGTGCCCGCCCGCGCGAAGTCCGGAGCTGCCGGAACCGGGATCCACGGCGGGCGTCCCCCGCCCGCCGGTACCACCTGTGTCACCTTCATCCCCCCTCACCGACGGCCCCATCCGCAGCACGCCTCATGCCGGGCATCTCAGGCGCGCTCTCCGCCCACCGTCGCCGGCGGGCCGCTCGCCGCGGCGGGCCGGACGAGGGCCGCTCGGGCGCGCTCCACCAGCGCGCTCGCCGTCTCGTCGGGTTCCCACTGGGCGACCCCCGTGGCCAGCCCCGGGTCCCGCAGCCGGGCGGTCAGGCGCGCCACCGCGTGGCGGGCGCCCTCGAGGTCCGTGGCCAGGAGCAGGGAGACCAGGGCATCCTCTCCCCAGCGCAGCAGCGTGTCGGTCTCGCGGGCCGTGGTCACGTAGGCCCGGGCCGTGGTGCGCAGCGTGCGCTTGGCCAGGGACCGCTGCCGCTGCTCGCTGAGCGCCCCGGCCATGTCCGCCGGGGTGCTGAAGGCCATGTACACCAGCGACAGGGGCAGGCCGGTCCGGCGAGCGCGCGCGATCTCCCGCTGGATCATGGTGACGCTGTGCTGCTCGGGGGTGTCGGGCCGCCCTCCCGGCCGGTCGGGGTCCTCCAGGTTGATCCGGTAGCGGTGCGCCACGTTCTGCAGCAGCCGGCCAAGCCGGTGCTGGACCACCGAAGGGTCGGCGCCCAGCCGTGTCGCCATCTCGTCGAGGCTCTCGCCCATCACCACGCCCTGGAGCACGTCCTGCTCCTGGGCGGAGATCGCGGCGCGCCGGGCGACGTGCTCCCCACCGTGGACCAGCGCCACCTCGATGTGGGGGGCACGGAAGCGGAACGTGCGCTCGCCATGGACCAGGATCATGCTGCCATAGGGCTGCGCCGTCAGGTCCGCTCCACAGTACGTGCACGTCCACGTTCGCCTCCGCCGGCGAGAGAATGACCAGTGTTCGCACGTGGGACAGAGCTTGCAGTACAAGGTCTTCTCCTCGCTCGCTGTCCCACAGGCCCAGCGCCCGCGGGTCAGGTTAGGGTGGTGATCGTCGGTCGGGTCCAGACATGGGACGTGGGGTCAGGGATCTCGCCAGCGGAACCCGCGCAACCCGGCCAGTTCCACCCTGCCTCCAGGGAGGCGGCAACCTCGAACCCGGGGGGCGCCGTCCGCCCCCGCTCAACGCCCCGATCATACCTTGCCATCCCTGCAGGCAGCATCGTCCGGGGGGACCCATTTTGCTGCACTCCCCTTTTGGTACAGGGCCCCGGTCCCGGGGTCCGAAGGACGTAGGCCTGCGCATAGGCCCCCGTCAGGAATGGGCCCTCGCCATCGCCGGTGGCCCATGGCCGCAGGCAGCACAAAGTTCCAAAAACCGCAACATTTCGTGGAAGGAATACCCTTCCACGCCGCGAAACCACCGGCTCGCCGGGCAACCGCCAGCCTTGCCCCGGCTCCGAATCCGAGCCGGCCCCGAAGGGGAGGGTGCACCGTCCATCCGCTTCACCAGGCGGTCGCCCGCGTGGTCTGGGCCAACCGCCGTTACCGGGCCGATCCCGCACCGCCGCGGCTCAAGACCGTGCTCCGCGCGCTGGACGACCTACTCGTGTTCATCGTCGCCGACGCCCAGCGCCACCCCGGCGTCCCGTCCCCACTGACCGGGTTCGTGCCCCGCGTCGCGCCCCTGAGGACGCCCAATTCCTCCGGGTCCCCCGGACCGTCCCGCTCCCCCAGCGAGTTCGCCGCCCTGGCCGGGACTGGGGCCGCCGTGCCGGCCCAGCTCACGCCCAAGGACCCTCTGGGCGAGGGGTGACCTGCTCCCGGCCGCACTCAGGCCGGGGCCGGCGGGCGGTCCGCCGGATTCTCACCGTTGCGCGCCCGGGGGTGACCCCGGGCGCGGGCGTCAGCGCGGGCGCGTCGGCGCGCGGCGCGCGCCGCGCCACCGGTTCGAGCCCGACTTGACGCACGCCGCGCGCCCTTGTACGATTCAATAGATAGTTCCTTTATCCATGGAAGGATGATGCTCCGTGCCGGACCTGAAGATCCTCGGCATCGCCGGGAGTCTGCGCCAGGCATCCTACAACCGGGCGCTGCTGCGCGAGGCGCGTTCTCTCGTCCCCCCGGGGGTGGCGCTGGAGATCTACGAGGGCCTCGAGGGCATCCCCCCGTTCAACCAGGACCTCGAGGGCGACGGCGGTCCCGACGTGGTCCGCGCGTTCAAGGCCCAGGTCCGCGACGCCGACGCCCTGCTCATCGCCACGCCCGAGTACAATTACGGCATCCCCGGCGTGCTCAAGAACGCCATCGACTGGCTGTCGCGCCCGGCGCTTCAGTCGCCGCTGCGGCACAAGCCCATCGCCCTCGTCGGCGCCAGCGGCGGGGCCTTCGGCACCGTGCGCTCGCAGCTGCAGCTGCGGCAGGTGCTGCTCTTCACCGATTCACGGGTGCTCGTCAAGCCCGAGTTTTACCTGCCGCTCGCCCACCAGCACTTCGACGCCCAGGGCCGCCTGATCTCGGAAGACGTCCGCACGCTGCTCAGGGCCGTGGTGGGAGCGCTGGTGGACCTGGCGCGCGAGCGGGTGCCGGCGTGAACCGGAGCGTTTCAGGCCCCCGCTGATCGGCCTAAGGCGTCCCGCCGCGCGATGAGCGCTCGGCGCTAACCGCGTCACGGCCGCACGGCACGCGTGTCCCCCGAGACGCTACTCGCGAGTGATCCGGCGCCGAGAGCCGGGGGGCGATCCCGAGGTTGACCATTGGGAAACCGCCGCAGGGGGCAACCCCTATCCTTGCCAGAAGGTGAACCTGTGCCCACCAAAGGTAGTTTACTGCTGTCCTAACATTTAACCATTCTTGCCGAGTTCGTTAGGATGTACCCCAAACACCTGTGTGGTATACTGAGCATATGGAGCGGTTGATCGGGTTGGAACAGGCGGCACAGATCCTGGGGGTTCATGCTGGAACGCTCCGCCGTTGAGGAACGGTTACGATCTCAGGAACGGTAGTTGACTTGCGCGGCGACTGCACGCACACTATACTAGCCACAAGACTAGTTGGGACGTGAGCAGCATGCGAGTTGTGGGAACCTTCGACGCGAAGACCCATCTCAATGAGCTCCTGCGGGCAGTGGCTCAAGGCGAAACGATCACGATCACCAATCGGGGCAAGCCGGTTGCACTGCTGACCCCCGTACAGGCGGCAGTGGACCGGGAAGAGGCTCGGAAAGCGCTGCGCCAGATCCGCGCGGAACTTCCCCGCATTCCGTCGAAAGAGTTGCGCTCCTGGGTGGATGAGGGCCGCCGATGAGCCGTTACGTGCTCGACGCATCGACGGCTCTCTCCTGGTGCTTCACGGACGAGGAAACCTTTGATCTGCCCACGGACAGCCACGCCGTGGTGCCGAGCCTGTGGCCGCTCGAACTCGCGAACGGACTGCTGTCGGGCGAGCGGCGAGGTCGCATCTCGCGCGTCCAGGCCCGGCGCGTTTGGGACGCCTTGTGGGCTGCGCTCGCGGTGGAAGTGGACCATAGCGATAGGAGCTTCACGGCGGCGTGGTCGGTTGCGCGTGACGAGGGTCTTTCCGTCTACGACGCCGCCTACCTGGAGCTGGCCATGCGTGAAGGCGTGCCGCTGGCCACAAGGGATGCGAAGCTCGCTCAAGCGGCATGGAAGCGGGATGTGGCGGTTCTCTCCTGATGGGACACCGAATCACGCGGCGCAGGTCTCCCCCCGGCTTCAGCCGTGGGGCGTCGTGACGAGACCGAGTTGAAAGCTAGGATCCAGCCGTACCGGCGCCGTCTCGCCGAATTGCGCAATGTACCGGTTCGGTTCGATAAAACGCTACACGTGTAGCGTTTTGCCAGTGGGGCCGGCTTCCCGATGGCTGTCGGGCGACGCCTCAAGATGCGCCTGGTCCAGGACGACCAGCCACTCGCGCCGGTCCCCCCCTGAAGAGCCGTGCCTCCGCCTTTTCTGCCGCCAGCCAGCGCCGAATCGTGGAGAACCCCGACCGCCGCTCCCTGCACCCCAGCTTCCGCACACAACATCTGGAAGCTCGTGTTTTTTGGTGAGATCTGGGCCCGGGACGAGATCGAAGCCGTCGCAACAGAGTGCGGTGGGAAGCTAGAGGCTGAGGAGCAGGCCTGTACACCGGTGGCGGCGAGAGGCGGTCGTTGACGGGGGTGGATGCTCCCGTGGAGATTCGCTACATTGGTGGTCATGAAGAAGATCTACACGCTGCCGG
>JAJZYS010000142.1 GCA_021797925.1 Bacillota bacterium
CGGGACGGGAATCTCCATGTGGATCACCGTATCACCTCCTTCCTGACTCCGTTTCCGTCGTGCGAGCCGGGGCCTGCCTCACCCCCCGATCACCCCCTCCACCGCCCTGCGCCTCACGGGGACATCCCCCGGGTGTCCTCGAGGAGGCGCGCCGCCGTCGTGGGGTTCATGGCCACCAGGATCCGGTCCACCGTGGGCACGCGCATCGCCGTCAGGACGCTGGCCGCCTGCTGGGGCTGCATGTGGCCGAGGATCCGGGCCGCGGCGCGGGGGCTCAAGCCCTCCAGGTACGTGGCGATGCGCGCCTGCACCCTCTGGTTCGCCACGGGGTCCTTCAGGGTCAGGCCGCCGTGAGATTGCAGGTAGAACCCCGCTCCCGCCCCCAGCAGCACCGCCGCCACCAGCGCGAGGATGACCTGCTTCACGGCGAGGATTCCGGTGCGCAGCGCGCATCGGCCTCCCGCTGGGCCGCGCGCCGGCGCGCCTTCGCGGCGAGTTCTCGCCGGCGCGCTCCCAGGCGCTCCCACTGGCGCAGTGTCTGCTGGCGGCTCTTGAGTGCGTCCCGGGCCTGGCCTTCGCGTTCCTCGGCCTGCGCCACCCGGGCGTCCGCCCGCTCAAGGCGCAGCCCCGCCACCGCCCGCGCCTCGCTTGCCAGGCGCAGCCCCGCCAGTCGGTGGACGCCGGGCCCGGGCACGGGCAGGGCCAAACGCTCCCGGGCCACGGCCGAGCGGACCGCCCGCGCCTGGTCGGTGGCCGCCAGCGCCCAGGCCAGCTCCCGGGCCGAGAGGTCGCGCTCCCGGCGGGCGAGGCGCTCCAGCCGGGCCAGCCGGTCGGTCATGCCTCCTCGCCTCCCAGTTCCAGCAGCGCCCGGCGGACCTCGTCGGGGGGCGCCGCCGTCTCCCGGTCCTGCGCCAGGAACGCCAGCCAGCGCGGACGCATGGCCACCGCCGTGTCCAGCTCCGGATCCTGCCCCGCCCGGTAGGCACCCACCTGGATGAGGTCCTCCGCCGCCTCGTAGACGCTCATCCACGCGCGCACCCGCGCCGCCGCGCGGCGGTGGTCGGCGTCCACCACCTCGGGCATCACCCGGCTCAGGGAGCGGAGCACGTCCACCGCCGGGAACAGACCCCGCTCGGCCAGGCGCCGGGAGAGCACGATGTGACCGTCGAGCAGGCTGCGCACCGAGTCCGCCACCGGTTCCTCGAGGTCGTCGCCCTCGACCAGCACCGTGTAGATCGCGGTGACGCTGCCGCCGGGGCCGGTGCCGGCCTGCTCCACCAGGCGGGGCAGGGCCGCGAAGACCGACGGCGGGTACCCGCGGGTGGCGGGCGGCTCGCCCGCGGCCAGGCCCAGCTCCCGCTGGGCAAAGGCGAAGCGGGTGAGCGAGTCCATCAGCAGCAGCACCCGCCGGCCCCCTTCCCGGAAGCGGTCCGCGATCCGGTGGGCCAGCTCCGCCACCCTGACCCGCTGCATGGCCGGCTGATCGGACGTGGCCACGAGGACCACCGAACGGGCCAGCCCCTCGCCCAGGTCGCGCTCCAGGAACTCCTTGACCTCGCGGCCCCGCTCCCCGCACAGGGCGATCACGTTCACGTCCGCCTGGCTGCGCCGGGCGATCATGCCCAGCAGCGTGCTCTTGCCCACGCCGGCGCCCGCGAAGATCCCGATGCGCTGGCCCTCGCCCAGGGTGGTGAAGGCGTCGATGGACCTCACGCCCGTCGCCAGAGGTCGGCAGATGCGCGGTCGGTCCATGGGCCCGGGCACCTCCGCGTTGCACGCGACCCCTTCGCCCGGCGGCAGGGGACCGCGCCCGTCCACCGGCCGGCCCAGGCCGTCGAGGACGCGGCCCAAGAGCCCCGGCCCCATGCGCACCGTCAGCGGCCGTCCGGTGGCGCGCACCACCGCCGCGGGCTCGATGCCGTCCATCGCGTCCAGCGGCGCCAGGACCGCCCGCCCGCCGTTGAATCCCACCACCTCCGCCAGGAGCGGCCGGTCGTCCCGGGCGACCGTGCAAAGCTCCTTCAGCCGGACGGAAAGTCCTGCGGCCTCGAGCCTCAGGCCCCGCACCTCCACCAGCCGTCCCACCCGTTCGTAGGGGCGCCAGTCCCGCGCGGGATCCCGGGAGAGTTGCAGCTGGGCGCTCACGACCGGTCACCCGCCCCGCTCTCGACCAGCGCCGCGGGGAGCTCCTCCAGGAGCCGCTCCTCGAGCCGCGCCAGCGCCGGGTCGAGGTGGCCGTCCACCTCGACCGATCCCGCCTCGAGCCAGAAGTCTCCGGCGCCAAGGCGCGTGTCCTCCTCCCACGCCAGTCCCGCCGGCGGCTCGCCGGCGCCGGGCCCCACCCGGACGCTGACCTCGGCGCCGGCCGGCGCCAGCTCCGCCAGCGCCGCCGCGACGCGGCGGGCCAGCGCTTCGGGCTCGCGCAGCGCCTCGCCCACGAATCCGGCGACGAGCCGGGCGATGACGGCGCACACGCCCGCCTCCATCCTGGCCCACCGCTGCTCGTAAAGGGCGTTCAGCCGGTCCAGCTCGGCCCGGTGCGCCGCCCTCGCCGCCTGCAGCGCCTGCCGTCCCTCCGCCTGGCCCTGGGCCAGCCCCGCCGCGAACCCCTGGGCGAAGGGATCCGGGGCGGAGGGGACCTCCTCGGGCTCGGGGACGGGCGTCACCACCGACACGAGCTGGAACGGCTGGCCGCTGTGCCAGTGCCCCTGGGGTATGACCCTAGACAACAATCTCATCATCTCCGCCCCGGGCGACCACGATCTCGCCCTCTTCTTCCAGTCGACGGACCAGGGACACGATGCGCTGCTGGGCCTCTTCCACGTCGCGCAGGCGGACCGGACCCAGGAACTCGATGTTCTCCTGCAGGTTCTCCGCCGCGCGCTTGGAGATGTTCTGCTGGATCTTCTCCCGCACTTCGGTGCTGGCGGCCTTGAGCGCCAGAGGCAGGTCCTTCTCCAGGTCGATCTCCCGCATGACCCGCTGCAGCGACCGGTCGTCCAGGTAGATGATGTCCTCGAACACGAACATGCGCCGCTTGATCTCCTCGGCCAGGTCCGGGTCCTGACTGCCCAGGGTGTCCAGGATGGTCCGCTCGGTGGCGCGGTCGACGCGGTTGAGCACCTCCACCACGGCCTCGATGCCCCCCACCGGGGCCAGCTCCGGCGAAACCAGCGTGCTGAGCTTGCGATCGAGCACCCGCTCCACCTCCCGGACCACTTCGGGCGAGGTACGCTCCATCAGGGCCATGCGTCGGGCGACGTCGGCCTGGCGCTCGGGACCCAGGCCGCCCAGGATCTCGGCCGCCTGTTGCGGCTGCAGGTAGGTGAGGATGAGGGCGATGGTCTGGGGGTGCTCGTTCTGGATGAAGCCCAGCACCTGCTGGGGTTCCGCGCGACGCACCAGGTCGAAGGGGCGCACCTGCAGGTTCTGGGTCAGCCGGCGGAGGATGTCCACCGCCTTCTGGGAGCCCATGGCCCGCTCCAGCACCTCGCGCGCGTATCCGAGCCCCCCGCTGTTGACGTAGGACTGGGCCTCGGACAGGGCCCGGTACTCCTCCATGACCGCCGTGCGGTCCTGAGCGCGAAGCTCCCTCAGGGCCGCGATCTCCAGCGTGAGCTCCTCGATCTCCTGGTCTCCCAGGTGCTTGTACACCTGGGCGGCGATCTCCGGACCCAGGGAGACGATCAGGATGGCCGCCTTCTGGCGGCCGGTGATCTCGGTGGCCACGGCCTCTCCTCCCGAACCGGTCACTCCTTGAGCCAGGTACGCACGATGGCGGCCACCTCTTCAGGATGGTCGCGGGCCGACTGGGTCGCCTCCGCGGCGCGCAGCTCCTCGGGAGTGGGGACCCGGGGAGGGGGCGGCGCCTCCGGCAGGGCCGGCCCCGCCAGCGCGGGCACCGGGTAGCTGGGCCGCTGCTGGATCCGGCGGATGAGCATGGCCAGGAGCAAGGCCAGAAGGAGGATGGCCAAGCCCTCCACCCCTTCCTGGATCAGCCGCTGGTTGGCCTGCGCCGCCAGGAGCGCGCTGGCCTGGTGCGCCAGGGTCTGGTTGAAGGGCATCCCCGTCACGGAGATGACGTCGTGACGGGCGGGGTCGGCCCCCAGGGCCGCGGACACGGTGGCCCGGATGGAGCGCACCTGCGCCGGCGTCAGCCGCTGGTTGACGATGACCGCCACACTGAGCCGCTTGACGGCCCCCGGGGCCACCGAGCTCGTGAGCTCCTCGGTGTCGAGCGCCGGGACCGCGTCGGTCTGGGACCGGGTGTAGCTGCTCTTGGATCCGGTGGCGCCCAGCGTGTAGGTGGGCGGGACGTTGCTCGAGGTCCCGGGAATGGTGGGTGCGGTGCCGGTGCCCTTGAAGCTCTCCTTGAGGGTCGAGATCCTCCGCATGAGGGCCTTCTTGCCCTTGGGGGCCATGAACAGGTGCTCCACGCGCGTCTGGCCGTTGAAGTTGAGCGTGGCGCTCACGTGGGCCACCACGTTGCCCGGTCCCAGCACCGGCTCCAGCAGCGCCAGCAGGCCGTCCTCGAGCCGCCGGTCGAACGCGAGCTGCATGTTGAGGTCCCCGGTCGCCGACGGGCTCCGGGACGCGCCGGCCATGAGCACCTGGCCCTGGCTGTCGACGACCGTCACGTCGCTGGGCTTCAGTCCCTGGACGCTGTGGCTCACCAGGTTCTGGATCCCCGCCACCTCGGAGGCGCTCAGGGTCGCGTACGGCTTGAGCGCCACGAAGACCGCGGCGGTCGCCGGCGGGGTGGCGGAGGCGAACAGCGAGGGCCGGGGCAGGACGATCTGCACCTGGGCGTTCTGCACCTGCTGAAGGCTGTCGATGGTCTGGGCGATCTGGCCCTCGAGGGCCTGCACGTAGATCACGTGCTGCTGGAAGCTCGACATGCCCAGCTGGGTCTGGTCGAAGATCTGAAAGCCCACGTTCCCCTGCTTGGGCAGCCCCTGCCCGGCCACGTCGAGGCGCGCCTGGGCGGCGTCGGGCTCGGGCACGAAGATGCTGGTGCCGTCCGGGGACAGGGTGTAGGGGATCTTGTCCGAGCTGAGCACGCCGGTGATGGCCGCCGCGTCCTGCGGAGCCAGCTGGCTGAACACCTGCACCTGGCTGGGGGCGGCGAAGACCCGCGCAAGGATGAAGAAGATGCCGATGAGCCCGAACAGCAGGCTGCCCCCCAGCAGCACCCGCTGCCCGGGGCCAAGCGCCTGGACGTCCGTCCAGGCGCGTTTCAGCCGTTCTCTGGCGCCCTCCACGATCAACCGACCCCCGCCCGGATCACAGTTGCATGTTCATGACCGACTGGTACGCGGTCAGCAGCTTGTTGCGGACCTCGACCGCCATGGTGAGCTCCAGGTCGGCCTTCTCGGTGGCCACCACCGCCGCCTCGAGGGACCCCTTGCCCACCGCGGCCGCCTGGACCGCGTGACTGGCCTCAACCTGCGCGGCGTTCACCTTGCCCAGCGCCCCGTCGAGGAGCGCCGAGAAACCGGGAGCGGGGCGCCCCACGGCCGCATTCAGGCCAGAGCCCGCCAGCGAGCCGATCCCCTGCACCATGGTCCCGCCCCCTATCCCAGGATGTTGATGGCCGCCAGGTCCACCGTCTTGGTGTCCATGAGGGCGGTGGCGTTGGCCTGGTACGAGCGGGTGGCCTCCACGAGGTCGGTGAGCTGCTGGATGGGGTTGACGTTGGAGAGGCGCACCTCACCCTGGGCGTTGGCCAGCGGGTTGCCGGGCTCGTACCGGAGCGGACCGGGGGTGGGGTCGTGGGCGATGGCCACGACCGCCACCTGTCCGTTGGCCTCGGTGGCGAACACCGGAAACTCGGCCTGGTAGGGGGTGGCCCCCGGGGTCGTGGCGCTGCTGGCGTTGGCGAGGTTCGCCGCGATGAGGCCCATGCGCAGGCGCTGTGCGGTCAGACCGGAACCGCTCAGGTCCAGGGCCGAGAACGGGCTCGTCATGCGGTGCCCGCTCCCGTGGCGGCGAAGGTGATCCGCTGGTAGGCGTCGCGCAGCTCGGCGGCGGTGAACCGGTATGCCAGGCCGGTCTTGACCAGGCTCACCATCTGGGCGTCCAGGGACACGGAGTTGCCGTCGTTCTGCACCGGCGCCGGGTCGACGGCCACCCGCGGCGTCGGGGCGGGGCCCTGGCCCCCCTGGGCGATGTAGCGGGCCAGCATGTTCCGGAAGTGAAGCTGCTGCGCCTGGTAGCCCGGCGTGTCGATGTTGGCCAGGTTGCGGGCGTCGAGCCGCTGCTGTTCGCCCAGGGCCTCCAGGGCCGCGCCCAGCACCCGTGTCGTCAGATCGACGTCATCCACCCCCCTTTGGGACCCGGCCCACCGTCCAGCAGCCCTCGGGCCAAGGGCGGCGGTCACCGTTTCCAACTTGAGCCCGTTATTCGCGTCGCCGGGCATGTCTTCCTGCTCTTCCAGGACAATTTTCGTCACGTTTTTTTATATAACTGCCCTGTACTCTCTCATTCGACACCCTTATTGTGTCGAATTGTGTCGCAGCGAACCGGCACCCCTCCGGCCCAGGCCCGAGCCAAGGCGGAAGACTAAGGCGGGACAATCGAATCGGAGGGGGCGGCGAAGCCCCGTCCTCTCACACCACCGGACATGCGGGTCCGCATCCGGCGGTTTCTCAGGCGTAGCGCTTTCGGTACAGGTCAGTCAGACAGGCCAAGCCCTGGGCGCGCCAATAGGCGACGCCCAGGGCTGTTCATCGGTCCGCCGGCCATGCGCCAGACGCCTTTGCCGGAACCGGCGAACTCCCGGGC
>JAJZYS010000143.1 GCA_021797925.1 Bacillota bacterium
GTACCTGCTCACCATCGCGGCTCTGGCCCTGGCGGTCCGCCGCAGCTCCCCTCCGGCGGCCGACGGGATCCCCTACGACCCCGGAGAGTGACGCCGGCCGCGGACCGAAAGCAGCCGGCTTCCCCCCGCCCCCGCCGCAGACGCGCGCTGCACAGGGCCTCAGCTCGTCGCCTGTGAGGCCGGCGGGTCGGCACCCGGGTCCCGCCACCCCACGCGGCGGCCGCCTCCGCCCCGCGCCCGCCGGGGGGACGCGGGGACGGGCCCGCGAGCGGCGTTCGGGGTGCGCCGTCCCCCTCCCGCCGCGTCACGTTACCTTTCCATAACCATTTGCCCCTGTCCGTGTGGCATAATCCTGCCAGGGCCCCGACCGGGCCCGGGACATGAGGCACGGCGCTTCGTGCCCAGGGCCTGCGGAGCCGGGAGGATCTGGCCGTGCACGTGCGCCGTCGCTACCGGGTCGAGGTGGGTCTGACCCTGGTCATGTGGCTGTGGGGGCTCTCGGGGCAGCCCTGCCTCGCCGGTGTCCGGTCCGTGCCTGTGGTCGCCCGCCAACAGCACTTCGCCGTCACGGCGGGAGGCCTGCTCCGGTGGCGCCCCGGCGGAACCCTCCCCGACCTGCCCCCCGCGCCCGCCGTGGCCCGCTACCGGCTGCAGGGCGGCAGCTGGACGGGGTGGGGGCACCGCCACGTGACGGTGGGATCGACCCGCTACCGCTTGCCCGCCGGGGTCAACCCCGCCCAGGTCCTGGTGCTGCCGCTGGCCCACGGCATCCTGTGGACGGTGCGGCCCGCGTCGACTCTCGCCGCCTCCCCCCCTATCCCGCCTCCCACCCCCGGCACGCGCACCCGGATCGCCTACACCCCGTACCGCCGAGCCGGCGGCTCGCTCGCCACGGGCGCCGTCACCCTGGGTTGGCTGCCTCGCCACTGGGACTTCGCGCTGGCGGGGATCCCCACCGCGTGGATCGCCCCCGGCCACCGGGCCGCCGGCGTCACGAGCCCCGCCGCGGCCGGCATCGGCCCGCTGGGGGTGCCCGCGCTCACCGGCATCCGCGGCCACGCCGTCGTCACCCGGCTGGTGCGGGTGCACGGCGGCGCCGTCATCGTCCTCGCGACCCAGGGCAACGCCATGACCGGGATGCCGGGCTACCTGTTCCTCTTTCGCGAGCGCCGGCGGACCCTGCGGCCCGTGACCAACTTCGCGGACTCCGGCGGGGACTTCAGCTGGTACGCCGCAGGGGAGAGCGCCCTGGTGTGGGACCACGGTTTCATGACCGGCAAGAGCGCCATCGACCAGCAGTTCCTCCTGGACCTCGTGAGCGGACAGTGGTGGATGACGCCCGTCGGCCCTGCCCGACCGGGCAAAACGCCTCCCGCCGCCTTGGGGATTGCGGTCATGGCGGGCTTCAACCTCGTGGTGAGCTCCGGCCCGCGGGGCGCGGGCCGGCCCCAGGTCTTCGTGCCCCGCCTGGGATCGGGGGACTGAGGGGCCCGCTCAGGAGACGGGTGCGTTTGGCCCTCGGCGCCGGGTCAGCCGTCCGCCCACGCGCCCGTTCTCCCGGGCGCTCAGGGCGCCCCAGCCGTGCTCGCGGACCTTCTCCCCCAGCCCGAGCTCCTCGGCCACGCGCAGCTTCAGATCCGCGCGCGGATCTCTGGCGCGTCCCGGTTCCTTCCTCGTCATCACGCTCCCCCTCCCGCGCTAGCATGCCCACCCGCGGTGCGGAGCCACGCGGTCCGCGCGCGGGCGAAGAACGCGCCGGGAACGCTCGTGACGGCTTCAGGCCCCGGCGCAGAAGGGATTGAGCCTTCGCTCCTCGCCGATGGTCGTGGGCGGCCCGTGCCCCGGCAGCACCACGACGCCGTCGGCGAGGGGCCACAGCCGACCGCGGATCGAATCAAGGATGGCGGCGCCGTCACCCCCCGGCAAGTCCGTCCGGCCGATGCTGCGGTGAAACAGCGTGTCGCCGGCGAAGAGCCGCTCGCCCAGCAGAAATCCCGCGCTCCCCGCGGTGTGGCCGGGCAGGTGCACGACCGTGAGGACCTCGTTCCCGAACGGGATCTCCTCGCCTCCCGCGAGCAGGCGGTCGGCCGGTCGCGCCTTGACGGCCCCGAGGCCGGGAACGAGCCCGGAGCCGTTGCGGAGGGGGTCCCCGAGCATGGCGGCGTCCGCGGCGTGGATCATCAGCGGCGCCGGGCCAAGGTCGTCGACGGCGCCGATGTGGTCGAAGTGGCCGTGGGTGAGGAGGATCCCGGCGACGGTGCGCGGGCCCAGGGCCCGGCGGATGCGCTGGGCCTCGGCGCCGGGGTCGATCACCAGCACCCGGCCGTCGCCGTCGTCGAGGAGATAGCAGTTGACCGCCAGGGGACCCACCACCAGGGTCTCGGTGCGCACCGCGATCACCTTCTTCCGGAGAGCTTCTGGGCCGGGAGGGCCCTCCCCGACGGCGTCGCAAAGGAGGCGCCCTCGCGCCCGTCGAATGCATTCGGCGACACGCGTTCCCTCATCCCGGCATTCCGGTATCCAGGAGGCAGCCACGTGGGTGTGTTCATGTCCGTGTTCGCCCACCCGGACGACGAGTCCTTCGCGGCCGGGGCGACCCTGGCGAGGCTGGCTCACCGGGGCGTGACCACCGTGCTCGTGACGGCCACCGACGGCGGCGCGGGCCGACCCGGGGAGCCCCCGGTGGCGGCCGCCGGCCAGGTGGCCCGCGTCCGCGCCCGGGAACTGGCCGAGGCGGCCCGCATCCTGGGCATCCGCCATCTCTACCGGCTCGGGTACGAGGACGGTCACCTGGACGAGGTCGACCCCGCGGCCGTGGCCGAGAGCATCCGCCTGCTCATCCTGCGCCACCGGCCCCAGGCGGTGCTCACCTTCGACGCCTGGGGCGGCAACGGCCACCGGGATCACCGGGCCGTCGCCCGCGCCCTGGACATCGCGCTGCGCGGCCTCGGTCCCCAGGAGCGGCCCCAGGCCCGCTACGCGCCCGTCATCCCCGAGGCCATGGCGCCCGCGGATGCCGGCGTCCCCCCCGGCGTGCGCGTCGCGGTGCCCATGGGCCCGTATCGGCTCCTGAAGTGGCAGGCGCTCGCCGCCCACGCCACCCAGCACCGTTCCGTGGAGGCCGCCGCGGCGCACCTCACGCCTCAGGTGGCGGAGTTCTTCTGGCGCGAAGTCCTGGGCCCGGGCGCGGATCCCCTGGCGCGCGTTGCGACCTGACAATTCTGGCCGGTTTCTCACCCGCGTCCACCACGCTGGAGGGGTCCGACGACAGGAGGGATCCAGCTGGCCGCTAGCGTGTGGACCGAAGCCGTCCGCCATTTTGGCGACTCGGGCGTGCTCCTGAGCATGACGCTGGAGAGCGCGGGGATTCCCGTGCCCAGCGAGGTGGTCCTGCCCCTGGCCGGCTACCTGGTGAGCCAGGGTTCCCTGGCCTTCTGGCCGGTGGCGCTCATGGCGATCCTGGGCCAGCTGCTGGGGTCGGTTCTCCTGTTTTTCGTGGGCTCGGTGGGCGGCGCCCCGCTGGTGGCCTGGCTCAAGGAGCGAAATCCGCTGCTGCGCCGTGAGCTCGGTCACGCGGAGGCGTGGTTTCAGCGCAACGGCGAGCGGGCGGTGGCCATCGGACGGATCCTGCCGGGGGTGCGCACGTACATCTCCCTGCCCGCCGGCGTCGTGCGCATGAGGTTCGCGCGGTTCCTCGGGTACACCCTGCCCGGCACCGTCCTGTGGAGCCTTGTCCTCATCGAGCTGGGCCGGTCCACCGGGCAAGCGACCCAGGGCCTCGCCCACGCCTTCACCGTGGTCGAGGTCCTCATCGGCCTCGTCCTGGTGCTGGCCGCCGTCGTCGCCTGGCGCCGGGTGGCGCGCGCGCGCCGCGACGCCCTGTAGGGAGCCCGCCGCTACCGGGCGGGCTTCATGCGCCTTTAACGGCCATGGCGCCTGCGTTTGCTACAATGGACGCAGGAGGTGTGGGCCATGGATTCCACCCAGCGTGTCCTGGTGGTGGAAGATGATCCGCTCATCGCCCGCTACCTGGAGCTGGAGCTGGGCCACATCGGCTTCGCGGTCCAGACCGTGGAGGACGCCGAGACCGCGCTGGATCGCATGGGCGACCCCGACAGCTGGTCGGCGGTGATCTTGGACCTGATGCTCCCGGGCCGGGACGGGCTCGAGCTGTGCAGCGCCATCCGCGCCGTCTCCCAGGTTCCCATCATCATCCTGACCGCGCGCGGGCAGACTCCGGACAAGGTACGGGGCCTGGACGCCGGAGCCGACGACTACCTCACCAAGCCCTTCGCGATCGAGGAACTGGTGGCCCGGCTCAAGGCGGTGTTCCGCCGCCGCGGCCAGGGCGGCCCCGGCGAGGTGCTCCGGGCCGCGGATCTCACGCTCAACCCCGCCACCCGGGAGGTGCACCGGGGCGGAGCGCCCATTCACCTGACCAAGAAGGAGTTCGACCTCCTGGAGTTTCTGCTGCGCAACGAGCGGCTCGTGGTCCGCCGCGAGCACATCCTCTCCCGGGTGTGGGGGCTCGAGTACGAGGGCAGCTCCAACCTCGTGGACGTGTACATCCGCTACCTGCGCGCCAAGGTGGACGACCCCTTCCCGTCCAAGCTCATCCACACGGTGCGCGGCGTCGGATACGTCCTGAGGGAGGAGGCCCCGGTGCCGTGAGAGGGCGCCTGGGGACGCTGTTCCGGGGCCTGCCAATCTCGCTGGCGACCCGGCTCACGGTCCTTCTGGCGCTGGTGTTCGCCCTGGTCCTGGCGGTGGTGGGCACGGTCCTGGTGGAGCGGGTCCGCTCGGCGCTCGACCAGCAGGTCCTGGACCATCTGGCCGGCGAGGCGGCGCTGCTCTCGGAGCGGCTCTCCCTGGAGGCGACTCCCACCCAGTGGGTGACCATCATCCACCGGCAGATCACCCGCACCCCCACCCTGCAGGTGGAGCTGCTGGATCCCACGGGCCGGCGGGTGGGCGTGTGGAACGCCATCAGCAGCCTGCCCGCGCCCAGGTACCTGCCGGCGGCGGAGCTGGGCGTGGGAGCCAACCACAGCATGGCGCTGGTCGCCTATCCCATCGACGCCGGCGGGTTTCGGCTGGGGGCGGTGGTCGTGGCGGCCTCCCTCGGCACCGTCAACGCGTACCTGGCCGATCTGTCCCGCCGGGTGCTCGAGGCCGGCGGGCTCGGCCTGGTGCTGGCCGTGGTGGGTAGCATGGTGATGACCCGCCGGGCGCTGGAACCCCTGCAGAAGGTGGCGGCCACCGCCGGGGAGATCTCCAGCTCCGAGGACCTGCAGCGGCGGCTGCCGGCCCACGGCCCCTACGACGAGGTCCGGGCGCTCAGCGAGAGCTTCAACGCCATGCTGGGGCGGCTCGAGGTGGCGTTCGACCGCCAGACGCGCTTTGTCGCCGACGCCTCCCACGAGCTGCGCACGCCGCTGATGGTGGTGAAGGGATACGCGGACCTTCTGGACCGCTGGGGCCAGGAGGACCCCGCCGTGCGCCAGGAGGCGGTCCAGGCCATCCAGCGCGAGGCCGCGCGGATGACCCGGCTGGTGCAGGACCTTTTGATCCTCGCCGACACCGATCGCGGGATCGACGTCAATCCGTCCACGGTGGACGTGTCCACCCTGCTGGAGGAGGTGCGCGCCGAGGTGGAGGTCATCCGCCCCGACCGGACGGCGACCCTGGACGCGCCGCCGGGGATCACGGTCACCGCGGACGCCGACCGCATGCGCCAGCTGCTGTGGATCCTCGTGGACAACGCGATCCGCTACACCCGCGAGGGCGGCAGGATCCATCTGGCCGCCTCCGCCCAGAACGACCGGGTGGAGATCCGGGTCGAGGACGACGGGATCGGCATCCCCGCCGAGGACCTGCCGCACATCTTCGAACGGTTCTACCGGGTGGAGAAGGCCCGATCCCGCAAGGTGGGGGGAGCGGGCCTGGGCCTGTCCATCGCTTCGGCCATCGTGGCGACCCTGGGCGGTCAGATCCGGGCCACCAGCGAGGTGGGCCACACGGTGTTCACCGTGCGCCTGCACCGGGCCTCAGCGCCGCGATGAACCGCGCAGCATCCGGATCTGCCCCTCGTGGTGCATGTCGTGCTGCACAAGGTGGTTGAGCACCCACCGCCCCGTGTAGGTGTGCTCGTGGGCGAGGTCCGGGTAGGCACGGTCCAGGTCGCCGTCGCTCCAGCCCAGGAGCAGCCGCCGCGTGTGCTCCCGCTGGCTCTTGAGCAGCGCCAGGAAGTGCTCCGGCGGCCTGAGCGCCGGCTCGGGCAGGTGCTTCTCCCAGGAGATGTCGTGCCCGAGGAGGTGGCGCACGTCCTCGGGCATGGGTCGGCCCTCGAGGACCTCCTCCACCCACCAGCGCTCCACCGCGGCGGCGTGCCAGAGGAGCGTGGCGATGGAGTTGCCCCCGGGCAACGCCGCCCGGAGCGCCTGGGCGTCCAGTCCCGCCACCGACGCCACGAGCACCCGGCGGGCGTCCTCGAGGGCGGCGAAGACGTACCCCACGGCGGGAGTCATCCCCGGTTCCGGGGTCAGCGCGTAATCCAACGCCTGCCTGGTTCCAAAAATGCAGGCAAAGCGAACTTCGCCTGCACGCCCTCCCCTGACCAGGTTTTCGCTCCCTTCGGCTTGGATTTCCCCTCGCGGGGAGAAGCGACGGGAGGACTGGGCCCGGGAGTCCCACCCGGACGGAGGCGGCGCCGGTCGGGGCTCACGCCCTCCCCTGGATCGCCCGCCCGCCGGCCAGCTCCTTCGGCGTT
>JAJZYS010000144.1 GCA_021797925.1 Bacillota bacterium
CGGGAGCCGGTCCGCGGCGCCCTGTGGCACGGACGCGTGCCCCGCCGGATCCGGCGCTGTGGCGCCCGCTTCCGCCGAACAGGGCGGTGGGGGCCGGCAAAGACCAACCGTGGAGAGGAACGGCGCGCGCAGGTGGACGTGGATCTTGACGCGAGGCTCCGGCGCATTCCCGACTTTCCCCGACCCGGCATCCTGTTCATCGACATCACCACCCTGCTCAAGGACCCCGCGGCGTACCGGGAGGCGGTGGAACGGGTGGCGGCTCCCCTGCGCGACCTCGGGGTGGAGCGCATCGTGGGCCCCGAGGCGCGGGGATTTCTGCTGGGCGCACCGGTGGCGCTGGCGCTGAACGTGGGGTTTGCGCCGGTGCGCAAGTGCGGAAAGCTACCGGCGGCGCGGGTCTGCCGCCGCTACGCGCTGGAGTACGGCTCGGACGGGCTCGAGCTGCACCGGGACGCGGTGGAGCCGGGGATGCGCGTGGGCGTGGTCGACGACGTGCTGGCCAGCGGGGGAACGGCCCGCGCGGCGGCGGAGCTCGTAGAGGAGCTGGGCGGGGTGGTGGTGCTCCTGAGCTTCCTCGTGGAACTCGGGGCCCTCAGGGGCCGCGAGGCCCTGGGCGGGCGGCCGGCCGCCAGCGTACTGGTACTGTGAGGCGGTGAACGTGAGCCTGCTCGAGCTGAGACAGCGGGTGGACGGCTACGCTCCCCCGGGCGACGTGGGGATCGTGGAGCGGGCGTACGCCTTTGCCGAGCGGGCTCACGGCCAGCAGCGCCGGGCCTCGGGGGAGCCGTACATGACCCATCCGCTGGCCGTGGCCTCCATCCTGGCGGAGCTGGAGCTGGATCCGGTGACCCTCACCGCCGCGATGCTCCACGACGTGGTGGAGGACACGCCGGTCACCCTGGACGCCATCCGGGAGGCCTTCGGCGACGAGGTGGCCTTTCTCGTGGAAGGGGTGACCAAGCTCTCGCGGATCACGGTGGCGACCCAGGAGGAGGTCCAGGCCGAGAGCATCCGCAAGATGTTCCTCGCGATGGCCAGGGACATCCGGGTCATCCTCATCAAGCTGGCGGACCGCCTGCACAACATGCGCACCATCGGGGCGCTCTCGCCCGAGGCCCAGGTGCGCAACGCCCGCGAGACCATGGAACTGTACGCGCCCCTGGCGCACCGGCTGGGGATCTTCCGGGTGAAGGGCGAGCTCGAGGACCTGGCGCTCAAGGTGCTCGAGCCCGAGCGCTACCGGGACCTCGAGGTGCGGGTGGCTCAGGGCCAGCGGGCCCGCGCCGCGCAGATGGAGGAGACCATCCGCCAGCTGGAGCGGGCGCTGGCGGAACATCACATCGTGGCGCAGATCAAGGGGCGGGAGAAGAACCTCTATAGCATCTACCGCAAGATGTACGTGAAGGGCAAGGACTTCGACCAGATCTACGACCTGGTGGCGGTCCGGGTGCTCGTGGACTCGGTGCGCGACTGCTACGGCGCGCTGGGCGTGGTGCACGCGCTGTGGCGGCCTCTGCCGGGACGCTTCAAGGACTTCATCGCCACGCCCAAGCCCAACCTGTACCAGTCCCTGCACAGCACGGTGCTCGGGCCGGGCGGGGATCCCGTGGAGATCCAGATCCGCACCTGGGAGATGCACCGCACCGCCGAGTACGGCATCGCGGCCCACTGGAAGTACAAGGAGGGCCAGACCCAGGGCGACGACGACAAGTTCGGCTGGCTCCGGCAGATGCTGGAATGGCAGCGCGAGCTGAAGGACCCCCGGGAGTTCATGGAGTCGCTCAAGATCGACCTGTACGAGGACCAGGTCTTCGTCTTCACGCCCAAGGGCAAGGTCATCGACCTGGTGCGCGGCTCCACCCCGGTGGACTTTGCGTACCGCGTGCACACGGACATCGGCCACCACTGCGTCGGGGCCAAGGTCAACGGCCGGCTGCAGCCGCTGGACACGCCCCTGAGAAATGGCGACATCGTGGAGATCATCACCAGCAAGAACTCGCCCGGGCCCAGCGCCGACTGGCTGAGCTTCGTGCAGTCCTCCGGCGCCAAGCACCGGATCCGCCAGTGGTTCAAGGTGCGCAACCGGGCCGAGAACCTGGAGCGGGGACGGGAGGTCCTGGAGCGGGAGGTGAAGCGGGCCGGACTGGATCCGCGAGAGGCGATGCGGCCGGAGCTGCTGGACGAGGTGGCCCGCCGCTTCCACCTCTCCGCCGGCCAGGATCTCCTGGCCACACTGGGCTACGGCGGGCTGTCCACGATCCCGGTCATCGCCCGCCTCAGGGAGCGGGTCGCTCCCGCGCCCGCGGAGACGCTCCCCGTGGGCAGGCGGGCCGAGGAGTTCGGCAAGCCGGTCCACGGGGTGCAGGTGCGCGGGGTCGACAACGTGCTGGTGCAGTTCGCCCGCTGCTGCCAGCCGGTTCCCGGCGACCCCATCTTCGGATACGTCACCCGGGGACGGGGCGTGTCGGTGCACCGGCTGGACTGCCCCAATGCCGCCAAGCTGCTGCAGGAGGCCGAGCGCCGGGTGGAGGTGACCTGGGCGCTGCCGGCGGCCGAGCGCGGGGACGAACTCTACCCGGTGGAGCTCGTGGTGCGGGCCCAGGATCGCCCGGGGCTCCTGGCGGACGTGGCCGGAGCGCTCGCGGACCAGCACACGAACATCCTCTCGGCGACGGCCCGCACCTATCCCGATCACACCGCCCTGGTGAACGTGATGGTGAAGGTGACCGACCTCGGCCGGCTGACCCAGATCGTCAGCCGCCTGCGGACCCTGCCGGGCATCGAGCGGGTGGAGCGCTCGGTGCGCGAGCGCGACCGTTGAGGCTTGTCATCGCCCGCGTCAGGGCGGCGCGGGTGGAGGTGGAGGGTGAGGTGGTGGGTGCCATCGGTCCGGGACTCCTGGTGCTCGCGGCCGTCGCCCGGGGCGACGGCGCCGCGGCGGTGCGCCGCTCGGCCCGGCGCATCCTCGAGTCGCGGCTGATGGGTCCCGCGGGACAGGAGCGGTCGGTGGTGGACGTGAACGGTCAGGTGCTCCTGGTGAGCCAGTTCACCCTCCTGGGACGCCTGGGCCGCGGGCGCCGGCCGGAGTTTCTGGCCGCGGCGAGCGCGGCCGAGGCGCGGCCGGTCTTCGACGCGCTGGTGACCGAGGTCCGGGCGGGCGGCGTCGTCGTGGCCACCGGCCGGTTCGGGGCGCACATGGACGTTCACGCCCACGCAGACGGCCCCTACACCCTGATATGGGACTCCGAGGGGTGAGCGCGCGCGACCTTCAGGGCGCCGTCGACTGGATCTACGCCTCGCTGGCGCGAAGCCGCGCCCCCAAGGCCCCTGACCGCATCCGGCGCCATCCGGAATGGACCGTTCGCCTGTACCGGGAGCTCGGCGAGAGCGGAGCCGTGCGCCAGCGTACCGTCGTCGCCGGGAGCAAGGGGAAGGGCTCCACGGCGGCCATGCTGGCGGCGCTCCTCGGCCAGGTGCGCCCGGGCGTGCTGCTCTTCACCGGCCCGGACCTCGGGGACTTCCGCGAGCGGATCCGGGTCGACGGCGTGCCGGTCAGCACCGAGGAGCTGTGGGCGGGCATCGACGCCCTCGAGGGTCCGCTGGCGCGGGTCGGACCGGTGCCGCCGGAGCAGTACCTGGGCCCGGTGGGACTCACGGCGCTGATCGCCCTGGTGCTGGGAGGCCGCCACGGCGTGTGGGCCGAGGTGCTCGAGTGCGGCCGCGGCGCCCGCAGCGACGACGTCGCCGCGCTGGAGCACCGCGTGGGGGTGCTGACCCCGGTGTTTCTGGAGCACGTGGCGGAGCTCGGGCCGACGATCGCGCAGATCGGGTGGGAGAAGGCGGGGGTCGCGGGGTGGGGGACCGAGATCGTGATCAGCGCGCGCCAGCGTCCGCCGGTGCGCCTGGCGCTTGAGCGCCAGGCGCACCGGGTGGGCGCGCGGGTGTGGCGCGTGGGTCGCGAGCTCAGGGTCGGCCGGGTCCGGGCCGGGCGGGAGTGGACGGTGGCGGACTTCGAGACCCCGGGGGCGAGCTACCGGGACGTGCCCGTGGCGCTGCTGGGAGCGCACCAGGCGGAGAACGCCCTCCTGGCCCTGGGAGCGGCCGAGGCGGTCCTGGGGGAAGCGCTGGACCCGGCCCGGGTGGCCGCGGCGCTCAGCGGGGTCCAGTGGCCGGGGCGGCTAGAGCGCGTCGCCGGCGATCCGGAGGTGGTCCTCGACGGCGCCATCGGCGGGGAGGGGGCCCGGCGCATCGCCGCCTATCTCGCCGCCACCACCCCGACGCCCCGCGTGGCGCTCGTGGGCGTTCCGGTCAACAAGGACGTCGCGGGCGTCGTCGCCGCGCTCAGGCCCCACGTGGACGCCTTGTGGGCCTCGAGCGCCCGGGCCCCGTGGGTGCACTTCCCCGGAGAGGTGCCCCGGGGCGCCGACGCCCTGATCCCCTCCCTGGGGCACGCGCTGGAGCTCGGCCGGATGCGGGCTCGGGGTGGGTCGCTATGGATCGTGGGGACCCAGTCCTTCATCGGCGAGGCGCTGGCCCTGGTGAAGCCCGCTCCGTGAGGGCCGCGTGGCCGGGGGCGCTGCACTGGTCCTCGGTCTCCAGCTGCAGCGTCGTGTGGCCCACGTGAAAACGCCGGGCCACCAGCTCGTCGATCTCGCGGATGATGCGCTGGCCGGCGGCGAGGGAGCTCTGGCCGGAGACGCACACGTGGGCGGTGAGCAGGCGCTCGTCGGGGCTCAGGCCCCACACGTGGAGGTGATGCACCTCGACGACGCCCCGGACCTGGGCCATGGACGCCTGGATGGCGGCGAGGTCGATGTCGCGGGGCACCCCCTCGGACAGGGTGATCAGCCCATCGCGGAGGATGTCCACCGCCCCGGCGCCGATGAGCCCCGCGATGAAGAGGGCCGCGGCTCCGTTGGCCCACTGGGCGTTCCAGCGGAAGATGACGGCCCCCGCCAGGAGCACCGCCAGCGAGCCCCCCGCGTCGGTCAGGGCGTGGAGGCGGGCGCTGCGGCGGTTGAGGTCGCGGTCCTTGCCGCGAAAGGCGCCTCCGAGGAGCACATTCACCACCAGTCCCGCCCCGCCGCCCACGAGCATGGGCCACGCCAGGCTGTGGGCGGGCCGGCCCAGGGCCGCGACGGCCTGCACCGCGATGTAGAGCGCCACCGCCAGCAGCACGGCCGTCAGGAGGACCCCCATGAGGACGTTCACCCGCGGATACCCGTAGGTCATGGTAGGATCCGCGGGGCGGTGGCTCCAGCGCGCGGCGACGGCGCCGGCGGCGAAGGCGAGCAGGTCCGTGAGCGAGTGGACGCCGTCACTCACCAGGGCCATGCTCCCGCCCCAGACGCCCAGCCCCACCTTGAGGACGACCAGTCCCGCGGTGGCGACGGCGGCCCACCCGAAGGTGCGCGCACCCACGTGCTCGTGCATGGCCGACTCCTCTGCCCGTGTGCTGGTCCCATCTTAGCGCATCGACCGCCGGGGCTCCACCTGGGCCGTGTGGTACAATGGACGAACGACTGAAACTCCCCCGGGGAGGGTTTTGGTGATCAGGCGACCGCGAGGTACCCAGGACGTCGGGCCCGACGAGGCGCCGGCCTGGCAGTGGGTCGAGACCGTGGCCCGCGAGACGGCGGCGAGGTTCGGGTTCCACGAAGCGCGCACGCCCACCTTCGAGGAGGCGGCCCTGTTCGAGCGCGGGGTCGGGGACGCCACCGACGTGGTCCAGAAGGAGATGTACCGCTTCCGCGACCGGGGGGAGCGGCTCATGAGCCTGCGCCCCGAGAGCACCGCGGGCATCGTGCGGGCGTTCGTGGAGAATCACTGGGACGCCCCCGGGCTGCCCGTCAAGCTCTACTACATCCAGTCGCACTTCCGCTACGAACGGCCCCAGCAGGGCCGCTACCGGGAGCACCACCAGTTCGGGGCGGAGCTCTTCGGCGCCCCCGGCCCCCAGGCCGACGCCGAGGTCATCCTCCTCGCGGTCCGGTTCCTGGAGCGGCTGGGCGCCCGCGACCTGTCGGTGCGCCTCAACAGCATCGGGTGCGAGGTCTGCCGGCCGGGCTACCGCGAGGCGCTCGTGGCCTACTACACCCCCCACGTGGACGAGCTGTGCCCTGACTGCCAGCGGCGGCTCGCCCACAACCCCCTCCGGCTGCTGGACTGCAAGGTTCCCGCCGACCAGGCGCTCAAGGCACAGGCGCCGCGCAGCCGCGACCACCTGTGCGCCACCTGCGCCGATCACGAGCGCACGCTCACCGGCCAGCTGGGCCTCCTTCGCGTCCCGTGGCAGATCGACCCCACGCTGGTCCGGGGCCTGGACTACTACACCCGGACGGTGTTCGAGGTGCACGACCGGGACGGCTTTGCCATCGTGGGCGGGGGCCGGTACGACCGGCTGATGCAGGAGCTGGGAGGGCCGGCCATGCCCGGGGTGGGGTTCGGGCTGGGGATCGAACGGCTGCTGCAGTACCTCTCGTCCGTGGGGCTCGCCCCGCCCGGCCACCTGGGCCCGAAGGTCTTTGTCGCCGCCCGCGACGAGGACGCCCGGCGCGTCGCCTGGATGGTGGCGGACCGGCTCCGCCAGGCGGGGATCGCGGCGGAGTGGGATCTCCTGGACCGATCCCTCAAGGCCCAGTTCCGCATCGCCGACCGGGCCGGGGCCACCCACGTGGTGATCCTGGGACCGGCGGAACTG
>JAJZYS010000145.1 GCA_021797925.1 Bacillota bacterium
CGCCCAGCACCGCCAGCAGGATGGCGCCGTCGACCACCTCGCGGCCGCCTTCGGCCATGTGCAGCCCCACGAGGATCGTATTGATGATGGTGATGATGAGCGCGCCCAGGACGGTGTTCCCGAAGCTGCCCTGGCCGCCCACCAGCGGCGTGCCCCCCACGACGACCGCGGCGATGGACGGCAGGGTGTACGGACTGCCGGTGTTGAGGTAGCTGGTGATGGTGTAGCCCAGCAGCACGAGCCCCGCCAGGGCGGAGTACACGCCGCTCAGCGCGTAGGTGCCCACGACCACCGAGGCGACCGGGACGCGGGCCGTGGCCGCGGCCTGGCGGTTCGAGCCGCACAAGAGGAGCATGCGCCCGTACCCGGTGGAGGTCAGGAGGAACTGGCTCCCCAGGGCGACCACAAGCCCCAGCGGCAGGAGCACCGGCACGCCCAGGACATGGCCCGAACCCAGGAAGGCCAGGATCGGGCTGGCGCTGCCGTGCGGCTGTCCCTGGGTCACCACCAGGGCGAGTCCGTCGGCGATGCCGGCCATCCCCAGGGTCATGACCAGCGGGGGAATGCGGAAGTACCAGATCCCGGCGCCGCTGAGGGCTCCCAGGACCGCGCCCACCAGGAGGACCGCGAGGCCGGCGGGGATGAGCAGGGCGTTGTTGCCGACCATGAGCTGGGAGCCGAGCACCGCCGCCAGGGAGATGATCGATCCCACCGACAGGTCGATCCCACCCGAGCCCGACACGACCACGAGCGTCTGGCCGCACGAGGCGATGACGAGCAGCATCCCCAGCGCCCCGATGGTGAGCAGGTTCTCGGGAGCGAGAAAGCCTGGGGTGAGGATCGTCCCCAGGATGACGAGCACCACCAGGAGCGCGATGCCGGTCAGCACCGTTCCCGAGGGCAGCGCCGGGCGGATCCCCAGCGCCCCGCCCGCGGGAGCCGCCCCCGCGCCCTCCCCGGGCAGAAGCGGCCTCACGACGTCCCCCTGCGCGGCACGCGCGCGCGTTCACGGTCGAAACCGATGAGCGCCGAGGCCGAGGCGATGCCCGCCAGCACGATGACGCTGGAGACGATGGTCTGAAAGTACGAGGGGATCCCGGCGAAGAAGACGATGTTGCTGATGATGGTGAGCACCAGCGCCCCGGCGATCGAGCCCACGATCCCGCCGTGCCCGCCGGTGAGACGGGTGCCTCCCAGGACCACCGCCGCGATCGAGGGCAGGAGATACGACGCCCCGACGCTGGCGTCACCGGACGCCACCTCGATGGTCAAGGCCACGCCCGCGAGCCCCGAGAGCACTCCCGCGCCGACGTACGCCCACACCCGCATCCGCTGCACCGGGACGCCGTTGCGCAGCGCGTTGGTCTCGCTGCCGCCCAGGGCGTAGATCCAGCGGCGGTAGCGCACCGTGGCCGCCCACCAGAGCACGATCACCCCGACGAGGGCGAGCACCGGGAACGGCAGGCCCAGGTAGTTCGTCGAGTACATCGAGGCGATGCTGCCGGCGATGGAGCCGCCGGGCTCGGGGAGCAGGAGCAGGGCGACGCCGGTGGCGACGAAGGACATCGCCAGGGTGGCCACGAGCGGCTGCACCCGCAGGTACGCGACCGTGAGGCCGTTCATGAGACCGATCAGGCCGCCCAGGGCGACGGCGATGACGGCGGCGGCGAGAAAGCCCAGGTGGCCCTGCGCGATGACGATGAAGACGTCCACCAGGCTGAGCACGCCGCCCACCGACAGGTCGATCCCGCCGGTGAGGATCACCAGCGTCTGGGCGAGCGCGACGAGGATCAGGGGCAGGGCCACGTCGAAGAGGCTCGACACGCTGCTCATGGCGAAAAAGCCCGGCTGCAGCACAGCGTTGACGGCCGCGACGATGATGAGCAGCACGATGCCGATGGTGCCGGGATAGCGCATCACCCGGCGGACCTCGGCGCGGTATGCGGTCGACATGGCTCAGGACGCCTCCTGCGGGCTCAGGGTGGCGCGCACGAGGTGTTCGCGCGTCAGCTGCTCGCCCTGAAGCTCGTGGATGATGCTGCCCTCGAAGAACACCAGGATCCGGTGACACAGGCTCAGCAGCTCGTCGTCGTCGGTGGAGAAGAGAAGCACGCCGCTTCCCGCCGACGCCAGCTCCCGCAGAATGTCGTGGATCTCCCGTCGCGAGTGCACGTCCACCCCCAGGGTGGGATCGTCGAGCAGCACGAGCTCTGGGGTGCGGGTGAGGAGCCGTCCCAGGAGCGCTTTCTGCTGGGTGCCACCCGACAGGGTCTCGATGGGCTGGGTGGGCTGCGCCACGACCCTCACCCGCCGCAGAAGCTCGATGACGCGCCGTCTCAGGTCCCGCTCGGCGATGCGGCGCGTGGGACCGCCGATGCCGATCTCCTGGGCGTAGACGTTCTCCCACACCGCCCGCCCTGGGAACACGCCCTCGCGACCGCGGTCGCCGGAGACGTACCACACGTGGGCCCGGGCGCGGCGCTCGCCCGCGATGGGAATGCCCCGGGGGCCCACCCGGACCTGGCCGGTGGCCGGCGGGTCGAGCCACGCCACGGCCCTGAGGAATTCCCGCTGACCCTGACCCTGAAGTCCCCCGAGCCCCACGATCTCGCCCTGGCGGACCCGCACGGTCGCCGGTGCGAGACGGGGAGGGCGGGAGAGTTCGCGAACCTCCACGGCCAGGTCCGCATCCGTGGGGCCCGGACCGCTGGCGGTGACCGGGGAGGCCGGCCGCGGCTGCGCGTCCTCGCCCACGAGGGTGGCCACGAGCCTCTCCCGGGTGGTCTCGGCGAGCGCCACGCTGGCCACGGTGGTGCCGTCGCGGATCACGGTGACCCGGGTGGCGAGCCGCATCACCTCGTCCATGCGGTGGGAGACGAACAGGACCCCGAGCCCGCCCGCGTTGAGGCGCCTGAGGAGCGCGAAGACGGCCTCCACCTGGTTGCGGTCCAGCGCGGCGGTCGACTCGTCGAGCACCAGGAGGTCGGGTTCCTGGGCGAGCGCCTTGACGATCTCGAGCTGGTAGCGGGCCGGGGTGGGAAGGGCCCCGACGCTCGCCTCGAGGTCCAGCGTCAGCCCCAGCTCCCGACATAGCGCCAGGGTGCGCTCGCGCGCGAGGTCGAGGCGGCTGCCCGGGCGGCTGCCCTGGATCGCGAGCACCACGTTCTCCAGCACGCTCAGCGTGGGGATGAGACTCAGGTCCTGATACGCGACCACGATCCCGCGGCGCCGCGCGTCCGCGGGAGACGCGAAGGCGACGGCCTGTCCGTCGCACCGGATCTCACCGGCGTCGGGCCGGATCACGCCCGAGAGGACCTTGATCACCGTGCTCTTGCCCGAGCCGTTCATGCCCAAAAGCGCGTGAAACTCGCCGCCCTCCAGCGTGAGCGAGGCGTCTCGCAACGCGGTCACGGCCCCGTAGCTCTTGGCGATCCCCTTGAGCTGGATGATCCCTCTCGCCCCCATACGGCGGGCGGGGTGCCCTGCCCTGGACGCGGGTCCGTCCGGCGTGGGCTCCCCGCCGCGCCGACCGAATGCGGCCGCCGGCTCGGGCCGCGGCACGCCGCAGCCCGGACGCTTCTCAGTGACCCACGAACAGCGAGTCGACCTGCTTGACCGTCAGCCAGCCGTCGATGTAGTAGGAACCCGGCTTGCCCCGATAGCGCTTGAGCACCGCGCTGAGGTTGTGGTTGGTGACCACGAGCGTCGGCTCGACGAGCACCGTGTTCTTCTCCGACGGGGCGATGGGGTTGGGGTGGATGTCCGCGGGCTTGAGCTTCCAGCCCAGGAGCAGGCGCACCGCCACGAGGAACGCGTCCGCGCCGATGCCGGGGGGATTGAACACGGAGATGGAGCTGAAGCCCTTGGGCCGCATCGAGTTCCACAGCCGCAGGAAGGCCAGGTTGTCGTCGGTGGCGGTGATCGGAAGCTTGCGGCCGGCGGCCTGGAAGGCCTGGATGACGCCGATGTCCATGCCGTCCTGGGACCACACGCCCTGGATGCTGGGATAGCTCGAGAGCACGCTGGAGACGGCCTGCTTCGCGGCGGCCTCATCCCAGCTGCCGTAGACCTGCTGGAGCAGGTGGATCTTGGGGTGCTTCTTGAGGAGCGCCTTCACGGCGTTCCAGCGAATCGTGTTGGCGGCCTGGCCCGCGAGGCCGTTCACCGCGAGGAGGTTGCCCTTGTACCCCATCTTGCGAAACACCCACGCTGCGGAGATCGCGGCCCACTTGCCCTGGTCGAAGATGACGTTGGTGGCCTTGGGGTCGATCACGCCGTTGTCGGTGCCGATGACGAGAATCCCCTTCGCCCGGGCCCGGTTGAGCACCGGGGCCACCGCCGCGGGCGAGACCGCGTCGACGATGATGGCGTTGACGCCGCTGTTGATCATGTCCTGGATCTGGCTGATCTGCGTCGCGAGATCGTTGTTGGTGTTCTCCACGATGACCCGCTTCACCAGGCCCATCTTCTCGTACGGCTTGGCCACCTGCTCCACGTCGGCGACCATCTGGGTCCTCCAGCTGTTGCCGATGTAGCCGTTGGCGAACCCGATGACGAACCCCTTGCCCGCATGCGAGGCCGCGGCCCCGGTCTGAGCCCACAGCCCGGCCAGGGGCACGGCCATGGCCAGCACGCTTACGGCCGCCAGAAACTGCTTGCCCTTCACGACTCCCCTCATCTCCCCCCGAAGGCTTGCTGCCGGCACCGACCCGCCGGCCTGGTGGGTTCCCGGGGTCAACCGCGTCGCTTTGCCGCAGACATCACCTCCACCACGACAGAAGCCGACCGGGTCCCGGTCAGCCCGGGGTGATGACCGTCTTCAGCACGCCCTCCTTGCGGGCGACCAGACGCTCGATGGCGCTCGCGACCGCCTCGAGCCGGTCGCGGTGGGTGATCAGCCGGTCGGTGGCCACCGAGTGCTGGGCGAGGAGCTGAAGGGTCTTGGGCCACTTGTTGGGGTACCAGAGGGAGAAGCGGATGGTCTTGTCCTGCAGGAGCGAGCCCAGGAGCGGCACGCCCAACCGGTCGTCGGCACCGGTCACCCCGAGGAGCACCACCGTCGCCCCGTTCCCGGTGACGCTCAGGGCCTGCTCGGCCGCCTCGACGGAACTCGTGGGCACCACCGCCCGGTCCGCGAGGCCCCCGCCGGCGCGCTTCACCGCCTCCACCACGTCCCGGGCGTAGTTGGGCGAGTCGGGGTGGCGGGTGTTGACCACGGCCGTGGCCCCGAGCTGACGGGCCACCGCGAGCCGCTCGTCGTTGGTGCCCACCACCAGGATCCGCCGGCAGCCCCGGGCGTGGGCGAGCTGCACCATGCTCAGTCCCAGGGGGCCGGGTCCGAAGATGACGACGAAGTTCTCCGGCATGAGTTCGAGCTTGTCCACGGCGTTGACCGCCGCGGCCAGCGGTTCCACGAAGGCTCCGGTCTCGTAGGAGAGCTCGTCGGGCAGCTTGTAGAGGTGGCGGGCCTTGGAGAGCGCGTACTCCGCCAGGCCGCCGTCCCGGGTCACGCCCAAGACCGAAAGGTTCGCGCAGAACTGCGGCCGCGCGGCCCGGCACTCGTTGCACGCGCCGCAGGACTGAATGGGATTGACCGCGACGCGGTCGCCCACGGCCGCGAACTCCCTGGCCGCCGCCCCGACGGCCGCCACCCGTCCGGAGAACTCGTGGCCGAGGATGAGCGGGCCCTCGCCCGAGGCCGTGCCCACCGGGCTGCGGCCGTAGAAGTACTCCACGTCGGAGCCGCAGAAGCCGCAGGCCTTCACCTCGACCACGGCCTCGTCCGGACCGGGAGTCGGATCGGGCACCGTCTCGACGCGGATGTCGTGAGGCCTGTAGAACACCGCCGCCTTCATGGGCATCCTCCTCTGTCTGGGGACCCTCGTCCCCGTCGGCTATCGGCTGTGGCGCGCGATGAGCTCCCGGAGGGCGCGCACATCGGTCCAGGTGTCCGCCCACGTCTCGGGCCCCATGGGGATCGCGTCCACAGACCACCACGGCCCCTCGTATCCGGCGGCGATCACGGCGGGGATCAGCTCGTCGAAGTCGACCACGCCCTTGCCCAGGCCCAGGTGCCGGCCGAACGCGTTGGCGTAGGTGTTGTTGTCGCAGTCGGTCACGTGCATGTGGCCGATCTTCCCCTTGAGCCGCCGCACCAGCTCCACCTGGCCGCCCGGCAGCGTCTCCACCGGCTGGACCTGGTTGTGGCCCAGAGCCACCGCGGCCTGCACGTGGGCCACGTCGTAGAGCAGTTTCAGGTTGGGGTGGCCCACCGCGTCCAGGAGTTCGGGGATCTCCGACGGGCGCGTGAAGATCTGGCCGGTCTCGAACTCCCACAGCGCGAGGACGCCGGCGTCGGCGGCGGTGGCGGCCATCTTGCGGAACGTTTCCACCACGCGGTCCCACGTGCGCCGGTAGTCCACGTCGCGGGGGAGCGGGCCGAAGTTCCCCGGGTCGACGCGGATCGCCGGGCTGCCCACGTCCACGCACAGCCGCAGCGAGTCCTCGAAGAAGCGCCAGTACTCTTTGACCACCGCGTCATCCCCGGTCGCCCAGGGCAGCCGTCCGAAGTCGCCGTACGGGCCGGGTGCGTAGCCGGCCACCTCGAGGCCCTTCGCCTTGATGCGATCGGCCAGCTGGCGGCGCGAGGCGCGGTCCGGGAAACGTTGAAGCGTGGCATGGTCGTGAAAT
>JAJZYS010000146.1 GCA_021797925.1 Bacillota bacterium
AACCGCCCTCGACGTGGTGGTGCAGCGGGCCATCCTGCAGTCGGTGAACGACCTGCGCCGGGAACTGGGCTTCGGAGTCGTGTTCATCACCCATGATCTGTCCCTGCTCATCGAGATCGCGGACCGCATCGCCATCATGTACGCCGGACTGGTGGTGGAGGAGGCACCCGCCCGGGAGCTCTACGACCACCCGCGCCATCCGTACACGCGCGCCCTGATGAAGGCCTTCCCGCCGGTGGGCGGCGAGCGCAGGCGCCTGGAGGGGATCCCCGGTCAGCCGCCGGACCTTAGACGGCTGCCCCCGGGATGTCCCTTCGCCCCCCGCTGCCCTCAGCGCATCGCCGACACGTGCGACGTCGCGCGTCCCCTCACGGTGGAGGTGGCGGCGGCTCACCGCGTGGCGTGCCATCTGTATCCCGGGAGGGGGGAGGGCGATGGCGGCGCGCTCGCCCGCTGAGGCCGCCGAGGCGCCTTGGCCCGTACTGCAGGTGCGCGGCCTCAGCAAGCAGTTTACCGTGGGCGGCCTGCGGCGCCGGCGGACCGTGCACGCCCTGAGCGCGGTGGATCTCGTCGTGGATCGCGGCGAGGTCCTGGGGCTGGTGGGCGAGTCGGGGTCGGGCAAGACCACGTTCGCGAGGACCGTGGCCCTGCTGGAGTCGCCCACCCGCGGGGAGATCCGGGTCCTGGGGCAACCCGTGCCGGCGCGACCCAGCCCGCAGCAGCTGATCGACTACCGCCGCCAGGTGCAGATGATCTTTCAGGACCCTTACGCGTCGCTCAACCCCCTGCACACCGTGCGCCACACCCTCTCGCGCCCCTTGCGGTCGTTCAAGATGGTGCCGGCCGAGGGGGAGCGGGAGGCGGTGGAGGCGCTCCTGGGGCAGGTGGGCCTGACGCCGGCCGGAGACTTCCTCGAGCGTTACCCCCACGAGCTGTCAGGGGGCCAGCGCCAGCGGATCGGGATCGCCCGCGCACTGGCGGTGCGCCCGGCGCTGGTCCTGGCGGACGAGCCCACCTCCATGCTGGACGTCTCCATCCGGCTCACCATCATGAACCTGCTGCTCGACCTTGAGCGCAGCCAGTCCCTGTCGCTGGTGTTCATCACCCATGATCTCGCGGCCGCCAGCTACATGAGCGACCGGATCGTGATCATGTACGCCGGATCCCTCATGGAGAGCGGCCCGGCGTCGGACGTGATGAGCCGACCGCGCCACCCCTATACCCAGCTTCTGCGCCAGGCGGCGCCGGATCCCGAGGGACGCTTTGGCCGGGGAGAGCGGTTCGAGGTCGAGGGCGATCCCCCGGACCTGGCCGCGCTGCCGCCGGGATGCCCCTTCGCCCCGCGCTGTCCCCACGCGCGCGCGGCCTGCCGGATCGAGCTGCCGCCATGGCGGGACGCGGGGCCCGGGCATCAGGTGCGCTGCATCCTGTACGATTGACCCGACGGCGCTGCTGCCCGCAGAGCCACACCATGGGATCCGAAGCGAGGAGGACTTTGCGTGCCCGGTCCCACCGATCCTCAAGCCGACGCGTTCCTCTGGGGCGCCGCGACCGCCGCGTACCAGATCGAAGGGCACCCCCTGGCCGACGGGGCCGGGGCGTGCATCTGGCACGAATTCTCCCACACCCCGGGCACCACGTACCGAGGGCACACCGGCGACCTCGCCACCGACCACTACCACCGCTGGCCCGAGGACGTCGCCCTGATGCGGGAACTGGGCCTGAGCGCCTACCGCTTCTCCATCCGCTGGCCCCGGCTCTTGCCCGAGGGGGTGGGCCGCTCCAACCCGGCCGGCCTGGCCTTCTACGACCGGCTCGTGGACGCCCTGCTCGCCGCGGAGATCGAACCGTTGGTGACGCTCTACCACTGGGATCTGCCGTCCGCCCTGCAGTACCGGGGCGGGTGGGCGAACCGGGACTCGGCCGGCTGGTTCGCCGAGTACGCCGCCCTGGCCGGTCGACTGCTCGGCGACCGGGTACGGCGCTGGATCACCCTCAACGAACCCATGGTGGTGGCCGTGGACGGCCACCTCCGAGGCCGCCACGCGCCCGGGATCCGCAACGTCTTCGTGACGGCCCGGGTCATCCACCACCAGCTCCTGGGTCACGTGGCGGCGTACCGGGCGCTCAAGGCGGAACACGGCGGCCTCGCGGTGGGCATCACCCTGTCCAACACCGCCGTGTGGCCCGCCACGGCCGCCGCCCCGGACGTGGAGGCCGCGGAGATGGCCCACGCGTGGCGGAACTTCCCCCTGTTCCTCGAGCCGCTGACGTTCGGTCGCTACCCGCCGGAGCTGACCGAGCTGCTGACCGCGTATCTCCCCGACGCCTGGGAGGCCGACGTCGAGGCCATGCGGCTGCCACCGGACTTCGTGGGGCTCAACTACTACTCGGGCGAAAGGGTGCGGCACGACGCCCGGAGCTGGCTTGGCTTCGCCGTCGTCCAGGAGCCCGAGGCCCCCCGGACGGCGATGGGGTGGATGATCCGCCCCGAAGGGATTCACCGCATCCTCACCCAGGCGCACGCCCGCTACCGCCCCAGGAGCGTGTTCGTCACGGAGAACGGGGCGGCGTTCGTCGACCGGCAGGGTGAGGGCGGTGTCCACGATCCCGCGCGCACCGCCTACCTCCGGGCCCACATCCGCGAGGTGCTGCGCGCCCGGGAAGAGGGCGTGCCCGTGGACGGCTACTTCGTGTGGTCGCTCCTGGACAACTTCGAGTGGGCGCGCGGGTACGCCCGACGGTTCGGCATCGTGTACGTGAACTATCCGACCCAGGAGCGGGTCGTCAAGGACAGCGGCCTCTGGTACGCAAGCTTCGCGCGCAAACGGACCGTGGCCAAGGAAGCCGTGGACGCGACGGCCTGAGGTCGCACGCGTCGCGGCCCCGATCCGGCCCCCGCGCGTTCGGCACCGGTATAGCCCGCCCCGGCGGGTCATAGAGGTGTCCTGGATCGGGGGCGGCGCAGGTGCTCAACTGGGTCTGGATGCTCCTGATGATGTCGGGGTTCCTGGCGGCGGCCGCCGGCGGCCACGTTGCCTCGGTGACCCAGGTGGTGATGACCTCAGGCCAGGAGGCGGTGGAGACCGCCCTGGGCCTGGTGGGGATCATGGCGCTGTGGATGGGGCTCACCCGGATCGCCGAAGAGGCGGGGCTCGTGGACGCCATGGCGCGGGCGCTGATGCCCCTGGTGCGCGGCCTGTTCCCCTCGGTCCCCGAGGGCCACCCGGCGCTGCGCTTCATGATGCTCAACCTCGCGGCCAACGTGATCGGGGCGGGCGGTGCCGCCACGCCCATGGGGCTCAAGGCCATGGAGGCATTGCAGACCCTCAACCCCGATCCGAAGGTGGCGTCCCCGGCCATGTGCACGTTCCTGGCCCTCAACACCACCTGCATCACCCTGGTGCCGACGACGGTCGTGGCCCTCAGGGCGCTGAGCGGTTCCCGGGCGCCAGCGGAGATCGTCGTGCCCACCATCCTGGCCACCGCGTTCTCCACCGTGGTGGCCATCGGGACGGACGCGACGATCCGTCGCCGGCACGGATCATGAAGGCGCTTGCCCACGGGCGCGCAAGGGAATACCATGGGTGTTGCCCCCGCCCATGCTAGCCCAGGTGACCACATGGCTCATTCCCCTCATCATCGTGGGCATTCCCCTGTGGGGATGGATCCGGGGGGTGGACGTCTACGAGGCTTTCACCCGGGGCGCCGCCGAGGCGTTCCCGCTGGCGCTGCGCATCCTGCCGTTCATGGTGGCGATCTTCGTGGCGCTCGGGATCTTCCGCGGCGGGGGAGCCATGGACTGGATGATCCGGTCCATCGATCCCGTGCTGCGCACCGTGGGCCTGCCCGGCCCGGTGGTGCCCCTGGTGCTGGTGCGGCCCCTCTCGGGCACCGCATCCCTGGGCCTGCTCGCCGACCTCCTGCGCAGCGCGGGACCGGACTCGCTTGCCGGCCGCCTGGGATCGGTGGTGCAGGGGTCCACCGACACCACGTTTTACGTGCTCACCCTGTACTTCGGGTCCGTGGGCATCCGGCGGACGCGCTACGCCGCGCCGGTGGGGCTGCTGGGAGACGCGGCGGGATTCGTGGCCGCCATCGTCATCGTGCATCTGTGGTTCGGGGCTTCATAGGGCGAAGAGGCGAGGTGCGCAAGTGCCGGTGAAAACGCGGCGCCGGCGGGGACAGGCTCCGGGCCCGCGGTGCGCCGGGACGCGAGACTGAGATGGAAGAGGAACGCCTGCAGCGGGCCCTGAGCCGGCGCGGCATCGCGTCGCGGCGGGAGGCGGAGCGCTTCATCCGGGCGGGCCGGGTCCGCGTCAACGGCCGGGTGGCCGTGATCGGGCAGCGGGTCGATCCTCGGCGTGACCGCATCGAGGTGGACGGGCAGCCGGCTCCGCCGGAAGAGGAGAAGGTTTGTGCCCTGTTGAATAAGCCGCGAGGCATTTTGACGACCCTCAGCGACCCCGAGGGGCGCGATACCGTGGTCCCCCTGATCGCCCCGCTCGGGGTGCGCGTGGTGCCGGTGGGGCGTCTGGATCGCGCATCGGAGGGGCTGCTGCTCCTGAGCAACGACGGCCAGCTCGTGTACCGGCTGATGCACCCGCGCTATCGCATTCCGCGGGTGTACGACGTGACCGTGGACGGCTCGGTCACGGGTGAGCGACTGGCGCGGCTGCGGGCCGGGGTGGCGTGGGAAGGCCGCCTGTCAGTGCCGGATCGTCTGGAGATCGTGCGGTCGGAGCCGGGGCGCACGTGGCTGAGGGTCACGGTGCACGAGGGTCGCAACCACGAGGTCCGGCGGTTGATGGAGGGCGTGGGCCTCGAGGTCCTGCGGCTGCGGCGCATCCGCTTCGGACCGGTGGAACTTGGCGACCTGCCCACCGGGGCGGTGCGGCGCATGCGGCCAGCGGAGATCCGATCGCTCTATCGCTCGGTGGGAATGTGAAAGGGGCGGATCGCCGCTGAGCCCGCGAAAGAACACGGTCCTGCCGCGTTACGAGGAGATCGCCATGGACGTGGCCCAGAGGATCGTGGCCGGGGAGCACCGCCCGGGCGACCGCCTGTTCGGCCGTTCTTCGCTGGCGGGGCTGTACCGGGTCTCGCCGGAGACGGTGCGGCGCGCGGTGGCGCTGTTGAGCAGCCGCGGGGTGCTCAGCGCCGTGCCCGGCAGCGGAGTCAAGGTGCTCGCGGTGGACGCCGCCCAGCGCTACGTGGAGGAGTCGCGGCTGTCGGCGGTGCTGCGCGAGCTGGAAGAGGAGATCAAGGAACTGCTCGAGGAGCGGCGGCGCCTGGACGCGCGGCTCGACGACGCCATCGAGAAGGTGGTGCACTACACCAGCGGCGCCATGTCCACCATGCGCCACGTGGAGGAGGTGCAGGTGCCCGTGGACTCGCCGCTGGTGGGCGAGACCCTCAAGTCGGCGCAGCTCAGGATGAAGACCGGCGCCACGGTCATCGGCCTGGCCCGCGGTCGGGAGGAGATCTTCTCGCCCGAGCCCGACCTCAGGATCGCGGGCGGGGATCTCCTGGTGGTGGTGGGCACGGAGGAGTCCAAGGAGCGGCTTCGAAGCTACCTCAAGAGCCCGGGGGGGAGTGCGTGATGGCCGAGGGAGCCCTCATCGTCGTCGACATGCTGCGCGACTTCATCGATCCGCGGGGGGTGCTGACCTGCGGCGAGGCCGGGCGTGCCATCGTCCCGGCGGTGGAGCGGGAGATCCAGCGAGCGCTCGCGGAGGGCCGGGACGTTTACTTCGTCTGCGACCGCCACCTCGAGGACGACGCGGAGTTTCGGCAGTTTCCGCGGCACGCCGTCGAGGGGACCTGGGGCGCGCAGATCATCGACGAGCTCACGGTGCCCGCTGGCGCCCGGATCGTTCCCAAACGCAGGTACTCAGGGTTCTACGCGTCGGGTCTCGACCTTTTGCTGCGCGAACGGGGGACGCGCGCCCTGACGGTCGTGGGGGTGTGCACCCAGATCTGCGTGCTCTACACGACCGCCGACGCCCGCGAACGCGGGTACGGGGTCACCGTCAACCGCAACGCCGTCGCCAGCTTCGACGAGGCGGCGCACCGCTGGGCCCTGCACGAACTCGAGTCCACCCTGGGGGCGACGCTGGTTGACCGATGACGTGGTGCGCACCATGGCGCAGGTGGCGGGGGTGAAGGTGGCGCCGGGGCGGCTCTTCAGCGCCTCGGAGGCGGAGATCCGCCGGGGGCTGGCGTCGGACGTCTACTTTGCCCGCAGCTACGACATCCTCTCGTCGCTCGGGCTCACGGGTACCCGGGTGGTGTGCGACGTGTTCGCGGGCGGCGCCGGCATCCTGAGCGGGGTGGAGGAGGCCAAGGAGCTCCTGCTCCCCCACGTGGAGGCCATGTGGGCCCTGCCGGAGGGATCGACGTTCGAGGAACGCGAGGTGGTGCTGCGGGTCGCGGGTCCGTGGGACCGGTTCGGGGTGTTTGAGACGTCCGTGCTCGGCGCCCTGGCCCAGGCGTCGGGTTGGGCCACCGCGGCCCGGGAGTGCCGGGAGGCCGCGCCCGACGCGCTGATGTTCTCGTTCGGGGCCCGGCACGTGCACCCGGCCGTGGC
>JAJZYS010000147.1 GCA_021797925.1 Bacillota bacterium
ACCGGAGAAGAGGGGGTCGCGGGTCACATCGTCCATGTGCACCGGCCGGGTGCCGCTGAGCCGCCGGAGCAGGCCCCGGTGCGTGGGCGCGTGCCCCAGCCGGGCGCTCAGCTCGGGATCCACGCCGTGGGTGACAAACTCCACCACATTCTCGTCCTCGTCGAACTCGGCCAGCGCTCCATACCGGGCGCGGGTCAGGCGGACGGCCTCGCGGACGATGTGGCGCAGCACGCCCACGTAGGAGCCCTCCGCCGCCAGCGTGAGCGAGGCCGCATGGAGCGCCTCGAGCTGCATGTCCCAGCGGGTGGCCGCCCGGTGCAGGTTCACGAGCTCCTGGTTGCGCTGTTCCAGGTGGGCCTCGAGGCGTTCGATCTGCGCGAACACGATCCAGATGACCGTGCACATGGCGGCGGCTTCCGCCACCCCCAGAAAGCGCTCCACCACCTCTTCCCAGCCCGTGTGGGTCCTCAGGTACGGCTCCAGGATGAAGTCGAAGCCGAACTCCACCACGACGACCGCACCCATGATCACCCACTTGAGATCACGGGTGAACCGCCGGTGACCGTGGGCCTCGCCGCCCCCACCGGGCGCGGCGTCGATCGCCCCTGTACCCTGCACGGCTGGTTCGCTCCCGTCCGGCGCCCTCAGTTCCTGACCGTCGTGTTCGTCAGCTGGGTGTGCGCGACCGCCCCGGCGGCGGGCCGGTCGAGGATCCGGTCGACGATGCGCCTGGCTCCAATCCTAGCGCCTTCGGCGACGAAAAGGAAGCAGCCGCCCGCCAGGCAGATCACGCCCAGGGCGAACCCCACGATGGTCACGCAGAAGACCACACCGAGCATCAGAAGGCACGCGCCCGAGTACCCCAGCGCCGAGAACTGCGAGGTGCCTTGCGCCTCGGCATAGGCCAGCGCGGGGGCGGCGACGGGAACGGGGATCGGTGCCTCGACGGCGACGGGCGCCTTCGGCCGCTGAGGCCGGACCGCCAGGATCGAGCGGGCGGCCTGCCTGCCCTGGGCCATGGCCGCGACCACCGTCGCCGGGCCCGAGAGCGCGTCCCCCGCCGCCCACACCCGCTCGCCCACCGGCGTCCGGGCGCGCTCGAGGTAGAGTTCGCGCCCCATGGCCAGCTCGCCCGTGGGGCGACCCGCCGGGGACATGAGCCCCGTGGCGAGCCAGCGCCGGTCGGGGATCACGGCGGGGGGCGCCGCCGGCACCGGCAGGGGCGTGCCCGCCTGGGCCGCGACGGCGGGATCCACGCGGTAGCCCATGGCCACCACCACGAGATCGACGGCCATGCGCTCCGACCGGCCTTTGACCACGAGCGGGCGCGCACCGGCCTTGCGCTGGCGCGTGGGGACGAGCCACGCCGCCGTGACCCGGCCGTCCTCGCCCTCGAGGTGGTCCACCGACGTGAGAAACCGCACTCGGATGCCCTCGCGGCGGGCCTCCTCGAGCTCGTCGGGCCGCACCCGGGCGAAGCGTTCGTCCATCCAGTCGACCGCGGTGGCGTGACCCCCCAGGCGCTGGACCGACCGGGCCACGTCCATGGCGGTGTTGCCGGCTCCGACGACCAGCACCCGCGTCCCGGCGTACACGTCGGGCAGGGGGGTGCCCTCGGCCAGGGCCGCCTTGGCCCGCACGAGGAAGGTGGTGGCGTCCTCGACCCCCGCGAGGTCCGCCCCGGGCACCCTGAGCCGCAGCGGCAGTGAGGCGCCGTGGGCGAGGATGACCGCGTCGTGGTCACGGGTCAGGGCCGGGATGTCGTCGGCGGTGATCCGGACCCCGGTCTCGAGCTCCACCCCGGCGGCGAGCAGCGCGTCCAGGGGACGGCGGGCCACGTCGGGCGGGAGGGAGAAGTCGGGGATCCCCCAGCGCAGGACCCCCAGGGCCTGGGCGTCCTTCTCCAGCAGCGTGACGCGGGCGCCGTGGGACCGAAGCTCCCACGCCGCCGATATCCCCGCCGGGCCGGCGCCCACGATCGCCACGTCGAGCCCCGCTCCGTCGTCCGCCACGGGCAAAAGGGGCGGCACGGGCGCGTGATCGGTCACGAAGCGCTCCAGGAGCCCGATGGCCACCGGCTCGCCGCCCGCGAGCTTGAGGCTGCACGCGCCCTCGCACTGGGTGGAGCGGTCGCAGACGCGGCTGCAGATGTCGGGCATCACCGTGGTCTCCCGCAGGATGGCGTGGGCACGCTCCAGGTCGCGGTCGCGCACGGCCCGGATGAAGGCGGGGATGTCGTTGTGGGCCGGGCAGCCCCGGACGCAGGTGGGATCGGGGCAGGCGAGGCACCGCTCCGCCTCGCGGACCGCGGCGCCCCAGGATTCGATCCCGCCGTGGACCTCGCACCGGTCCATGAGCAGCGGATGGGTGTGGGCGGGGGTGAAGGACTGGGGAGCGGGGACGGCCAGCTGGCCCTCGACGGTGATGGCGCCGTAGGGGCACACGCGTTCGCACTGGCGGCAGCCCACGCAGAGGGAGCTGTCCGCCGCGCAGATCCACGCCGCCGGGTCGAGGTGAAGCGCGCCCGTGGGGCAGCGGATGATGCACTCCTGACAGCCGGCGCAGCGCTCGCGGTTGACCTGGACGGTGGGCGCGGCCGGCGACTGCTCCGGGGCCCACGCTTCTTCCGTCGTGACGACCATGGATGTCAACTCCTCTCTTTCGGGCGGGGGCGCACCGCCGGCGCAGACCGGCTACTGGGCGCCGTTCATGGCCACGTATAGCAGGAGCACCGCCGCGCCGGCGACGAGGATGAGCGCCGAGGACATCACCGTCGCGACGGCGGGGCGGCCGGCGACGGGGTAGAGGTCGCGGCGCAGGATGCGCTGGGTGGCGTAGAGGCTCGCCAGGGCCCCGAGCCCGACCACGATGAGCTGGCTGTGCACCACGCCGGCCGGGGAGAGCAGGTGCACGTTGTAGAGGTTGGAGTGGGCGGTTCCGAACAGGTTCCAACCCAGGCCGAAGGGATCGGAGATCGCCGGGACGATCCGCAGCGCGTGGTCCCAGAACCGCGGGAGCTGGCGGGCCAGATAGTCCGAGGCCATGAGCGGAGCGAAGCCGTACATGATGGGCTTGAACCAGGCCGAGGGGGAGGACGACCGCGCGCGGGCGGCGGCGCGCACGAGCCACGGCCACGCCGCCACGGCCAGGGCCACGATGCCGATGATGCCCAGGTAGTCCAGGGGGTTGGGGTAGCCCGGGAAGTGGGTGACGCGGTTGAGCCAGCCGTCCAGCTGCGGGTAGAAGGGCAGGGCGTTGACCTGTTGGAAGACGACCAGGCCGAAGAGCAGGGCGACGGCCCACGCCACGTCGAGGCGGCGGTTCACCGGGGCGATGACCGAGGTGAGCGGCGGCTGCACAAAGAGCCCCACGTTCTCGTACGGGCAGTTCTTGAAGCACTCGGTGCACAGTCCGCACGCGAGGTTCGAGGTGGCGCTCCCGGGCCACTCGTACCACGGGCAGCCGTACCCTCGCTCGCTGCCGCGCATGCAGTCTTTCGTGGGGCACTTCAGGCACACGTCCCGATCCCGGGTGCGAAAGCCCGCCACCATGCCGCTGGAACCGACGGTGCCGATGAGCGCCGAGAGGGGGCAGAGGTAGCGGCAGAAGGTGCGCCGTTCGAAGATCAGGAAGGTCACCAGCGCGAGACCGATGATGAAGATGACGAGGTAGCTGGTGAAGACCGGGGCGCCCGGGCCGGCGATGTTGAAGTACTCCTCCGCCCAGGTCAGGGCGATGAACATCCCCACCGACCAGAGGAGGCCCCAGCGGCTCCAGCGCTCGGGCCACCTCAGTCCCAGGCTCAGGGAGAACTTCTTGCGGCTCCAGAAGGATCGGCGCTGGGACCACTCGGCGAACCCGCCGAACGGGCACATGAGGCACCATCCCCGGCCCACGCCCACCATGAGCAGGAACACCACGCAGAACCAGATGTACCAGGTGATCACCGTCGCGAAGTTGCGGGTGGGAAGGGCCGCGCCCAGGAGCCCCGTGGCCATCACCAGCCAGAAGATGATCTGGTTGGGGAGGATGAACCCGAACTGGAAGGCGCGGCTGCGCAGGAGCCGGCCCACGATGGGGATCCGGGCGAGGTCGCGGCGCGCATCGGTGGGCCCGAAATGCTCCTCGATGCCGTCGCGGTGGACCTCCCTGAGACGGACCGCCATGGCACACTCCTCCTTCTTGGGTTCATCGTGGCGCACGGGAGGCCGGCGAACCAGTGATGAGTGTCCCGATCTCGCGGCGGGGCGTCCGAGACAAAGGTCCCGGGACATTCGTCCCGGCGCCGCGGTATAGCCGCGGGCGGACCGAGGCATGCTGCAGGACGCGAAGGAGGGGGTCGGCTTGGCAGTGGTCAACGTGATCGAGCTCGTGGGCACCTCGGAGAAGAGCTGGGACGACGCGGTGAAGACCGCGATCCAGGAAGCCCAGCGCACCGTGCGCAACATCAGCGGCGTCGAGGTCAAGAACTGGACGGCGGACGTGCGCGACGGGCGGCTTGTGGACTACAAGGCGAACATCCACCTGGCGTTCAAAGTCGAACCGGACCGGGCCTGAGTCGTGGGCGGAGGGTCGAAGCCGCCGGTTCACTGGCACGCGATCGTCATCGGCATGATCGTGGGGACGCTGAGCCGGCTGCTCACGCTCAGGAGCGACTACCGGCAGTACCCCAGCACGCCGGCGGGCTACGTGAGCGCCCTGGCGCTGGGGCTCATCGCCTCCTTCATCGGGGCGGAGTTCGTGCCGGCGCTCGTGGGCAAGGAGTACACCGCCGCCACCTTCCTCACGGTGGCGGCGACACAGTTCCGGGACGTGCGCAAGATGGAGCGGGAGACCCTCAAGAACATCGAGGGCTCTACCCTGGTGGAGCGCGGACCGGGCTACATCGAGGGGATCGCCAAGGTGTTCGAGGAGCGCAACTACCTGGCCATGGGCACCGCGCTGGTCGGATCCACGGTCGAGGTGTACTTTCACCTGATCTGGGGGGCCATCGCCGGACTCGTGGCCCTGGGGGCGCTCGTGCTCCTGGCCTCGGGCCGCCGGGTGGGCCAGGTCATGGTGGCCCGGGTGGGGAAGATCTGGTTCAAGGAGCAGTCGCTGCTCATGGTGGACGACTGCATGATGATGGAGGTGGGGCTGCGCGAGTCCCAGGAAAAGTGGCTCAAGGAGGGCGTGGGGATCATGATCGAGCCCAGAAACGCCAAGGGGCAGGCGGTGCTGTGGGACTATTCCCAGCGCCAGGCCATCGCCCATGACGTGGCGGCGATCTGCGGGGTGCAGACCGACGTGGGCTACCCGGAACTGACGCCGCTGGTGCGCATGACCATGCCCCGAGGCGACGGGACGGCGGCCCTGGCCATCATTCCCGTGCAGCGGGACGTCGACGCGCTCATCCACGCGGTGCACAACGTGCCGGTGCTGGAGACGGCCAAGGGTCACCCCATCACCGGCAAGTTCTTCGATCGCCAGCGGGGGCGCGAGCGCTCGGGAGGCGGTGAGGCGTCATGATGGCGGGGTCGCTGACGGTCACGGCCATCGTGACCAGCCGGCGCGACGGGATCCTGTACGGCGGCGCGGCGCCGGTGTTCTACGGCAAGGACCACGACGAGGTGGAGCGCATCGCGCTGTGGCTCTCGCGGATCACCAACATGGACGTGCACGACCTGCACGACGGCACCATGTTCCTGAGCCTGCCCAAGGGCAGCCACTGAACGAGGGGGGCAGCCCCGCGCATATCCTGACCGGGGGGTGAGGATATGCCGGGAAGGGATTACGTGGTGCTCGTGGGCGACGGCGGCCTGTACCGGCTGGTGTCGGTCACGCGAGGGGTGGCGGTGCTCGTCGCCCCGCGAAACCGGGCGCTGCGGGCGGTGACGGTGGCGGACCTCGACCAGCGGCTGGCCGCGGGCGCGCTGCGCCGGCTCGCGGTGGCGCGCGCGAGCGCAATCGTGTCGGAGCCGGTGCCGGGGCAAAGGATTGCGGCCGATCCTGGCGAAACCGTCTTGGAACCAGGGAAGGGGTCGTGGTCCGTTGCGCAAGGGCCGACGAAGCGGCTGGAGCCTGTTCCTGGCCCTCCTCGTGGGCGCCATCATCGGAACCGTGGTGGGCCAGCACCTGACCCCTAGCGTGTTGCGCCATCCGCTGACGCTGGGACCGGACACGGTGAACCTGTACCTGGTGCGGGTCACGCTGTGGATCCAGACCAACCTGACCGGCCTCATCGGTGCGGCCCTGGGCCTCTTCCTGGCACTCAGGGCCGCGTGAGCGCGTGGCCGCCGCTGGTGCTCGGATCCTCGTCCCCCCGGCGGGCACAGATCCTGACCGGGCTGGGTCTGGATTTTCGCACCGTCGTGCCCGAGGTGGACGAGACCGCCGACGGGCCCGGGCCCGAGCGGGTGCGCCGGATCGCTGGGCGCAAGGCCCGGGCGGTGGCGGATCGGGTGGATCCCGGGTGCCTCGTGGTCGCGTGCGACACGCTGGTGGAGGTCCAGGGCGTGGTGCTGGGCAAGCCCCGGGACACCGGAGAGGCCCGCGCGATGCTCGCGGCC
>JAJZYS010000148.1 GCA_021797925.1 Bacillota bacterium
GTTGCCCACCATGAACCCGAGCCGTCCCTCCCAGGTGCCGCCGATGGCGCGCACGGGCATGACGCGCTCCTCGCGGGCGCCCGTGACGGCCACGAGCTGGCCCGCGCGCACGATGAGGGCCCGCCCACCCGCGAGGCGGTGGCGGGTCACCGGCAGCGTCTCGGCCCGGGTGGAGAACAGGCAGACCCTTCCCCGGCACCGCCCGGCCAGGGGCAGGGTCCAGGCGTCGTCGGCGTTGAGCACCGCCCAGCCCGTGGGCCGGACGGTCTCCACGAGGAGCGCCTTGACGTGCAGCAGCTCCTCCATGGTCTCGACCCCGTCCTGGCCCAGGTGGTCCGAGCTCAGGTTGGTCACCACCGCCACGTCGCAGTGCTCGAAGGCCAGCCCGCGCCGGAGGATCCCGCCCCGGGCGGTCTCGAGGACCGCCACCTCGCAGGTCGGGTCGCCGAGGACGGTCCGGGCGCTGGCGGGTCCCGTGGTGTCCCCGGCGGTGACGCGCTCGCCGGCGATCCACACGCCGTCGGTGGTGGTCATCCCCACCCGTTGGCCCTGGGCCGCGAGGACGCTCGCGATCCATCGGGTCACCGTGGTCTTCCCGTTGGTGCCGGTGACCCCCACCACCGGGATGGCCGCGGGCGCGCCCGGCGGGTACACGCGGTCGAGGATGGCGGCGGCCACGTCCCGCCGCTGCCCCGCCGAGGGGAACAGGTGCATTCTCAGTCCGGGGGCGGCGTTCACCTCGAGCACGGCGCCGTCCCCCGGCGCCAGGGGCCGCCCCGGGTCCGGGGCGACCACGTCCACCCCGGCCACGTCGAGCCCCACCGCCGCCGCCGCCCGCACCGCCTGGCGGCACAGCGCCGGCGCCATCTCGGCGGTGGCGTCCCGGGCGCTGCCGCCCGTGGAGAGGTTGGCGCTGTCGCGCAGCTTCACGATCTGGCCGGCGGCGGGCGTCGAGCGGGGCGAGAGGCCCTGGCGGCGCAGGCAGCTCATGGCCGGTCCGTCCAGGGGAACGCGCGTCAGAGGGCGCTCGTGGCCCGCACCGCGCTCGGGCGATCGGTTCATCGCCTCCACCAGCTCGGCGACGGTACGCCGCCCGTCCCCCACGACCCGGGGCGGCATGCGCTCGGACGCCGCGACGACGCGATCGCCCACCACCAGGAGCCGGTACTGGCGACCCGGCACGTGCCGTTCCACCACCACCCGCGGGGAGAAGGCCCGGGCCTCGGCGAACGCCTCGAGCACCTGGGCGTCGCTGCGGATCCCCACGTTCACCCCCTTGCCCTGGTTGGCGTCAAGGGGCTTGAGGACCACCGGGAACCCCAGGTCGCGGGCGATGGCCAGCGCCTCCGACGCGTCGCGGGCCACCGCTCCCTCGGGAACGGGGATGCCGGAGCGCGCCAGGACGTCCTTGGTGAGCTGCTTGTCGCTGGCGATGTCCACGCCGATCACCCCCGTGGCGCAGGTCAGGCTCGCCTCGAGCCGCCGGCGGCGGCACCCGGTTCCCAGCTGCAGGATGGAGCCGGTGCCGACGCGCTCCACCGGGATGCCCCGCGACCGCGCCGCCTCGAAGAGCGCCCGGGTCGAGGGCCCCATGACCGCGTCGGCCAGCGCGCGCTCGAGGTCCGCGCGGATCCGCTCGGGGACGATGTCGGACCTCACGGCCAGGGCCCCGGCCACCTTCATGGCCGCGCAGGCGGCGTGATAGCCCGCGTCGGGCCCCAGGCAGCGGCCGTGCTCGAGCACCACCCGGTACACGCCGGGCTCGCGCAAAAGCCTTGTCTTCCCGTAGTGCACGTCTTCGCCCGCCAGGCTCAGCAGCTCCAGGGCCACGTGCTCCAGCACGTGCCCGTAATACGTCCCCTCGACCAGGCGTTCCACGAAGCCGCCGGGACGGCCCAGACCGCACACGTGGTCCGCGATGCCGGGAAACCAGCGGACGAGGACGCGGCCGCGGTCGGGCAGGGCGCCCGTGGTCAGGCGCGCGAGGTCCTCCAGGTCCACGACGAGCTCGGTCACGGGCCGGTGGCAGTGGACGCTGGGACCCTGGAACGCCCGCCACTCCAAGAGTTTCACGGGAGCCGTCCTCCTTGTGGTTCGACGCGCCTATGGTGCGCACGCGCGTCGGCCGCCTATGCGATCGCCGTGGCGCGCTCCCCGCCCGACGGAAGCGCGCAGGAAGGCGAGCGCGCGTGCGCCCGATTCCGTCACGCCGGTCATGGCGGATATTGGCGAGCGCCGACATGCGCGCTCCGGCGAAGGTATGGCGGCCCCGAGGGCCGTATTCCGGCAGGGACGGGCAGACTCGAGGGGCCCATCCCGCCCCGTCCGGCGACCATCGCCTCGGCGGTGCGCAAGGACCCGACCTCGCCGGAAGGCTCAGGCGATCGCGCGGCGGACATGCTCGAAGGGGGGCATTCTCCGTGACGGACCCGGAGAGCGGGCGCCCCGACCTCACCAGGATCGCGACGCTGCGAGGGCTGCTCGCCGCGGCGGACGCGCGGCCGCTCAGGCGCCTGGGCCAGAACTTCCTCGTGGACGCCAACGTGCGCGACGCCATCGTCCGGGCCGTGCTGAGCGATCCCGTCGACGGCGTCGTGGAGGTGGGGAGCGGCCCCGGCGGGCTCACGCAGGGCCTTGTGGACGCCGGGGTCCGAGTCCTGGCGCTCGAGGTGGATCCCCGCATGCGCGCCGTCCTGCAGGACGTGCTGGGCGGGGCCGCGAATCTTACCGTGGTGGCAAATGACGCCCGCGATCTCGCCTGGCTGCCCTGGGTCGAGGATCCGGGGCGCTGGGCGCTGGTGGGCAATCTTCCGTACGCCGTCACGTCGGAGCTGCTGACGCGCCTCGTGCCGCTGCCGTTTTCCCGTCAGGTGCTGATGGTGCAGCGCGAGGTGGCCCAGCGCCTCGTGGCGGCCCCTGGAAGCCGCGCCCGCGGCGCCATCACCGTGTTTCGCGAGTACCATGCCAGTGCCAGGATCCTCATGCGGGTGGCGCCAGGCTCCTTCTACCCGCGTCCGGGCGTGGAGTCGGCGGTGGTCGAGCTGCGCCCGCGAGCCGAGAGCGACCCCCGGGAAGCCGGACAGTTGCGCCAGGTGGTCCGGGCGGCGTTCGGCCAGCGGCGCAAGACCCTGCGCCGCGCCCTCGCCGGCGGTCTCGCTCTTCCCGGCGCCCGCGTCGAGGCCTGGCTGGACAGGGCCCAGGTGGACGGCGGCCTGCGCGCCGAGGAACTGGCGCTCGAGGATTTTCTCCGGCTGGCGCGCACCATGACCGAACTGGAGGGACGTTCGTGCTCTTTCACTCCCCCACCTGCGGCCCCCTGACCCTGGACGGCGTCTATCAGGAGATCCAGGACTTCATCGCCCACGCTCCCCAGGACGCCTATACGTTGGTCATCGGCACCGACTCCCAGGCCCACGAGCGGGAGCTGGTGTTCGTGTCGGCGGTGGTCATCTACCGGCGGGGCAAGGGTGCGCGGTACTTCTACCAGAAGCGCCATCACCGCCATCTCTCCAGTCTGCGCCAGAAGATCTACATGGAGGCCAGCCTCAGCATGGCCCTCGCGAGCCAGCTCACCGAGCGCTTCTCCCGGTCGGAGGCCCCGGCCCTCAACGTGGAGATCCACCTGGACATCGGCAGCGTGGGCGAGACCCGCGCCTGGATCCGGGAGATCGTGGGCATGGTGACCGGGAGCGGTTTCGACGCCAAGATCAAGCCGGATTCCTTCGGCGCGTCGACCGTGGCGGACCGCTTCACGAAGTGAGGCCGCGCAGGCGGCCCGAAAATGCTTGACACCGCCACGGCACCCTGGTAAAATTCCTGCCCTTTGACAAACGTCCGCGCGGGTGATAAACTGCATGGGTGACTGAGTGGAAAGGGATGTGGTGGTTGTGGCTGCCAAGCGCGTCCTCTCCGATATAAAGCATGACCTGGACGGGATGATCGGAAGCAAGATCCGCCTCAAGGCCAACCGCGGTCGCCGGAAGGTGGACGAGCGGGAGGGGATCCTGGAGCGGACCTACCCCAGCATCTTCATCGTCCGCCTGGAGGAGAACGATCTGCCCAGCCGGTGCGTGTCCTTCAGCTACGCGGACATCCTCACCGAGACGGTGGAGCTGGAGCTGTGCGAGGAGACCGTCGAGGTCACCGGGTAAGCGTCCGCGGCGCGTTCAGCGGCCCTGGCCTTCGGCCAGGGTTTTTTGGTGGCCGGGGGCCCGTCGCCGCGCGGGTGTTGACCCCGCGGCGCGCGCATAGGATGCTGCCGGGGGAGGCGAAGCCCGTGCAACGCATGCTGCTGAGGGCCAAGATCCACCGGGCCCGGGTGACCGCGTCGGACATGGCGTACGTCGGGAGCCTGACCCTTGACCGCGACCTCCTGGCGGCGGGAGATCTCCTGCCGGGGGAGCGGGTCCAGATCACCAACCAGTCCAACGGCAAGCGCTGGGTCACCTACATCATCGCCGCGCCCGCCGGCTCGGGCACCGTGTGTCTCAACGGACCCGCGGCCCGCTGGTTCATGCCCGGCGACGAGATCGTGGTGCTGGCCTTCGGAGCCTACGGTCCCGAGGAGCTTGCGACCCACGACCCCCGGGTCGTGTTCGTGGACCGCGACAACCGCGTCACCCGGGTCGTGAGCGGCCCCCGGGCGCTGGTGCAGTCCGAGGGCGGCCAGGGAGCCGAATAGCGCCGAGGCTCCCCGGGCAGCATCTCGGCGGAGGCGGTGGCGTGGGTCCTCTGGTCATCATCGGCGGGCGCGAGGAGCACGACGGCCAGGCGGACTGCCTGCGGGAGTTCGTCCGGCTCGCCGGCGGCGACCGCGCGCGGCTCGTGGTGCTGGGCACGGCCAGCCAGGATGCCGCGACCGCCGCGCGCTACCGGTCGCTGTTTCACGGGTGGGGAGTCGCCCACGTCTCGCAACTGCCGGTGGCGTCGCGCCAGGAGGCGGACGAACCGACGGTGGCGGCCCGCCTGGCCGACGCCACCGGCGTCTTCTTCACCGGCGGGGACCAGCTGCGGATCACCTCCATCCTCGGGGGGACCCGCCTCGAGAACGCCCTGAAGGAGGCCTGGCACGGCGGCGCCGTGGTCGCCGGCACCTCCGCCGGGGCCTCCATGATGACCTCCACGATGATTCTCGGCGGCGAGGACGAGGACGCGCCCCGCCGCAGCACGGTGCACATGTCCCCGGGCATGGGGTTTCTTCCCGGCGTCGTGGTGGACCAGCACTTCGCCCAGCGGGGCCGCATCGGGCGGCTCCTCTCGGCCGTGGCCCAGAATCCCCAGGTCCTGGGCGTGGGCCTCGACGAGGACACCGCCATGGTGGTCACCGGCTCCTCGGCGCGCATCGTGGGCTCGGGCACGGCCACCTTCGTGGACGGCCGGTTCCTCCTGTGGACCAACATCTCCGAGTCGGCGGCACAAGCACCCCTCGCGCTGGCGGGCGTTCATCTGCACGCCCTGCCCGCGCCCTACGGCTACGACCTGGCGGGGCGCCAGCCCCTCGAGCCCGACGCCGAGGCGCGTCGCGCCCGCGAGCCGGCGCCCGTCCGCTGACGTCGCCGCGACAAGCTCGAGGCTAGCGGCGGACTTTGCCCCCGGTGGCGATGAACTCGTCGATGGACTCGCCCGGCACCACTTCCGACTTGACGACGCTCGCGTGGGGCAGCACCGCCAGCACCCGCCCCCGAATGACCTCCAGCGCGCTGTCCGCCGTCTCCTCCGTGAAAAAGGAGACGGCCGCCGTGTACTCCTCCTCGTCGATGTTGAAGTACATCGCCGAGCGAAACCCCGGGAGGGTCTTGTAGAAGCGGTGCGCCTCCACGGTGGGTCCCTCCACGTCAGCATCGGTGAGGCCCTCAGGCTTGCGAAACCGGATCACGATCCCGTACGGTCCGTGCACCGCCATCACCCTCCGGCGTCAGTCTTGGAAACAGTTTACCGGATCCGTCCAGCCTCGCGCACGGGCACGCTCCCGTACGCTCCCGCCGGACCATCCCCTGGCGCCGCCCGAGGTCACCGGAGCGGACGCGCTCGCATGATCCGAAGGGTTTTTCGCCGCGGCCGCAGCCGGGATGTCAAAGAGGGAGCGGCCCGCCTCGGGGCGAATGGCCCACCATGTCCTCGTCGAGAGCACGCGTGCACCGGCGAGAGGAGATGGACCATGGGCTTCATCAACACGCTCGTGGCGCCCCTGGCCGCCCTGGTGAAGTCCCACAATCCCGGGCTCAACCGCTGGGTGTGGGGCGTGATCGTGGTTCTGGCGGGGTTTCTCATCGCGCGGCTGGCCGGGCGGATCATCACCTGGGTGGTGCGGGCGATCATCATCGTGGCGGGGATCCTCATCGCGTGGCAGATCGTGAAGTGAGCGGCCTCGTTCGCGCGCCTTGCGGGCACATGCGTGGTTGCGGGGAGGAGGCGGTCGGCGCGGCGCGCCCGAGCGTGGTCCAGGGTCGCGCCGCCCCGAACGGCGCGCACCGCGGATCACGTCCAAGTCGGCGCAGCCGGCCTTGCGCGGCCGCGATTGCGCTGGGGGGCGGAGGCTGGCGCCTCA
>JAJZYS010000149.1 GCA_021797925.1 Bacillota bacterium
CGCGACTGGTCATCAGTTGGCCACTGTGAAAGTACACGCCGTGGCGCAGCGTGAACGTGTACACCCTGCCGTGGTCGGACAGGGTCCAACCGGTGGCCAGGAGCGGTTCGATCCGGCCGCTGTCGTCCGCCCACGTGAGTCCCTGATACATGAGCACCGTCCGCTGGATCCGCGCATCGGCGCCTTGGTGGAAGGGATCGAGGCTGGGCGTTTCCACCGTGGTGCCGATGATGAGATTGCCGCCATGGGTGGGCGTCGCAGCGGCAACTGTGCTGGCGCCGATCACGGTGGGGAGAAGGGTGAGGCAGCAGACGAGCGCAGCCCCCGTGAGTGAAGCCCATGCACGACTTTTCACCGCGTCACTGCTCCTTTGATCTGATTTGGAACCGAGCCAGGAAGGGCGGTGGCCGCGTCGTTCGACCGGTGGTCATCACCTCCTCAGGTGGGGTAGGATCCGACTGCAAAGCGGGTGCGGTCCATCATCACTTCGATCACGCTGGGCCCGCCGTGGTTGAGCGCTTGCTCGATCGCGGCCTCGAAGTCGGCGATGTGCTCGACCCGGTACGCTCGGATGCCCAGGGCCTGGGCCCAGGCGGCGAAGGAGGGGTTATGCAGCGCAACGGCCGTCGAGCGCCCGGGGAACCGGCGCTGCTGGTGCCCGTGGATCGTCCCGTACAGATCGTTGACGCACACCACGGCGATCACTCCGATCCCGTGGCGTTGGGCGGTCTCGAGCTCGCTCACGGTCATCATGAAACCGCCGTCGCCCGAGACGGAGAGTACCGTCCGGTCCGGGTTCGCAAGTTTAACACCCAGCGCGGCGGGCAGTCCGTAACCCATGGCCCCGGACGTGGGGCCGAAGTGGGTGCCGCTTGTGCGAAAGCGGTAAAAGCGCGCGACCCATCCCGAGAAGTTTCCGGCGTCGGTCACCAGGGCGGCGTCGGGTGGAAGACGCCGTCCCAGCACCTCGAGCATGTGGCTGAGATCGACGCCGTCGGTCACCACGGGGCACGGCGGGGTGGAAAACCGCAGGTACGCGTCGTGCCAGAACGCCACGGTGGCTTTCCGTCTTGACAGCAGCGGGGGCGAGGGGGGCGCAGCCTCCAGAAGATGCTCCAGTGCCAACCGTGCACTCCCCGGCGCCAGGCACACTTCGCGATCTGGCAGTCCGCCCATCTCCGGTGCCCGATCGATCACCAGGACGCGGGCGGAGTTCCCGGGCAACCGGTACCCCTGACCGGTTACCTCCGACCAGCGGGTGCCGACGGAGATCACGGGGTCGGCCTGGGACAGAGGCTGGGTCAGCTCGTTCGGGGCCGCCAGCATCAACGGGCCCAGGTAGGCGGGATGATCGTTGGGGAACGCGTCGAACCGCCGAAAAGCCGTCATCACCCCCAGACCATGTCGCTCTGCCAGTTCCACGGCCGCGCCGACCGCGCCGGCCGCCAGCACGCCCCCGCCCACGACCAGGAGGGGAAATTCCGCGCCGGCCATCCAGCTGCTGAACTGGACCACGGCCTGTGGGTCAAGGCTGGGTTCGATCACCCGCACCGGTTTCACGATCGTCTCCGTCGCGGGTTGCCAGAGGACGTCTTCCGGCAGCACCAGGACCACCGGTCCCGGTCGCCCCGTGGTCGCCTGCGTCCAGGCGCGCCGCGCGTATTCGACGACGCGCTCCGCGGATGGAACGTGCGCGGACCACTTGGCGATGCGGCCAAAGATCTCGTCCAGCGGCAGTTCCTGGAAAGCCTCCCGGTCGCGGAACCCTGTGGGCACCTGTCCCAGCAGGACGATCAGGGGTGTGGAATCCTGGCGTGCCGTGTGGACGGCGATGCCCAGATTCATTGCTCCGACCGCCCGCGTGGCCATGACGACCGCTGGCCGGTGCGCGGCCTTCCCAAAGCCTTCCGCGGCAAAGGCCGCGCCTTCCTCGTGTCGATGGGTGAACAGCTTGGCTGTGGGGTGCTGGTGGAGCGCATCGAGCAGGGGAAGAAAGCTCTCGCCGGGCACGGTGAAGAAGTGGTCCACTCCCAGGGTGACCAGGGCATCCACCAGGATGTGGCCGGCGGTTCGCGCCATGCTAAAACCTCCCCGCGACGATGCACTCGATCTCCACGGGAGACCTCCGAGGGAGACCCGCCACGTTGACGGCGCTGCGAGCATGGGCCCCGCGCTCGGCGAACGCGATCTGCAGGATTTCGGACGCGGCGTCGATGACCGCCGGGGCGTCCGCGAAACTGCTCGAGGCGTGCACGAAGCCTGTGACTTTGACGACCGTCTCGACCCTCTCCAGCGCGTCCGGACCCGCGACCGCCTCAAGACTGGCCAGAGCGTGCAGGGCAGCGAGCCTGGCGCAGTCCTGCGCCTGCTCGACGGACACCTCGTCGGGGACGCGCCCCACGTGCAGCAGAGCCGTGGAACTCACGCGCGGCAGTTGACCACTCACGTAGGCCACGCCCCGATGGACGCGCACCGCGACGTAGAGAAAGCTGGGCGCAAGCGGTTGGGGCAGTTTGAAACCCGCCGCGGCCAGCCGATCGCGGATCATCAACCCACCTCCTTGAACCGTGCGATCGCCCGAGCGTCAGGGGTGAATCCCAGCCCGGGCGCCGTGGGAACCACGAGATGACCGTCTTGCGTCTGCGGAGGAGTCAGGTTGATCTCGTCCCGCAGTCCGTTCTCTCCGCGGTCCAGTTCCAGCAGTGGGGGCGCGACCGAGTCGGTGGCCCACGGATGAGGTGGCAGTGCCGCGACGAAGTGGACGGCTGCCAGAAGCCCCACGGCCCCGCCCCACACGTGGGGGCTGATCATCACGCCAAAGGACTCCGCCAGCGTCCGGATCGCGAGAGCCTCGCTGAGACCGCACTTGGTGAGGTCCGGTTGCACGACGTCCACGGCGTGCGCCGCGATCAGGCGTTTGAACGGATGCCGGTCGTGAAATGCCTCCCCCAGAGCCACCTTGCGTCCACATCGCAGGTGCGCGTAGGCGGCCTCGTCCTGGGGGGGCAGCGGCTCCTCGAGCCAGTACGGGTCAAGCGCGTGGACGGCCTTCTCGAGGTCCGCCACGATCGCGGGCGTGTACGCGCCGTTGATGTCGAGCAGGAGGATGCCCTGGGGGCCCACCAAGCGGCGGGCGGCTGCCGACCGTCGCACGTCGTCCTCGACTCCGCGGCCGATCTTGATCTTCACCGCAGTGAACTGGCTTGAAAGCGCGTCGGCGAGATCTCGCTCGAAGGCGGCCTGGTCGTCATGCTCGTCGAAGTACCCCGCCGACGCGTATGCCAGCACCTGGCCGCGCTGATGTCCACCCAGCAGGGCGTTCAAGGCCACGCCCTGCACCTTGGCTCTGAGATCCCACAGTGCGATGTCAATTCCGGCCAACGCCTCGTGGAGTCCGGACGATACATGGTAGAACTGCTGCATCATGCCGTGTCGGACAGAAAACGCCTGAAACAGGTTCTTCCCGACGTATGCCTCGGAAATCAGGGACGCGAAGGCCATGACCAGCGCGGGCGGCCCCCAGCACTCCCCGTAGCCCACCGTGCCGTCGCGCAGCCAGACCTCGACCAGGGTGGCCTGGCGCCACTGCCCGATGCCGCGGGACATGCCGTAAGGGTGGCTTGTGCGAAAGCGCAGGGGAGTGAAAGCGATGCGGTCGATGATTATGCGTGCTCCTCCTCTGAGCGGGCGTCCGGCGGATCCCAACGGGTCAGGCGATCCAGGGTGATCCTCAGGTGCGCGCGCACGGCGGCCTCGGCAGCGTCGGCGTCCAGCTGGGCCACGGCCCGGTCGATGGCCGCGTGCTGCTCGATGTAGTCGCGCATCACTTCGTCGTCGGGTTCTCCGGCCAGCGACGACATGAGCGTCTGCCAGATGGGACCGGTCATGGCGCGTAGCACCGCGGCCATGCTCACCAGGAGCAACCGGTTGTGCGCGCAGCGCACGAGCTTGTGGTGAAACGCGATGTCGGCCTGCGTGGAGTCGAGTCCCGCTGTCACTTGAGCCCTCAGGGCTTCGAGCGACTGGTGGAGCGTCGCCAGATCCTCGTCCGTGCGCCGCTGCGCCGCGAGGCGGGCAGCCTGCGCCTCCAAGGCCTCGCGCACTTCCAAGACCTCGACGGGGTCCTCGTCGTCGATGTGCCCGGCGATCGCGAGCCACTGATCGCGGACCGCCTGCCGTGGGGCTTTGACCACGGTGCCCTGATTGGGCACCGCGTCGATGATCTCAAAGAGCCGCAGCACCTTGAGCGCCTCGCGCAGCGTGGCCCGGCTGACGTGCATCTGCTGCGCCAGCTCGCGCTCCGGGGGCAGACGATCCCCTGGGCGCAGCTGGCCGGAACGCACGCGGCCCATGATCACGCCGGCGACTTTGTTGGGGAGCAGGGTCCTTTCCACAGGTTGAAACTTGTCCATGGCTTCACCTCGTGTGTCCATTGGTCAGACCAACATACCGAACGCCCACGAGTTCGTCCGCCACGACCGTTTTCCTGCTGAGTCAGCCCCGTCGACCTGTGGAATTGAGGCGGGGCGCATCCGTCCCGCCGCGACGCCTGACCCCGTGGGGTCGGGGCGACCGCTTCGTGATTCAGGCGCCTGAGCTTGTCACCGGGGACGAGGCCAGCCGCGCGGCCCCCACCAGTTCGCCCACGCTGCGGTACCCCTTGTGCTCCATGAAGCGGGCGAGGCCCTCGATCACGTGGCCCATGGCCATGGGGTCCCGGAACGTCGCGGTTCCCACCTGCACGGCACACGCGCCGGCCATGAGATACGCGGCGGCGTCCTCGCCGGTCATGATCCCCCCCACGCCCACCACGGGCAGGTCGACGGCGTGGGCGACGTCCCAGACGGCCGCCAGGACCAGCGGCCGGATGGCGGGCCCCGAGAGGCCGCCGTTGAGGTGGCCCAGCACCACCCGGGCGGTGTGCGGATCGACGGCTACCGCCCGGAAGGTGTTCAGCAGGGTCAGCGCGTCGGCACCCGCGGTCTGCGCCACCCTGGCCAGCGCCACCAGGTCGGTGACGTTGGGGGAGAGCTTGGCCCACAGCGGGAGCCGGGTGGCGGCGCGGGCGGCCCGGACGCACTCGTCGAGCAGCACGGGGTCGGTGGCGGGGATCCGGTCGTCCTCGAGATTGGGGCACGAGAGGTTCAGTTCCACCGCCTGGACCCGCTCGCATCGGTCCATGGCCGCGCACAGCGCGGAAAACTCCTCCGGGGTGGTTCCCGCCACGCTCATCACCAGCGGAGCCTTGAAGGCCTGGTAGCGGGGCAGGACCTCCGTCACGAACCGCTCCAGGCCCACCGACGGGATCCCGATGGCGTTGATGAGGCCGCTGGGTGTCTCCGCGAGCCGGGCTGGCGGGTTGCCCGGCTGGGGAAGCCGGGTGACGCTCTTGGGAACGATGGCGCCCAGACGGTCGGGATGCAGGGCGTCGCCGGCGCTGAGGGGATCGTAGGTGCCCGAGGCGGACATCACCGGGTTCTCGAGGCGCAGCGCTCCCACCCGGGTGCTGAGGTCCACGGTCACGATTCCACCTCCACGGGGATGGCGGGGCCAACCTGACACAACAGGTCCAACCGGGAACCGACGGCACAGCCCTTGCAGAACCCGGTCCCGCACGCCATCTTCTCCTCGACGAACTCCCAGGCCTCGAGGCGGTGGTGCGCCGCGAGGGCCGCCACGGCGCGCCGCAACCGGCGCGACCCGGCCACGACGACGCTCTGGACCGGTTCGCCGTCGGCGATGCGCCGGGCGAGGCCCTCGGTCACCAGGCGGCCAGGGGCGTCGGTATCGGTGTGCAGCTCGAGATCCCCCAGTTCGTCGAATCGGTCCGTGTCCAGGAGCAGGCCCGGCGTGCGTGCGGACAAGAACGCGAGGACACGGCCGCCGCGGCCGCGGACGCTGCGAGCGATGGGCAAGAGCGGCGTGATCCCCACCCCCCGACCCACGAGGGCGACCGTGGTGCCGGGAGGGGTGAAGGGCCGTCCGAGCGGGCCGATGAGGTGGCAGGGGCCGCCCACGGGGGCCTCCCACATGCGCCGCGTCCCTTCCCCCACCACCCGGTAGACGATGTCCACCAGCCCGTCGGCCTCGACGGCGATGGGGGCCATGGCCCGCGGCAGGAGCGGCTCGCCCTCCCACGTGCGCACCATGTAGAACTGGCCGGGCTCGAAGCGGGCGGCATCCACGGGGTCGATGCGCACGCCCATGCGACCCACGTCGGCGGCGAGACGGCGCTGAAAGACGATCTCCCCGGTGCGCGATTGCCACTGTCCCATGTGCACACTCCTACCGCCGGCTGAGATCGCTCCATGGGGCCTGGGCACCGGGCTAGAGCGCCGCGGTGCCGAGATGAACGGTCGCCTCGGAGCCCAGGGCGCGGCTGATGCTGGCCGCGGCCTCGAGCAGATGGCGCAGTTTGTCATGGTGCGGCGTCCACCGAGATCTACTCTCTGTCCCTACACGCCGCTCTGCCGATCTGATGTCCACCAGCCCGTCGGTCACCG
>JAJZYS010000150.1 GCA_021797925.1 Bacillota bacterium
CCAGCACCGGGACGGCGCCGCACTCACGGCGGCCCACCTCGGCAAAGGGGATGAGGGCCATCCGCGTCCCGGGGGGCGGGGTGGGAGTGTCTTGCAGCCGGTACCCCCTCGCCTCGGCGAGCGCCCCCACGCGGCTTCTGAGCATCAGGTCCATGCCCGGCGCCCACACCACGCCCCGATCCGCCACGGCCACCCCCTCCCTACGCCTTCCCGCTCGCCCCGAACAGCCGCATCTTGGTCCGCACCATCTCGCGCGCCGCATCCCGAGGCCGGGCGAGGATCTTCCGCGGGTCGTACACGTCGGGGTCCTCGGCCAGTAGCTTGCGCAGTTCGGCGGCGAAGGCCTCCTGGTTCTCGGTGTTCACGTTGACCTTGGCGATCCCGAGCCCGATGGCCGTCCGCACCGCCTCGTCGGGAATCCCGGAGCCTCCGTGCAGGACCAGGGGTACGTCCACCCGGTCCCGGATGGCCCGGAGCCGTTCGAAGTCGAGCTTGGGCACCCCCCGGTAGTGGCCGTGGGCGGACCCGATGGCGACCGCCAGCGCATCGACGGGCGCTTCGGCGTAGAAGCGCTCCACCTCCGCGGGCACGGCCAGGGTGGCCTCCCGCTCCGAGACGGTCAGGTCGTCCTCGGTGCCGCCGATGCGCCCGATCTCGGCCTCCACGCTCACGTCCACCGCGTGCGCCACCTCGAGCACGGAGCGGGTGACGCGGATGTTCTCGTCCAGTGGCCGCTTCGAGGAGTCGATCATCACCGAGCTGTACCCGGCGCGGATGCAGCGGACGGCCGCGGCGAGCGAACTCCCGTGGTCCAGGTGCAGCGCGCAGGGAACCTTCGCCGCCTCGGCGGCCGCCCGGCACATGGCCGCAGACTCGGCGAAGCCCATGTAGGCGGCCGCGCCCTCGCTCACCTGCAGGATGACCGGGGCCCGCTCCGCCTGTGCGGCCTCGACGATGGCCCGCAGGAACTCGAGGTTGTTGACGTTGAACGCACCGATCGCGAATCCCTCGCGACGGGCGGTGCGCAGCATGTCTGCGGCGGACACCAGCACCCTGAGCGCCCCTTTCTGCTGTCGGGTCCTGCCCATCCCATTCGCCCCCTGCCCCGCCGCTCCTGCCGCCGTCGAGTCCCGTGCCTTCCGGGACCTCGTCGCGTGCGCCTCAGAGGAGGACGGGGGGCGCGGCGGCGCTGGGGCCTTCGAGCGCCCGGCGATGCGGCCCACCGCCTGGGCCACGTCGTTGGCGGCGGTGGTGACGCGGGTCCCGCCGACGAACTGCAGGGTGATCTGGCTCATGCCGGGCAGGGAGACCGAGCTCACCTCCTTGATCCCGTTACCAGGGTCAGGGGCGGGGCGTGCTCGACGGGGTCGGTGACCGCGAGGCGGACGTCCTGGGGGATGGCCCCGGGATAGTCCACCGGGCCGACGACGATCGTCACCATGGTCACCGGGCGCCTTGGCGCCGGCGGGGTGACCTTCATGCCCCCGAACCGCCGCGGGAGCCGTGCCGCCCGCGCCCCGACGACCGGCGACGGGCGGCGCCCTTGCGCTTGCCCCCGTGGGTCTTGGCGAGGGCGGGCAGGTTCGTCACCACCACCCGGTCCCCGCTGGCGAGATACGTCTGCCCCAGCGTCACCACGGACTGTCCCGCCGTGACGCCCCGGAGGATCACGGTGTCCGTGCCCGACTGGGGACCTGTGACCACCGCCACCTCCCGGGCCCGAGAGTGGCTCACGACGAACACGGCGGGGCGCCCGGCGGCGGAGGTCACCAGCGCGGCCGTGGGGACGACCAGGACCTTGGGCAGGGTCCTCGTGTCCACGGTCAGGGTGACGCTCTGACCCGGCGCGAGCCCCGACTTGCCCGTGGCCCGGCGCGATCCGCTCCCGGTTGCGGAACGCCGGTGGGTGCGATGGCGATGGTGCCTACCCGTGGACCCCACGCCGGTCGACGTGCGGGATCTTGCAGAGCGGCGCTTGCCCTGGTGGGTGTGCAGCCTGCGAGAAGCGGTGCCCGTGACGCTGGTGTGGGTCCCGGCGCTCTTGGCGGAGCTTCGGACGGGGACCACATACACCGTGAACGCCAGGGTCTTGAGGTTGGCCGTGGGCGAGATCACCCGGACCCGCCCGGGCACGGTCCGGCCGGTGGGCAGCTGGATCGTCACCGCATCGCCCCGGTGGACCTGGGCCAGGTACTGCTGGGACAGCGAGGCCACCACCTCGAGGCTGGGTCCGGTCATCGTGAAGATGGGCCTTCCCGGGTGGACGACGGCGCCCACCGAGACCAGCCGGTTGCCGATGACGCCCGCGATGGGGGCGACGATCCGCGTCTGGCTCAGCAGATGGTCCGCGAGCGCAAGCCGGGCGCGCGCGGCGGCCACGGTGCCCTGGAGCGCCTGGATGGTCCCGGCCGGCACGGGGGCGAGCGCCGCCGCGACCACCGCCTTGGCCCGGCGCACCGCGGCTTTCGCCACCGCGAGCTGCTGTGCCGACGGCGGCGAGCGGAGAGCGGCGAGGTTGGCCGCCGCGGTGGCGTAGGCCGCCTGCGCCTTCGCCACGGTCGCGGCGGCCGCGGCCCGGGCCTCGGCGAGCGCCGCCGTCGCCTTGCGCACGCCGTCCTCGGCGACGGAGAGCTCGGCGCTGGTGGGAGGCAGCTTCAGGGCCTCAAGCGCCGCCAGCGCCTGGTCATAGGACGTTTTGGCGCGCACCCAGTCCGCCTGGGCGAGCGTCACCGCCTGGGCCTGGCCGGCCTGGGCGCTTTGCAGGGCCGCCTGCGCCTGGCGCTGCGCCTGGGCCTCCTGGGCCTGCGCCATGGCCAGCGCGCTGGCCTCCGACTGGGAGGTGCTCGCCGACTGGTACGCGAGCTGGGCCTGAGCCTGGGCCAGGTTGGCCTCGGCGGCGCTGATGGCGGCGCTCCACTGCGCCTGGGCCACCGCCAGCGCGCCCTGATCCTTGACCAGCGTGCTGCTGAATCCCGAGATCTGGTTGCTGAGGCTGGCCTCCTGGTTCTCGTAGACGGCGGCGGCGGTGGTGTCGCCCTGGGCGATGGCGCTCGACAGGCTGTTGGCGACGAGCTGGTAGCTGGCCTGGGCGGAGGTCGCGTTCTGGCCCACCACCGCCTGCTCGGCTTGAAGGGCCTGCTGGGCGTTTTGCACCGCGATGGCCTCGGGGCTCGTGCTCGACTGCACCGCCGCCAGCTGCGCCTGGTCGGTGGCGATCTGGGTGGTGAGGGTGGGCGGGGGATTGGGGTCCGCTACGGTCGCGCTGTCCTGCTGCACGGCCACCCCCTGGGGCGCGAGGCCCGCCTGGACCGCGTTCAGGGTCTGACGCGCGCTCACGAGCGCCACCGCCGCCGGGCTCTTGGGGCCCGTGAGCGTCGCCCGCTGCTGGGCGGCCAAGACCACCTCCTGGGTGGCGGCGTTCAAGGCGGCCTGCGCGGTGAGGAGCTTGGCGGGCAGCGGACCCGACTTCAGCAGACGAACCTGGTCCTCGGCGGTTCGCCACGCCGCCTCGGCCACGGAGACGGCCGGCGGATTCGCGCCGCCGTACTCGCGCTCCACGAGCGCGAGGTTGCGCCGGGCGTTGCGCAGCGCGGCCTCGGCGGGCACCAGCTTCGAGGCGGGAGCTCCGGCCTCGACAAGGCGCAGGCTGGCCTCGCTCTGGGCCAGCGCGGCCCGCGCCACCGCGACGGCCCCGGGCTTGGGACCCTCCCGGGCGGCCGCGAGCCGGCCCTCGGCGCTCGCCAGGGCCGCCTTGGCGCTGTCCACGGCCGCCGCCTCGGTGCTCGAACCCACCACGGCGAGCAGCTGTCCCCGGTGCACCCGCTCGCCGATGTGGGCGAGGATCCGGTCCACGTGGCCGCCCTTCGCTTGCGCGACGATGGGCACGCTGCTGCGGGCCACCACGCTGCCCACGAGGCTCAGGGTCTCATGGATGCTGGTCGTGGTCACCGGCGCCACGGTGACCGCCACCGCCGGGGGGGCGTGGCCGTGCTTCACGGCGGCGTGGCCCGCGAGGAGCAGCCGGCCGCCCACGAGCAGCGCGGCCAGCGCGATGGCGCCCACGGACCACGTGGTCCTGGAGATCTTCCGCATGACGATCATCGTCCAGCCTCCTCGGGGCCTGCCGACTGACGGGCCGGATCACCCGTGTCCATGGTAGAGGAAAAGTGTGACAGAGAAGTGTCAGCCGGCGACCGCGTCCACGGACTCGCGGCCCAGGTGGCGCGCCGGCTCCGGCGTGGCCCTGGCGGCCGCCTTCAGGGACCCATGTGCCAGTAGTGTTCCAGGTTGACCAGCATCCCGCCGAGTTCGCTGCGCGTGAGGGGAGCGCCGCCCCGGTCCATGCCCGCTATCCCGGCGAAAAGTCCGATGCGGTTCGCGATCCGGCGGTCGCGGGCGACGCTGGCGGTGTGGGAAAGTCCGGTGGCTCGCAGCGTGGCCACGAGGCCCTGGTTCCGGGAGACCGGGCGGGTGCCCCCGAGCGTCGCCGGAGGGGTCCCGCGGTGCCCCGTATGCGCGTCGAAGCGGGCGAGGATCGACGCCAGGTCGGCCGGCGACACCGGCGTCCCTCCCGGAAGCTGGGAGGACGCCGCCATGACGCCCTGGGCGTGGAGGATCCCGATCGTGCCCAGGGGCCGCGGGCGGATGTTCCAGCGGTGCTCCAGATTGACGAGCATGACGGCGACCTCGGCGCGCGTCAGCGTGGCGTGCGCCGCGCCCATGCCCGCGACCCCCTGGAGAAGGCCGAGGCGGTTTGCGATCCGGCGGGCGCGGGCGGGGCTCACAGTGCGCGACAGCCCGGCGGCGAGGAGAATGTCCACCACGCCGCGGCCTCGGGTCACCCGTGTCGCGAACCGGGGCGCGGCGGGGATGACCCCGCGGTGTCCTGTGCGGGCGTCAAAGCGCTCCAGCACGTAGCCGAGGTCCACGGGCGACATGGGCAGCCGCCCGGGATACTGGGGACCGCCCGCCATGATGCCCTGGGCGCTGAGCGTGGCGATGGCGCCGGCCGCCGTCGCGTACGCTCCGGCCGGCCCTCCCGCCAGGAGCAGTGTCGCCGCGGTCCCCGCCAGACACAGGACCCGGGTCGGCCATCTCATGATTCCATACCTCCCTGGACCGTCGATCGTGGCAACCATTGGCTACGATATGTCCAAGATGTGACACGGATGTGACGGGCGAGGCCGCCGCGCCGGGAACCGGCAAGCGGGGCTGGCGGTATTTTGTTCGACGCCGCCGCGGCCTGGGCGAGAGGCCGGGGCGTCGCGGGCGAGGCGCAGGCCGGGCTGTGCCCACCGGGAGAAGGCCGCTGCGGCGGCGATGGCGGACTGCGCGCGAAGCCGCTGCGCGTGCTCCCTCGTTCGGGCGGAGCCGCGGCTCCGGGCCCGTTTGCAGCGACTGCCAGCGCAAGGCGCGGATTCGCCCGCTCGCTCAGCTCTCTTCCCCGTCGACCCTCAGCCGGTAACCGATTCCCCATATGGTCTGCACGTGGAAGCACTCCTCGGCGGGCACCACCCGTGTCAGCTTGCGGCGCAGCCGGGAGACCACGATGTCCACCGTCCGCTCGCTCACCGAGTCCCCCCAGACCTGATCCCGGAGTTGCCGCCGGCTGAAGGTGCAGTTGGGCGCGGACACGAGGGCGTGGAGCAGCTGGGCCTCGCGCAAGGTCAGCGCCAGGCTGCGTCCGCGATAGGTGGCCTCGCAGGTTGCGGGGTCGACCATCAGCTCGCCGCGGATGCGCACGGGCCGCACGAGCCGATCGACGCCCATGAGCAGGGCGTTCACGCGCTGCACGAGTTCTGCGGGACGAAACGGCTTGGAAAGACGGCAGCCTCCGCTCCGGCAGAGGACCTTCCGATCGTCCGCGGTCCCCTCGCCCGTGCCCAGCATGAGGACGGGGACGGGATGGCCGACGAGCAGCCGCAGGAGGACGCCGAGGCTCGCGAGAGTGGGCTGCGACACGTCCAGGATGGCCGCGTCGGGGAGCAGGCGTCGAGCCGCCTCGAGTCCCGACAGGCAGTCCGTGTACGCGAAGACGCGGTGGCCCGCCTGCTCGAGGTGCAGCCGGATGTCCTCCGAGAGCAAGGGGTCGTCCCCGATCACGAGCAGCCTGGCCTGCACCCCGGGTCCACCCCCCGCCAGCCTGGTGTCGACCACATCCTAGACCCGGCGGAGAAGCGTGGACAAGGGTCAGCGGCAACCACGACACATCCATGTCACATCTTGGATGTAGCGTCCCCTGGGGGGTGCGACTCACCTTCGAGGAGGGAACGCTATGGCGAGATGGTGGAGCCGGATCCTCTGCGCGGGGGGGCGTCCGCGGTGCTGCCCATGTCAGCAGCCTTTGCCGGAGCGTCCGAGAGCGCCGCCGGCGCGATCCTTGCGCTCAGCGCCCAGGGCGTCATGGCCGGCGGTTCCCGGTTCCCCGACCGGGCGGCCGTGTCGCCCGGTGACCTTG
>JAJZYS010000151.1 GCA_021797925.1 Bacillota bacterium
TGCCCGTGAAGCCCTTGCCCCCGTACCCCTTGCCCCCGTACCCCTTGCCCTTGAAGCCCTTGCCTTGGCCGCCGGCGGTGCCCGCGGGGTCCACCGACAGGGTCACCGGGTAGAGCTGTACCCCCGAGACCGTCTCCGCCTGCGGGGTCACGTAGATCACCCGGCCCGGAAACACCTTGCCCGGGTAGGCGGACGTGGTGACCTGCGCCCGCTCCCCCGGGCGCACCTGGGCGATGTCCGCGGCGCTGAGCAGCGCCTGCACCTCGGGGGTGTCGGGAGTGGGGTCGATCTCGGCGATCACGTCCGCGGGCGAGACCGCCTGGCCGGCGACGGCGCTGACGCCGAGCACCTGGCCCGAGACCGGCGAGCTCAGGACCGCCTGGCTGGCCGTCACCTCCACCGCGTCCAGCTGCGCCCGGGCAAGCTCCACCGCCGCCCGGGCCTGGGCGACGACCGCGGGCGACGCCGGCGCCGTCGCGGCGGCGAGCTGCGCCTTCTGGTCCGCGAGCGCCGCCTCGTCCCCGTGCACGCTGGCCAGCGCCTGGGTCAGGGTGACCCGCTCCTGGGTCCGGTCCCCCGCTAGCCGCTGCTCGTAGGCGAGCTGGGCCTGGGCGTTGCGGTACGCCTGGGTGGCTCCCCACAGGGCGTCGGTGGCCTGCAGGACGGCGGCGCGGGCCGCGTCCACCGTGGACGACGGCGAGGGGGCGGTCGCGGCGGCGAGCTGGGCGCGGGCCGACGCCTCGGCGTTCTCGGCGTTGGTGAGCGCGGAGCGCGCCTGGGCGACGGCGAGCTCGGCCTGGGCGTGGTTGCTCGCCTGCGCCTTGGCGTTGGCCAGCTCCTGCTGCGCGATGCCGTACGCGCTCTTGGCCGCCTGGTACGCGTCCTCGGCCTGGGTGACCGCGTCCTGCGCCTCGGAGACCGCGTTCTGGTCGGGCTGGTCCTCGAGGTTCGACAGGTTGGCCTGATCCTGGGCCTGGGCCGCCTGGGCCTGGTTGAGGGAGTTCTGGACGCCGAGGACCTGGTTCTGGATCGCGTTGCTGGCGGACACGGCCGCCTCAAGCTGGTTCTCGGCCGCCGTGGCCGCCGACTGCGCGCTCTCGAGCTCCGCCAGGGTCTCACCGCCCTTGCCGTAGACCGACTGCGCCACGGAGAGGTTCTCCAGCGCCGTCTGCTGCAGGGACTGGTCGGTGGCGACCGCCTGGGCGTCGCTGGTGGACATGTTCTCGTCGTTGGCGAGCTCGCTCTGGAGGATCTGGACGGTGGTCGCGGCCGCCTGGACCTGGGCCTGGGCGGCGCTCACCTGGGCGGGATGCGTGGGCTCTGAGGCGAGCGCCAGGGCCGCCTGGGCCTTGGCCAGCGCCGCCTGATCCGAGCTGAGCGAGTTCAGGGCGTCGTTGAGCTGCGCCTGGGCCTGAAGGACCTGGGCCTTGGCCGGCAGGGTGTCGCGGGCGAGGGCCTCCTGGTCGGCCAGGAGGATGCGGGCCTGCTTCACCGCCAGGGCCGCGTTCTTCACCTGGGTCTCGTCCGCCGCGATCGCGGCGGGCGGGGTGGGGTATTTCGCCTGGGTGAGCTTCGCCTCGGCCTGGGCGAGGAGAGCCTCGTCGGTCTTCATCTCCGCCAGGGCAGAGGTCTCCTGGCTCCGGGCGGCGAGCACCGCCCCCTGGGAGGGGAGCGTGTCCCGGTACGCGGCCTTCTGCGCCGCGAGCACGCTGCGGGCGGAGGCGAGCGCCTCCTCGGCGGTGGCCACCTGGGCCCGGTCCACCGCGATCTGGGCGGGGGTCAAGGGATGCACCGCCGCCTCGTACTTGGCCACGGCCTCGGCGAGGGTCGCCCGCGCCTCGCTGATCTGGGGGCCGAGGCTGGCCGTGTCGAGCCGGGCGACGACCTGGCCGGCGGTGACCATCTCCCCGGGGGTGACGTCCAGCTGGCCCAGCTCGCCGCTCACGGGAAAGACGAGATCCACCGGCTTGGGGGGCATGATCTGCCCGGTCGCGGCCACCGTCACCGCCAGCGACCCGGTCCGGACCGCCACCACGGGCAGGTGAGCCCGGGCGGGGGCGGAGCGGAGCCTGGGGACCACCAGGACGGCGGCCAGCGCCGCCACGACGAGCACGGCCAAGACCCAGCGCACAGGGCGAGCGCGGCGTGGAGGGGACGGTTGCGGTGCAATGGCCAAGGCCACTCTCTCCTCGCACCCATCTCCCGCGGCACCGGTTTGCCTCGAGGGGTCCGGGCACACGGGGTTGCGGGGCGGGCGCGGCCCACCCCGCTTCCGTTGTAGCACAGACCTCTTTCAAAGATATGACAGCCTCCCCGGCAACCGGGCCCTCGGGCGCACGGCCTCGCCGCCGCCCGCCCGTGCCCCACGAGCGCGCCTACCGCGGCACCTCCAGCCGGTAGCCGACCCCGAAGACCGTCACGATGCATCCGCGCCACGGGCCGAGCTTCTTGCGCACCCGCATCACGTACACGTCCAGGCTCCGGTCGTACCCGTCGTAGGCGTCCCCGAACGCCTCCTCCACCAGGCGCGCGCGGTCCAGGGTTCTGCCCGCGTGCCGGCCCAGGGCCAGGAGCACGGCGAACTCGCTGGGGGTCAGCTCGATGCGCCCGCCGTCGAGAAACGCCTCGCGCGTCGCGGGATCCAGCGCGAGGCGCCCCAGGCGCACGGGACCCTGGGCCGGGGAGGCGGCGCCCCCCCGTCGCCGCAGCAGCGCGCGGATCCGGGCCATGAGCTCGCCGGGGCTGAAGGGCTTGGTCACGTAGTCGTCGGCGCCGGCGTCCAGCCCCGCGATCTTGTCCTGCTCCCGCCCCAGGGCCGTGAGCAGCAGGATCGGCACGTCGCTCACCGCCCGGGCCGCGCGGCACAGCTCCACGCCCGACATCCCGGGGAGCATGAGGTCCACCACCGCGGCGTCGAAGGGCTCCGCCTGGAACCGCCGCAGGGCGTCGCGGCCGTCGGCGGCGCCCACGCCCTCCATCCCCTCGTGGCGGATGTAGGCCAGCACCAGCCCCACGATGCGCGGGTCGTCGTCGACCACGAGCACCCGGGGCACACGCGCCGTGCTCACGCCTCCCCCACCTCCTCAGGCCTCAGTCGCGGCCCGGGCGGCCAGGGGCTCTTTGGCCCCGCCGGCCGCGGGCAGCCACACCGTCACCCGGGTGCCCCGGCCCCGCTCGCTGGCGACCTCGACGCGCCCGTCCATCCGCTGCACCCAGTTGCGCACGATGGCGAGCCCCAGCCCGCTGCCGCCGGTGCGGCGCGAGCGCACCGGGTCCACCCGGTAGAAGCGCTCGAAGATGTAGGGCAGGTCCGCGGGATCGATGCCCTCCCCGGTGTCGTGCACCCGGATCACCACGCCCTGGGCCTCGGGACGGCACCCCAGCAGGATCTCCCCCGCCGGCGGGGTGTGGCGCAGGGCGTTGCCCAGGAGGTTCTCCACCACCTGGCGGGTGCGCCGCTCGTCGCACCAGGCCGAGGCCGGCTCGAGGTCCGTCGCGAGCGCGAGGCCGCGCGCCGCGGCGGCCGGCTCGGCGGCCGCGGCCACCGAACGCAGCAGCAGGTCGATCCGAACGGAGCCCGGCTCGAAGCGCAGCGACCCGTCGGGGGCCTCCAGGGAATCCTGCAGATCGTCCACCAGGTCCGCGAGGTGGTCCACCTCGTCGCGCACCTCGCGGATCTGGCCGGGCTCGAGGACCCCGTCGGCGATGCCCTCGAGGTAGCCCTTGACGATGGCCAGCGGCGTTCGCAGTTCGTGGGCCACGTCCGCCAGGAGGCGCGTGCGCCGCTCTTCGTCCGACTGCACCGCCGCCGCCATCTCGTTGAAGGACGTGCCCAGGCCCTCGATGTCGCCCGCGGCCGCGAGGTCCACCCGGACGCCGTGATCCCCGGAGCGGAACCGGCGCACCGCCTCCCGCACGGCCGCGAGGGGCCGGGTCACCACCCGCACCGCCGTGCCCGTGAGGACCAGCGCCACGAGCAGCGCCAGGATCACCAGGGTGAGAAACCGCGTGCCCAGCTTGGCCAGAAACTCCCGCCCGGCGCGGGTGCGGTCCGGGGGATGGGGATGGCGCAGCAGCACGTGCAGCACGAGCGGCGCGCTCGCGCCGGGCTCGTGCAGAGGACGGGTGAAAAGCTCTGGCCCCGGGCGCACCCGGGGCGGCCGGCTTCCCGCCACCAGGCTCCCGTGCCGGGAGGTGATCCAGATCCACTCGCCCAGCCCCGCCTCAAGGTGTCCCACGGCGGCGTCGAGGGTCCCCGTCCCCGGCCGCTGGGCGAGGAGGCGCTCCATGACCAGGGCGACCCGGTCGGCCGAGGAGCGGGCCTGCTGGTCCTCGAAGCGCACGAACGTGTCGCGGGCCACAAGCCGCGTCACCACCAGCACCGCGCCCATCGTCAGCACCAGGACGAGGGCGAAGGCCATGAAGAAGCGCACCCGGATGGAGTTCGTGAAGCGACGGCGCGCCGGCTGGTCCAAGGGGCACCTCCGCGTTTCTCGGCGCTGAAGATGGGGCGGACACCCGCCCGGCTCCATGGATAGCACTTGTTCGCGACCGCGGCAAGGCCCGTACAGGAGACCCACCTCGCGGCCGCGAACCCCCGGACGGGCCGGCCGGAAGACTCGAGCCGCCCCCCGCACGGCGCTGCCGGGCGGATCCCCCCATCCGAACCGCAAGGAGCGGTCCCGCTGTGAATGCCCTGGCGTGCGACGTGGTCACCATCGGCGGCGGTCCCGGCGCCACTCCCGGCGCCGAGCTCCTTGCCCGTTCCGGCCGGCGCGTGATCGTCGTGGAACAGGGCGAGGGCCTCGGCGGCACCTGCCTCTTCCAGGGCTGCATCCCCTCGAAGATCTACCTCGAGACGGCCCGGCGCCTGCGGGAGCTGGGCCAGGCTCACCGCTTCGGCATCGTCGGGACGGTGGCGGGCCGCCCCGACCTCGCCGCCCTCCGCCGCCGCAAGGCGGACATCCTGGCGGCGAGGGTCCGCGGGGCCCACGAGGCGGCCCGGCGCGCCGGCCTCACCGTCCTGCGCGGCACCGCCGACTTCCTCGATCCCCACGAGCTCACGGTCCGGCTCGCCGGCGGCGAGGACGCGCGGGTGACGGCGAAGACCGTCATCTGCGCCCCGGGGTCCCGGCCCGCGGGCCTCGCCATTCCCGGCGCCGACCTCGAGGGCGTGTGGTCCAGCGCCGACGCCCTGGAGCTGCGCGAGGTCCCCACCTCCCTGGTCATCGTCGGTGGCGGCTACATCGCCTGCGAGCTGGCGACCCTCTACGGCACCCTGGGCACGCGCGTGCGCATCCTGGAGGCGCTGCCGAGGCTGCTCTCCAGCGAGGACCCCGGCGTGGTGGAGGTCCTCGTCGGCAAGTGGGCCGAGGAGGAGCTGCCCGTCGAGGTCGTCGTGGGCGCGCGGGTCGAGCGCATCGCGTCCCTGGGCGCCCACACCTGGTCGGTGACCTACCGGGACGCGGCGGGCGAGGAGGCGATGGTCCCCGCCGCCCGCGTCCTCCTCGCGGTGGGCCGCTCGCCCAACACGTCGGGAATCTCGTTCCAGCGGGCGGGCATCGAGCTGGGCCCGCGCGGCGAGGTGCCGGTGAACGACGTCTTCCAGACCCGGGTGCCCCACATTTACGCCCCGGGCGACGTGAACGGCCGGGTCATGCTGGCGCACGCCGCCACCTGGCAGTCCCTCGTGGCCGCCCGGCACATCCTGGGGCAGCTGACCGAGCCCCCGCCCCCGGCCGTGGTCCCCCACGTCATCTTCACCGACCCCGAGATCGCGGCCGTGGGCGCGGACAGCCGGGACCTCGCCACCCACCCCGGCTGGCGGCTCACCCGCTGGCCGTACGCGGGAGACGCCCGGGCCCGCATCGTGGGCGACCTCACGGGCTTTGCCCAGATGGTCTGGGACGCCGGGACCGGACGCGTCCAGGGGGTGCAGGTGGTCGGCCACGACGCGGGCGAGCTCATCGCGGAGGCGACCCACGCCATCACCCACGAGGAGACCGTCGGCTCCATCGCGCAGACCATCCACGCGCACCCGACCATGAACGAGGTCATCAGCGAGCTGGCCGCGGCGGCGCTGAGCGAGGGGCCACAGGGCGCCGGGTGAGCGCCGAGAGGGCGGGGGAGGAAGGCCCCCACCCCGAGCCTTTCGCGCCGGACACGGCGCCGGGCGAAGCCTAGCGGGCCTGCGCCGCGAGCACGGGTCCCGTCGGCTCCCCGCCGGCGCCCGCGCGCGCTGGAGCGGACCGCGCCCGCCGACGCGCGCCAAGGCGCGCCGCGACGTAGAACCCCAGGCACAGCGCACTCACGAAAAACCCGATCGGCCAGTTGCTGACGTACGCGAGCCACACGGAAACCCAGACGCTGGCCACGGCCAGCGCCAC
>JAJZYS010000152.1 GCA_021797925.1 Bacillota bacterium
GGACGGACGTGATCCAGTGCGTCACCCTCGGCTCGCGGGACGCGCTTGTGGCGGCGTGCCGGGCCCTGCAGGCCGCATCGCCCGTGGACGCCAACCTCGTCCCCGAGCCCGCGATCATGCCGGGCTACGCGCACGAGATCGTCATGGCCGCCGGGACCTTTGTCCAGGGCGCCACCTCGGAGCTGTCGGCGGACGGCGTCGCCGCCCCTCCCCACGAGCTCTTCATCCAGGGTGGGACCTCCCACGTCATGGCCCGGCTGAGCCTCGACCGCATGGCCCAGACCCTCGAGGACCTCGGGCTGACTCCCGGCCGCTGACGGGCTCTCCCCGCTGCCAGGCGCCCCGGGGATGTGCTAGATTGTGGTGGTGAAGGCCGTGCCGCGCCCCTACCCGGTAGCGAACGGGTGTCTGCCCCGGTGAGGCCCGCGTCGTCTCCCGGGAGTCGGCGGGCCCGCGTGACATGGAACGAGCCCGACGGGCGTAGGCTCGTGAAAAGGGACGCTGGGCCGGGAACGGGGGCATGGTCCCGTGGGGGCCGTCGTGGGGTTGCTTCTGGCCGTGGCGGCGACGATGGCGGGTGCGGCGGCCCTGTGCCGCGTGCCTCGCTCCAGCGGGGCGCTGGGGCTGGTGGCGTTGCTGGGGGCGGCGACCGGCCGGCTCCGGGATCCGGCGTCGATCGCCGTCGTGGGGTTGCTCTGGGTGGCGGTGGTCCTCTCGGACCTCGTGCTGCCGGCCCCGGGGCGGCCCTGGAGCGGGCCGTTGGTGGGCGTGGGGACGGGTGCGCTGGCGGGTACGTCGACCCTGGGGGCGGAGGGACTCATGGCGGGGATCGTGCTGGGGGCCCTGGCGGGTTCTCTGTGGAGCGGCGTCAGGGAGCGCCGGGGGGCGCCGCGCGCCATGCTGGCCGCGCGAGGGGCGGCGCTCACGGTGCTGGTGATCTGGATGGCCTTTCGCATGACCTGAAGGAGTGGGTGGGGTGGACGTGCTGGAGCGGGCCCGGGCGGACGAGGTGGAACTGGTGGAGCTTCAGTTCAGCGACACCCTCGGGTCGACCAAGGCCGTGGCCATCGTGCCCGAGCACCTGGAAGCGGCCCTGGCGGAGGGGGTCGCGTTCGACGGATCCGCGCTGGAGGGGTTCGCCCGCGCGGAGGAGTCGGACATGCTCCTCATGCCGATCCCCGAGACGTACGCGTGCCTGCCGTGGGAGCGCGACCCCCGGGTTGCGCGCCTTCTGTGCCTCATCCTGCTGCCGGACCAGCGCCCCTCTCCGTACTGCCCCCGCTCGGCGCTGGAGCGTGTGGTCGCGAAGCTCGGAGCGAGGGGGTTCGAACCCTGGGTGAGCGCGGAGATCGAGTTCTTTCTGTTCCCCCGGACCACGCCGCCGGGGCCCCCCGAACCCGGCGAGCACGCCGGCTACTTCGATCTGGCGCCGGGGGACCGGGGGGAGCGCTGCCGCCGGGAGATCGTGCAGGCCTTGCGGGCCATGGGGGTCAACGTGGAGGCCTCCCACCACGAGGTCGCCCCCGGCCAGCACGAGGTGGACCTGGCGGTCATGCCGGCGCTCGCGGCGGCGGACGCCGTGCTCACCGTCCGCCAGACGGCCCGGATGGTCGCGGAGCGCCACGACCTTCTGGCCAGCTTCATGCCCAAGCCGCTGGTGGGTCAGAACGGCTCGGGCATGCACCTGACGGAGATCCTGAAGCGGGGCGGCCAAAACGCCTTCGACGACCCGGCGGGTCCCTGGGGACTGAGCCTCGTGGGCCGGCAGTTCCTGGCGGGGCTCCTGATGCACGCCATGGGGCTGAGCGCGGTGATCTGCCCGGTGGTCAACTCGTACAAGCGGCTGGTCCCCGGCTTCGAAGCCCCCGACCGCGTGGGCTGGGCGGAGCACCATCGCAGTCCCTTCGTCCGGCTGCCGGGGGAACGCGGGGAGCGCTGCCGGTTCGAGCTCAGGGCGCCGGATCCGTCGGCGAACCCCTACCTGGCGCTGGCGGCGACGCTCGCGGCCGGCCTGTCGGGCATCGAGAGCGGCGCCGTCCCTCCCAACCCCTTGCCCCACGACCATCCGGGCGAGGCGCTGCGGCTGCCGCGCGACCTGGGTGAGGCGCTATTGGCACTGGACGAGGACGAGGTGGTGCAGCGGGCCATCGGAGTCGAGGTGGCCGAGCGGCTCATCGAGGCCAGGAGCCTGGAATGGGAGGTGTACTGCACCCAGGTGCACCCGTGGGAGTGGGATCAGTACGGGGCCACCTTCTGACCGGAGCGCTCCCGTTGCAGAGCGTCCCACACGGCAAAGGCCAGCCACCCCTCGTATCCCTCCACCGATCTCGCCAGGGCGCGCACGTCGGCCTCGGCGGCCAGGCCCTCGCGGCCCAGGGCGCGACCCGTCCACTGCCTCAGGGCCACGTCCGCGGCGGGGATGACGTCGGAGCGTCCCAGGCCGCGCATCAGCACACACTCCGCGGTCCAGCGGCCCACTCCCCGGTGGGCGGTGAGCGCTCCTACCGCGGCCTGCGCGTCGAGTTTCGCGACCCGCCCGAGGTCCAGCTCCCCCTCGGCCACGGCCCGGGAGAGCCCCTGTACGTAGCTGGCCTTCTGGCGGCTGAGGCGCAGCTGGCGCAGCTCGTCGACGGTCAGGGCGGCCACGGCCTCGGGGTCGGGCAGCAGGGCGTAGGAGGTCCCGTCGAGACGCAGCTCGCGGCCCACGCGGTCCACCAGGGCGCGTTTGAGCGTGGCGGCGAGGCGGGTGGTCACCTGCTGGCCGAGGACCGCCCAGATGAGGGACTCGTAGGCTCCCGCCAGGAGCACAGGGCGCAGCGCGCCGAAGCTCGCGGCGAGGGGCCGCAGCCTCGGCTCGCCGGCCAGGCGCTCGAGAAAGGGCGTGGGGTCGGCGTCGAGGCTGAAGACCCGGGTGGCGAAGCGCTCGGCCGCGTCGAGCTGGGACGGGTCCACCACCTCGCCGCTCACCGCCATCTCCAGAGCCGGCGCGTTGACGCTGCCCGTCGAGCGCAGACTCACCAGCACCGCACGCCCCTCGAGCACCAGCGCCCGACGGTAGGTGAGACGTTGGTCCACCGTCTCCAGCACGTGGGCCGCCGACTGCGCCACGTAGCGCGCCGCCGCGGCGAAGTCGTAGGGGGCGGCGGGACGGAGCGTCCGGGTTCTCGTCACGAATCCTCCTGCGCGCGGCGCGCGGTTCATCCGAGGGGGCGCAGCCAGTAGGTCATGACGAACACCCCCGACCCCAGCACCACGAGCCCCACGATCCGGCCGGCGAGGCGGCTGGTGGCCCGGAGGAAGCGGTCCAGGCTCGAGCGGAAGAGTCGTGCGGCCACGGCCAGCGCGGTGACCGTCGCTCCCATGCCGATCGCGTAGGCCAGCACCACGAGCCCTCCTCCCACGGCGCTCTGGGCGCTGGTGGCCTGGACGAAGAGGGACAGGAACAGGGGGAAGGTGCAGCCCAGGGACGCCAGCCCGAACGCGACGCCGTAGACCAGCGCGCCGGTGGTGCCCCGGCGGATGGCCGCCGGTCCCACTTCCGGCATCACCACCGTGGCCATGAAACGCTCCGGCCACAGCAGGATGAGCAGGCCCCACGCGGCGAAGAGCGCTCCGATCGCGGTTCCCACCACCCGGAGCTCGTGGCCGATGACGCCCGCCACGAGCCCGAACAGCATCGCGACGATCACGTAGAGCAGCAGCAGCCCCACGGTCATGGCGCCGCCCACGGCCAGTCCGTCGGCCAGGGCGTCCTGCCAGCCTTCGCGGACGGGCCGGCCCACGAGGAGCCCCACGTAGGACGGCAGGAGGCCCACCCCGCAGGGATTGAAGGCCGCCGCCGCCCCGGTGGCCAGGGCCAGCGAAAACAGCACCGGGCTCACCGCGCGATCGCCTCCACGTGGCGCACGAGGTCCGAAAGGCTCATGACGCCCACGTGGCGCCAGAGGATGCGTCCGGAAGGCGACACCAGCGCCAGCTCCGGCAGCTCGCTGACTCCGTACGCGTCGGCCACCTGGCCGTGAACGTCGAGCGCCACGGGGAAGGAGAGCCGCTCGGTGTCAACGAGCCGCGCCACGGCCCGCGTGGAGGGCTCCGCCACCCTGAGGTCCACAGCCACGACGGGCGGCAGGCCACGCGCCTCGGCCAGCGGGGCGTAGGAGCGCAGCATCGCCAGGTCCCGGTGACACGCGTGGCACCAGGTGGCGAAGAACGCCACCAGCGTGGTGGTACCGCCCTGCCCCACCCGCACCTGGGCCTGCTTCAGTCCGGGGAGGGCGAACGCTCCCGCTTGGCCGGGCAGCCCGGTGCCGGTGGGCAGGGACACCGGCGCCAGCGGCGGGTCGCCGGGCAGAAGCGCCGCCACGTGCAGAGCGAGGTTTCTGGCCTGCGACTGCACCCGGCCGGGATTGCCGCTGGCCTCGACGTACCTGCGCTCGTGGCCCTCGGGTCCGATGAGGTAGATGGCGTCGGTGTGATCCAGGCCCTGGGGCGTCTCGACGGTGGAGATGCCGTAGGCGCGCCATACGGGTCGCAGCTTCGCCACGGGGCCGGTGAGAAACAGCCAGCGGTGCTCCATCCCGTGGGCCCTGGACCATGCCCGGACGTCCGCCACGGTGGTGGCGGCGGGATTGACGTTCACCGCCACCAGGGCCACGCGGCTTGCGGCGCGCCCCAGCAGCTTCTGGGCGTCGATGAGGCTGCTGGCGGTCAGCGGGCACACCGTGGTGCAGCGGCTGTCGATGAAGGCGAGCACCACGGGCTTGCCCCGCAGGGACGAAAGGCTCACCCGCCGGCCGAACTGGTCGGTGAGGGTGAACCCGGGCGCGGGCCGGTCCAGCGCGGTCCCGGTGTAGGGGTCCGCCGGCGGCAGCGAGGCCGAGGCCGACCTCACCACCACGAGGTGGCGCACGGCGACGGCGGCGGCGAGAAGCAGCACGAGCAGCCAGAGGATCCGGCGGACGATGGAGAGTACGCGTCGCTGATGCATGGTGGGCTGGTCTGTCACGGCGGACGGGGCCGAGCAGTGGGCGGGACGCGCACGCTGCCCTGAGCCTCCCGCGACCAGGGTTTCGCCCCTTTCGGACTGGATTGCGCCTGCCGAGGACCCGGCCAGGGCGCCGCCGCGTGCGCCGGGTCGAGACGCGGGCGGGCGGTCATCGCCCCCAGTGTACCACGTGACGTTCGAAGCTGAGCGACGCCGGGGCGGCAAGATTTCTGGGCCGCGTCGCCGTGGCGCGGGGGCCCCGCGCCCGAGTTCGAATCCGACCCGCTCGTGCGCGCGGTTCGAGGCCCTCGTGGCCGGGGCGCAGTCGCGAAAGGGCCCGGCGCGCACTCCCCCGGCGGGGCCGAGGTTCGCCCGTTGGGACGGGAGGAGGTGGACGGGAGGAGCTTCGGCGCCGCGCCCGGGGCCTCAGCGTGGTGTCGGGTGCGGCGCGGGTCCTGGCGGGCGTCGAGCGGAAGTGGCCCCCCGTCGTCAACCCGGCGCGATCATTCCCTATTCACGCGGTGTCCGCAGTCGCCGCCCGGCCGGCGGGGGTCGCCCGCGGCAGGAGTCCGGGCGCACATGTCGTACTTCTCCGGCAACAAGTTCCTAAAGCGGTTTAGAAGGTGGGGCGTGCCGGTGACGACGTGGGGCCGGCTGGAGCATCTGCCCCGGATGGAGCCCGTGGACGTGCTGGTCGTCGGCGGCGGCGCCGCGGGTCTGGCCGCTGCCTGCGCGGCGGCCGGAGCGGGAGCGCGGGTCCTCCTCCTGGAGCGCGGGGGCTTCCTCGGCGGCAGGGCGACCCAGAGCATGGTGCTGGTCCTCGACGACTGGACCGATGGCCGGCGCCGGACCGTGTTCGGCTTCGCGGCCACCGTGGTGGAACGGCTCGTGGCCCTGGGGGCGGCGGTGGAGCCGCCGGAGGACGCGTGGACGCGGCCTGACGCCCTGACGCCGGAGGAGGTGGAGGTGTGGTCCTCGTGGGGATTTGTCTACCTCTACACGGGTGACCCCAAACCCGTCACCTATGCGGTCTCCTTTGATCCCGAGGGCTTCAAGCGCGTGGCCGAGGAGGTCCTGCTCGACGCCGGGGTGGACTATCTCCTTTACGCCGACGTGGTGGGGATGGTCTCCGACGGCGACCGGCCCCGCGAGGCGGTGGTGCGCGAGCGCGGCGGTCACGTCCGGGTCGGGTTCAAGGTCGTGGTCGACGCCTCCGGCGACGGGGACGTGCTGGCCCAGGCTGGGGCGCCCCACGTGACGGGGAGCTACATGACGACGCTCGTGCACCGGGTCGGCGGCGTGGATCTGGAGGCGTACGGGCGCTTCGCGGCGGCCGAACCGCGGCGGGCGGCCGAGATCAACGGGGAG
>JAJZYS010000153.1 GCA_021797925.1 Bacillota bacterium
TCGTCGACCCGGTCCGAGAGGCCCACCAGCTCCAGGAGGTCGCGGATCTCCCCCGGATCCACGTGTCCCAGCATCCGCCCCCACTGCTCCAGGTTGGCCCGGGCGCTCAGATAGCCGAACAGCCCCGGGCTCTCGACGATGGCGCCGAAGTGCCGGGCCGCGGCCACGTGCTGGGTCTGGGCGTCGAAACCCGCGATGCGGATCGTGCCGGCGTCGGGGCGGATCAGGCCCACGATCATCCGGATCGTGGTGGTCTTGCCCGCGCCGTTGGGGCCGAGAAAGCCGTAGAGTTCGCCGGGCTCCACCGAGAGGCTGACGGAGTCCACGGCGCGGATGCGCCCGAAGTGCTTGCTCACGTTGACAAGTTCCAGTAACGCGGCCACGCTTCACGCTCCTTCACGATCGAGGGACCGGCCCGCCCGCCGGCGTCGTCCGGTGGGGGGCCGCTCCGTCTTGCGGCCCGGAAGGTTCCGAGCGCCCAGCCGCATCCTGCCAGCCTGATCCGGAGTATAGCGGAGTTCCTCCGGCGCCGCAAAAGCTCCGCGCGTGCGCCCCCCGCGGCGTGAGGAGTGCTCCTGGCCCGACCGATCCGCACCGCGGAGAGCGGCGAAGCCGCGGTACGGAGCGCGAGCCCGGACCGGGCACGGGGTCACCCGGTGACGCTCGACGCCTCGAGCGCCGAGGACGGCACCCCGAGGAGGAGCCCTCCGCCGAGCAGGGCCAGGACGCCGGCCCCGAGGAATACGGTCCCCAGCGGCAGCGCGCTGGCGAGCGCGCCGGCCACGAGCGCGCCCAGCGGCGTGCTGGCGCCCATCAGCGCCTGCATAGTGCCGACGACACGCCCCATAAGAGCCGGCGGGATGATCCGCTGGGCCAGGGTCAGAAGCGGGGCGTTGACGACGCCGGCGCTGAAGCCCAGGCCCACGAGCATGAGCAGGTCCGGGACGAGGAGCGGGATGCGCGAGAGCACCCCGATGAACAGTCCCATGCTCGAAAGCCCCAGGGTGAGGAGCGTGACGAGGGGCACCCGGCTCGCGAGCCGTCCCGCGACGAGGCCACTGGCGATGAGGCCCGCGATGATGGCCATGCCGAAGAGGGCGTAGGCGACACTGCCCTGGTGGAGTTCCTCGCGGACCCACGCCAGGTCCAGCACCTCCAGCGGCATCATGGCGAAGTTCACCACCACGCCCACGAAGACGAGCCGCCGCAGGAACACGTGGTGCCAGATGAGGCGATGGCCCGCGAGCAGATCCCGGAGGAAGCCGCGCACCCGCCCCGTCCCCCCCGGCGCGGCCCGCTGCCGGCGTGGGCCGAGGCGCAACCACCCCAGCGTCAGCACCGAGACCGCGAACGACAGGCCGTTGGCGAAAAAGAGGACCGTCGGGCCCACCAGCGCCAGGAGCGCGCCCCCGGCCGCCGCCCCGGCCAGCTGGGCGGTGCTCTGGGCCGACTGGTTCGCGCCGTTGGCTGCGGGCAGGTCGTCGGCGGGGACCACCTGGGGCAGGAGCGCCACCTCGGCGGGGGTGAAGACCGTCCCCACGAGCCTGAGGCAGGCCACGAGACCGATGAGTGTCGCCACGCCCATGTGCCCCGCGAGCGCCAGGACGCCGAGGCCCAGCGCGATGAGGGCGCGCAGGCCGTCGGCGGCCATCATGGTCCGCCGGTGGTCCCAGCGGTCCACGAGCGTGCCCGACACCAGGCCGAAGAGCGCCGCCGCGGACCCCACCGTGCCCACCACGCCCAGGTCGAAGCGGCTGTGGGTCGCGTTGAACACGAACCAGAAGACGGCCATGGTGAAGAAGCGATCACCCATCCTGGAGACCCACTGGCCGAAAAAGAGCACCAGAAAGTTGCGGTTGCGCCAAAGCCCCGGGCGATCCGGCACCGATGCACCTCCACGCTGGCCGCTGCGGCCTGCCGGCGAACGCTGGCCAGGGTCTCCCGCCGAACCGGTGACCGGGTGCGGCGGCCCGTGCTGGAAGTATGCACCAGTCATCGTGCCGCGTCAAGGCCGGGGCGCACGCCCCACGGCAGGAGCCCGGGGCCGCCCGCGACGATCGGCGCCGGGATGGCCCGCCGCGATCGGCGGGTCGCGGCGTCGGCTTCACGGGCTGCAACGTGCCCTGAACAATCCGAAGCCGGGCGGCGTTGAGCACCCTCGACGCACCGGCGGGGAAGCGATCGTCAAACCGGCCGACGCTCCATCGGGTTCCGCCGGCCGAATGCGCCCGTCGCCACGCGTCCGGGGCCGCCCCGAACCTGGCCCGTGCGCCGGACCACTGGCCGCTCCCACGTCCGGGGCTCCCACCGGTGCATCGGGACGACAGAGGACCGACGACGCGTGCCCGGGTCCCACGCCTGCGGCGGACCGGTTCACGAGGGAGCGGGCATCGCGCTCCGCTCGCCGCGAGTTGACGGGGGTGTTTGAGCACGGGGGCTCTGACCCGGCGCCCGAGCCGCCCGTGCCCATGGGATTGTGTCGCCCACGCCGCCGCGCGCCAAGCGGCACACGGCGACCCCACGGGCCAGCGTTGCTTGGCGCGAGCGCGACGGACCCCTTGTCGTGAAAGCTGGGCTCGTGGTAGTCTAAAGAAATTGCTGAAGGAGTGGAATCGGAGTTGGAAGGGGACAAGTTTGGCCCGGAGGCGCTGGCCTTCGACGACGTGCTGCTGCTGCCCGGAGCCTCGGAGGTACTGCCCCGTGACGTGGATGTGAGCACCCGGCTGTCGCGCCGGGTGTCCTTGCGCATTCCGCTCCTCAGCGCCGGCATGGACACCGTGACCGAGTCGCGCATGGCGGTCGCCATCGCCCGCGAGGGCGGGGTGGGGGTGATCCACAAGAACCTCGATCCGGACGTCCAGGCGGCCGAGGTGGACCGGGTCAAGCGCTCGGAGCACGGGGTGATCCACAACCCCATTCACCTGACCCGGGACAAGAAGGTGCGCGACGCGCTGGAGCTCATGTCCCGCTACCGCATCTCGGGGGTTCCCATCGTGGAGGACGGCCGCCTCGTGGGCATTCTCACCAACCGCGACCTGCGCTTCGAGACGCAGCTGGATCGGCGCGTCGACCAGGTCATGACCCACGAGCACCTCGTGACGGCTCCGGTGGGCACGACGCTCGACGAGGCCAAGACCATCATGGGCCGGCACAAGATCGAGAAGCTGCCGCTGGTGGACGAGCACATGGTGCTCCAGGGCCTGATCACGATCAAGGACATCGAGAAGGCGCGCCAGTTTCCCAACTCCGCCCGCGACGCCCGTGGGCGGCTTTTGTGCGCGGCCGCGGTGGGCGTGGGCCCCAGGGAGCTGGAACGGGCGCAGGTGCTGGCCGCGGCGGGGGTGGACGTCCTGGTGGTGGACTCGGCCCACGGCCACTCCCGGGGCGTCGTCGACACGGTGCGCACCCTCAGGCGCCGCTACCCGGACCTTGACATCGTGGCGGGCAACGTGGCCACGGCCGAGGGAACCCGCGCGCTCATCGAGGCGGGCGCGGACGCGGTCAAGGTGGGCGTCGGACCCGGATCCATCTGCTTCGCGGCGGGGACCCGGATCACCCTGGCGTCGGGCGTGGGAGTGCCCATCGAGCATATCGCGCCGGGAGAGCGGGTGATCACCCATCTGGGCCGGGTGCGGCCGGTGGCGCGGGTATTCCGCCGGGCGTACCGCGGGCCGGTGCTTCTCCTCGACATCGAGGGACGGCGCGCGCCCCTCAGGGTCACGCCCGAGCATCCCCTGTGGACGCCCCGGGGCTTTGTGACGGCGGGCGAGCTTGGGCCCGGCGCGCGGCTCGTGGCCGTGGCGACCGTGCGCGGCGAGCGGCGGGCGCTCGCGGCGGCCGTGGGATCCTCCCTCGCGAGCGATGGGATCCGGCCCGTCGTCTCCCTGTCGACGGCGCGAATCCTCGGGGTGGCGACGCAGGAGATGACGGGCTTTGTCTATAACATCGAGGTGGAGGACGACCAGTCCTACGTGGCCGACGGGGTCGCGGTCCACAACTGCACCACCCGGGTGGTGGCCGGCATCGGCGTGCCGCAGATCACGGCGATCTACGAGTCGGCGCTGGCGGCGGCCCCTCACGGGGTTCCCATCATCGCCGACGGCGGCATCCAGAGTTCCGGCGACATCGCCAAGGCCATCGCCGCGGGCGCCGACTCGGTGATGATCGGCGGCCTCTTCGCGGGGACCGAGGAGAGCCCGGGGGAGATCGAGATCTACATGGGCCGCTCCTTCAAGGTGTACCGGGGCATGGGTTCCCTGGGCGCCATGCGGCGGGGGTCGGGAGACCGCTACTTCCAGGAGGGAGCGGAAAAGCTCGTCCCCGAGGGCATCGAGGGCCGGGTTCCCTACCGGGGGGCGCTCTCGGAGACCGTGTTCCAGCTGGTGGGAGGACTGAGGGCCGCCATGGGCTACGTGGGGGCGGCCGACCTGGGGGAGCTCAAGACGAAGGGCCGCTTCGTGCGCATCACGTCGGCGGGCCTGCGCGAGAGCCACCCCCACGACATCGACATCACCAAGGAAGCGCCGAACTACTTCCGACCTTCCTGACGGCGAGGAGACTTCCAGCGTTGGCCAGCTTCCGCATCCGTGGAGGGCGCCCGCTCGAGGGGCGCGTGGCGGTCCAGGGTTCCAAGAACAGTGCGCTGGCCATCCTCACCGCGGCGGCGCTGGCGGTGGACGGAGAGACCACCCTGGAGAATGTCCCGCAGTACACCGACGTGCTGGATCTGTGCCAGATCCTCCGGGACCTGGGTGCGGAGGTGGTCTGGCGGGCACCGGGGACGCTGACGGTGCGCGGCGAGGGCGTCAGCAAGTCGGAGGCCCCCTACGACCTGGCGAAGAAGCTCCGAGGCAGCACGTACATCGTGGGCCTGCTCCTGGCCCGGCTGGGCGAGGCCCGGGTGGCGGTGCCCGGAGGCTGCAACATCGGGACGCGCCCCATCGACTTCCATCTGAAGGGGTTTCGCACCCTGGGCGCGGAGGTGGAGGTGGAACACGGCCAGATCCTGGCGCGCGCCCAAAGGCTCCGAGGTCAGAAGTTCTTCGTCGACCGCTCGAGCGTGGGCACCACCATCAACATGATGATCACCGCCAGCCTGGCCGAGGGGACGACGGTGCTGGAAAACGCCGCCCTGGAGCCGGAGATCGTGGACCTGGCCAACTTCCTCGGCAAGCTCGGGGTCAAGGTCCGCGGAGCGGGGACCCCCAACATCCGCATCGAGGGGGCGCGCCGCCTGACGGGTCAGCGTCACGAGATCATCCCCGATCGGGTGGTCGCCGGCACCTACCTGATGGCGGGGGCCATCACCGGCGGTCGGGTCGAGGTCCAGCAGGTCATTCCCGAGCATCTGCGGACGGTGGGGCTCAAACTGAGCGAGGCGGGCGCCGAGATCGTGGAGAAGGAGGACTCCATGGGCATCTGCTCGCCGCGCCGGCTCAGGGGGGTGGACGTGCAGACCGGTCCCCATCCCGGGTTCGCCACGGATCTGCAGCAGCCGTTTCTGACCCTCATGACCCTGGCCGAGGGGGTGTCGGTGATCCAGGAGACGGTCCACGACAACCGGTTCGGCTTCGTCAACGAGCTGCAGCGCATGGGGACCAACATCCGCGTGGACCGCGACACCGCCATCGTGCGCGGAGTCGAGGCGCTGACCGGCGCGCCGGTGGAGGCCGCGGAGCTGCGCGGCGGCGTGTCCCTGGTGCTGGCGGGGCTGGCGGCCCGGGGCACCACCCTGGTGCAGGGCACGCACTTCATCGACCGCGGCTACAGCAACCTGGAGCAGACACTCCAGGAACTGGGCGCGGACATCCAGCGCGTGGAGTGAGCCGGGGCGCCGGCGACCGACCCGACCCCCAGGAGGCGTGGGCATGAGCGAGCATCTGGGGCACCTGTCCCCGGGCGGCGGTTTTCACATGGTGGGTGTCTCGGGCAAGCGGGTGACCCACCGCGTCGCCCGGGCGGAGGGCTCGATCCGCATGCAGGCGGGCACCCTGGCGAGGCTCGAGGCCGGCGACACGCCCAAGGGGTCGGTGCTGGCGCTGGCGCAGGTCGCGGGGATCATGGCGGCCAAGCGGACCTTCGAGCTCGTCCCGCTGGCGCACCCGGTCCCGCTGGAACGCGTAGAGGTGACCCTCGTCCCCGGGGACGGAGGTGTCCGCTGCGAGAGCACCGTGGAGGCGACCGCCCGGACCGGGGTGGAGCTCGAAGCGCTCGCGGCTGTGACCGGGGCGCTGCTCACCGTCTACGACATGCTCAAGGGCGTCGAGCGGGGCATGGAGATCACCGGCGTCCGGCTGCTGTTCAAGGCGGGCGGGCGCTCGGGCACCTACGAGGCGCGGCAGTGAGCCGC
>JAJZYS010000154.1 GCA_021797925.1 Bacillota bacterium
CGACTTCGCCGTCGTGGGCGCCGGCGGGGACCCCGACCGCCAGCGGGTCGCGGTGGCGGGCACGCCCCGCGGCTGGGTGGACACCCTGGTCGCGGGGACCAAGGCGGCGGGCCTCGAACTGCGCCGGCTGGAAGTCGAGGCGATCTGCCTCGAGCGTTCCCTGCGGGCCGCGGGCCTTCAGGGACGCGCCTACGGCGTCGTGGGGCTCGAGCCGGAGCAGGCGCGGCTCGTCCTCTTCCGGGACCGCCAGCCGGTGCTCACCCGCCGGATGCCCGTCGACCCGCACCTCCCCCAGGAGGTGGTCCGATCCGTGCAGTTCTTCCTGGTCCAGGACCGCGACGCCGGGTTCGAGGCGCTCCACGTGGTCGCCGAGCGCCCCGGATCCCTGATCGACGAGCTCGGCGCGGAACTGAGCTCCCGCATCGAGGGCGAGATCCCGGTGCACGCCCTCACCCTCCCCTTCGCCAGCACTCCGGTCGGGCTGCGCGAAGCGGCCGCACTGGGCTGTCTCCTGGGGAAGCGGGGCCTCAGATGATCGAGCTGCAGCTGGACCTGCTGCCCGACCGGCTCAAGCGCCGGCGGCGGCCCGACTGGGTGCGCACCGGGATCGTGTCCCTGCTCGTGATCCTCGTCATGCTGGCGGGAGCCCTCGTCGCCCTCAGGGTCATCCAGCGCCGCGTCGCCCCAAGCGAGGCCGCGTACCTGCGCGCTCGCCTCGCGCTCTATCGTCCCCGGGCGCTCGAGGCCGTCCGGCTCGAGGCGCTCCTCTCGTCGGCGGCCTTCGACCGGCGCGCCGGGCTCGTGGTCACGGCCGCGGGTCGCCTGGAGCAGCGGGCCGCCGCCGCCGCCCCCAGGGGCGTTCACATCGCGGTCTGGCAGTACACCAGGAGCCGGCTGGAGATCACCGTGTCGGCGCCGACGATGCTCTCCGCCGCCGCGTTCGTGACGGCGCTGGAGCGCGCGCACATCCTCCTTGCGCCCCGGGTCCTCGCGGTCACGGGCGCGAAACCCGTCCAGGTCGTCGTCGCCGGCGGGGCGGGCACGCCGTGAGCCGCCTGCTGCAGGTCCTCCTCGTCCTCCTCGTCCTGGCGGGGCTCGCGGCCGTGCTCCTGCGCCCGCTGCCCGACCTCGGGGCGAACTCCCCCCTGCCGAGCCCCACCACGCTGGTGCGGCTGCGGCAGGCGGTGGCCCGCGAGCGCTCCCTGGCCGAGCGCCTGCCCGCGCTGCGCCGCGCCGTCCGGCGGCTTGCGCCCGCCCTGCGCGACCTGCCGGCGGACAAGGGCAGCGAGACCGTGGGACTCCTGCGAGAGCTGAGCCGCGCCGCCCGGGCCACGGGGATCACGGTCGTCCAGGCGAGCTTCGGGGCCCAGCGCTCTGTCGGCCCGCTGCACACCGTGAAGGCGACCATCGAGGTGCAGGGCTCTCTCGCCGCGCAGGCCGCGATGCTCCGCGCGCTCGAGGGGGGTCGGCCGCCCGTCGCCGTCTTGCAGTGGGATGGCACCGGCAGCGGCGGCGAGGTGGTCCTGAAGTGGTTCTACCGCTGAGGGGAACGACCCCCGCCGGCGTCAGGGCAGCGCCCCGGGTCCGCGCCGCCGCTTCGTCGGCGGCCTGCGTCCACGGCCGAAGCAGTTTCGCGGCCATGAACGCGGCCGCGGGTGGTCCGTTCAGTCCTCGTCGACGGCGGCGACAAACTCCTTCCCCGTCGTGAGCACCCTGAGCCCTGTGGGGTCGGTCCGCACGGGCATCGCCGCGAGGACGCCTTCCCCCGCCCGCCGGCCCTGCGCCATCGCCGCCACCACGGTCCCCGGGCCGGCCAGCGCATCCCCCGCCGCCCACACGCCCGCTCCCACCGGGAGCGCCGCGCGCTCGAGGATGCGCTCTGCGTCACGCCCGCGAGCCGCAGCGGTGTGCCCCGCCATAAGACCGCTCGTCACCCAGCGCCAGTCAGCCGCGTCCGGAAGCGACTCGAGGGGCACCGGCAGGGTCGCGAGCAGTCCTCGGGCCGGCTCGGGGTCGACGAAGGCGCCGGTCACGAGGACCACATGGTCCACCGCCTCGGGCGCCGGCCGGGGGACGCCGAGGCGCCGGCGCCGCGCGAGCCACGCCTGCGCGACGACGCCGCGCTCGCCCGTCAGGCGCACGACGTCGGTTTCGTAGCGCACGCGCACCCCCTCGGCCAGCGCGGCCCGCAGTTTCTCGCGGCCAGACGCCGCCGTCCTCTCGTCCCGCGGGTCCGCCACGACCGCCTCCCCTCCCAGTCGCCGCACCGAACGAGCCACGTCCATGGCCGTGCCTCCCCCCCCGACGACCAGCACCCTCGCACCCGCGCGAACGTCCTCGAGCGGCCGGTTCGTCGCCAGCGCGACCTTGGCCCGGGCCAGGAACCGCTCGGCCGTCTCCACGCCACCGAGGTTGGCTCCGCTGACGGTGGCGGCACCGGGGACCGTCGCGCCGTGGGCCAGGATGACCGCGTCGTGGATGGAAAGGAGCGCCGGGATGTCGCCGCCGCGGACGGCGATGCCCGTCCTGAGCTCGAGTCCCGCTTCGAGGAGGCGCTCCAGGGAAAGGTCTGCGACCTCGTCGGGGAGGACGAACGCGGGGATCGCCCAGCGCAGCGCTCCCAAGGGCCGCGGCTCGCGCTCGAAGACCACCACGTGGGCGCCGCGGGACATGAGCTCCCCCGCCGCGGCGAGCCCGGCGGGCCCCGAACCCACGACGGCGACCGAGAGTCGCTTGGCGCGGGTGGACCTGACCGGAAGCGGGGGCGCGGCGGTGTGGTCGGTCACAAAGCGTTCCAAGAGCCGGATCGACACGGCCTCGCCGCCGGCGAGGGCCAGACTGCACGCGCCTTCACACAGCGCAAAGGCGTCGCAGGTGCGGCTGCACACCTCGGGCATCACCGACGAGGACGCGAGGATGCTCCGCGCGTGATCCAGGTCGAGCTCGCAGATCGCGGCGATGAACCCCGGGATGTCGTTGTGGGCGGGGCAACCCAGGACGCACGTGGGATCCGGGCAGTGAAGGCAGCGCAGCGCCTCGCGGACGGCCGCGCCGAAGGACTCGATCCCCTCCTCGGCCTCCCGGTCGTCCATGAGGCGCACCGGCCGCAGGGGCGCAGGGGCCATCCGGGGCTCCACGAGGAGCGGGCCTTCGACCCGGATCGCACGGAACGGACAGGTGCGCTCGCACTGGCGGCAGCCCACGCACAGCGCGGGGTCGGCCGCGACCACCCCCGTCGCGTCGAGCCACAGCGCCGCCGTAGGGCAGCGGTCAACGCACTCCCCGCACCCCGCGCACCGCTCGGCGTCCACGTGGACGCGGGGACGCCGGGTCTGCGGGACATCGAAGCCCGCCCTGTGGCTCACCGCGGCTGACCTCCTCCCTCCAGGGATGACGGCGGCGCCCGCTGCCTACGGCGTCCCCCTCATGGCGAGGTACAGGAGCGCGATCGCCGCCCCGACGCCGAGGATCGCCGCCGTCGACACCGCGTGCACAAGGCGAGGGCGGTCGGTCATCCCGTCGAGCTCGCCGCGGACGATGCGCGCGGTGGCGTAGAGACTCGCCGCCAGGCCGGCCCCCACCACGACGAGCTGCGTAGGCACCACCGCCCCCGGGGCGACGAGCCGCAGGTGCCAAAGCGGCGATGCGCTCGCGCCCCAAAGACCTCGGTGCAGGGCGAAGGGGTTCGCCGCGGCGGGCAGCACGCTCAGGACGTGCCCCCAGAGCTTCGGCAGCTGCCGGGCCAGGATGTCCGAAGCCATGAGGGGCGAGAGCCCGTACATGAGGGGCGTGAACCACTGGGCGAAGCTGCCCCCCTCCGCCGGCGGCCCCTCCCGCCGCAGCGCGCGCATCGTCAGCCACACCCCGCCCCCCGCCACGGCCGCCACGAGGCAGATGATCCCCACGTAATCCAGCGGGTTCGGGTATCCGGGAAAGTGCAGCGTCCGGTTGAGCCACGCGTCGAGACGCCTGTACGCGGAAAGGGCGTTGACCTGCTGGAACACCGCCAGCCCCAGGAGCAGCGCCACCGCCCACGCCGCGTCCAGGCGGCGGTGCGACGGCTCGACGACAGAGGTCAGCGGCGGCTGGACGAACAGCCCCACGTTGTCGTACGGGCAGCGCTTGAAGCACTCGGCGCACAGCCCGCACAGGAGGTTGGACTCAGCGCTGGCGGGCCACACGTACCACGGGCAGCCGTGGCCGTCCTGCGCGTCGCGCACGCACGCCTTGGTGGCGCAGGTGAGACACCGGTCCGGGTTGCGGGCGCGGAAACCCGCGACCACGCCCGTGGCGCCCGCGACGCCGACGACCGCCGACAGCGGGCAGAGGTAGCGGCAGAAGGTGCGCCGCTCGAAGAGCAGGAACGTGGCCAGCGCCAGGGCGATCATGAAGAGGGCGAAGTACGCGGTGAACACCGGGTCGCCCGGCGCCGCCGCACGGAAGAACTCCTCCGCCCACGTGACCAGGATGAACAGCCCGGCCGAGACGATGAGGCCCCATCGCCCCCACCGCGCCGGCCACGTCCACCCCAGGGTCAGCGACCGCCGCCCGCGACCGGTGAACGACAGCCGCTGGAGCCACTGTGCCTGGCCCCCGAAGGGACACACGAGGCACCACCCTCGGCCCACGGTCACCGTCAGCAACAGGAACACGGCGAACCAGAAATACCACGTGAACACGGTGGCGAAGTTGCGCCCGGGCACCGCGGCGCCGAGAAAACCCGCGGCGACGACCAGCCACATGACCACCTGCCCCGCAACGACGAGCCCCAGGGGGAAGGCCCGGCTCCGAAGCAGCCGCTGGACGGCCGGGAACCGGGCGATGTCGAGGCTGGGATCCCCAGGGGTCCTCCTTTGGACCGTGCGGTCCCGACGCGGGTCGGGACGAGCCGCCATCGCGCATACTCCCTTGCAGCCATGAGTCCCGAGGCCTCACGGGTCGACGGGCATGTCCGCCGCCCGGGCAGAGCGCCCGCCGGCAGGCGTCAAACCGCCACCCCCGGGAAACGACGCCGGCAGAGCGCCGCGAACCCGCAGCCCTCGACGCTCGCCTTGGCGCAATTCGACACGGGTCCCCTGCGCCCCTGCACGCCCCCCTTCGGCACAGGGGTCCGTCAACTCCCCCGGACCGTGCGCTACACCCTGCCCACGAGATGCAGGTACCTCGCGATCATGAGCGCCGCCTGCGCCCGGCCGGTCCCCCCCTGCGGGTCAAGCCTCGCTCCGGGCAGCCCGTGCACAAGCCCCGCGCCCACGGACTTCTCCATCCCCGTCACCGCCCATCCGGGCACCTTCTTGGCGTCGCGGAAGGCCGACAGGCTCTGGCCCGCGACCGCCCCCATCCCGGGCAGCCTCGAGAGCATGACCGCCGCCTGGGCCCGGGTGACAACAGCGTCCGGCGCAAAGCGCCCGGCGCCCACCCCGCCCACGAGTCCTGCCCGGTACGCGGCCCGGACGTAAGGCGCGTACCAGGCGCTTCTCGCCACGTCCGTAAACGGAAGGGATCCGCTGGCCAGCGGCTCGAGGCCGTCCGCCAGCACCAGCATCTTCGTGAACTCAGCGCGCGTGACGCTCCCCAGCGGATCGAACTTCCCGCTGGCGGTGCCCTTCACGATGCCGGCGCCCAGGAGTTCGTCCACGGCGGTGCGGGCCCAGGGGGTCTTCGCGAGGTCCGAAAAGCGCACGCGGTTCATGAAGAGCGCGTAGGTGCTCAGGTGCGAGAGCGTCACCGTGACGGTGTCGTCGGCCGCGTTGACGACCCCGCCCACCCAGCGCCACGCCCCGGTGGAGGAGCTCTGCACGTACACGCCCAGTCGGCTCGGGCTCAACCCGTTCAGCGCCGCCGGATCGAACTCGAGGATGAGGCGGACCGGTTTCGACGGCTCGGCGCCGTGCGCCGTGGTGATCACCACGGCGGCGAGGGCGGCAAAGCCCCGGGGCGCCGCCGGGACCCGCGTCGGGCTCTTCGGGGTCACCGCCACCTCGGTCGCGGACGCGAAGGCGCCGGCGGGGATCTCAAGTGCCACCGTCCGCCGCGGGGTGACGATCGACCCGCCCCGGGGTCCCACCGTGACGCTGACCGTGGCGCTGGGCTGGGTCGTGGTGATCCCCGCCAGGAGCGGGGGCGAGGGCGAAACGGGGGCGGGCGTGAACGCGACGACGGCGGGAGAGGTGGCGACGGTGAATGGGGCGGAAGCCGTCAGGGCGGGGGACGAGCTGTCGCGGACCGTGACCGTGAAGGCGCTCGTCCCCGGCGCCGTGGGCGTCCCGGTGATGGCGCCCGTCGAGGGGTCGAGGGTCAGGCCCTCCGGCAGCGCGCCGCCCGTGACCGACCACGTGTAGGGT
>JAJZYS010000155.1 GCA_021797925.1 Bacillota bacterium
CTGCGGCCGGCCGTCCAGGGCCCGCCGCAGCAGGCTCGCCGCCGCGTGGGGCACTACCGCTCGATGGGCATGCCCACCATGCTGCCCCATTCGGTCCACGAGCCGTCGTAGTTGCGCACGTCCGCCGGGCCCAGGAGCTCGTGCAGCGCGAACCAGGTGTGCGAGGAGCGCTCGCCGATCCGGCAGTACGCGATCACGGGCCCCTCACCGGTCACGCCCGCCTCGGCATAAAGGGCCCTCAGCTCCTCGGGGGACTTGAACGTGCCGTCCTCGCGCACGGCGCTCCCCCACGGGACGTTGACCGCCCCGGGGATGTGACCGCCCCGCTGCGCCGTCTCCGAGAGCCCGGGAGGGGCGAGCACCTCGCCCGTGAACTCCTGCGGGGAGCGCACGTCCACCAGCGCCGCGGATCCCTGGCGCACGGCCGCGAGGACGTCGTCGCGCACCGCCCGGATCGACGGGTCCGGTTCGCGGGCGCGGTAGACGGCCGGGACGGGCCGCTCGGGGGCCCGGGTCAGCTCCCGACCCTCGGCCAGCCACTTCTTGCGACCTCCGTCCATGAGCCGCACGGGCTCGTGGCCGTAAAGCCGGAGAATCCAGTACGCGTAGGCCGCGAACCAGTTGTTGTTGTCGCCGTAGAGCACCACCAGGTCGTCGTTGCCGACGCCCGACTCGCCCATGAGGCGCTCCAGCGCCGCCCGGGAGATGATGTCGCGCCGAATCTGGTCCTGCAGCTGGGTCGTCCAGTTCCAGGGCACCGCTCCGGGGATGTGCCCCTCGTCGTAGGCCCGGGTGTCCACGTCCACCTCCACCAGTCGCACTCCGGGATCCTGGCGGTGGGCGGCCACCCACGCGGTGTCCACGAGCGCCGAACGCGGCTCGGTCACGGATCACGCCTCCTATCTATAGTAAGTCGATCCACATTAGGTATTATAGCAGCCGGCGACGATGGCGCAAGCGGCGCAGGGGACGTCGTGGCGCACGGCCACGACGTCCCCTGTCACGCGGGCGCCCGCCTCCGGGTCTACCTCAGGCCGCGGCTGAAGCCGATGATGACCAGCACCAGCATGGCGACGATGTACACCCGCAGGCCCCAGAAGACGAGCCGCACCCAGCCCCGGGGAACGATCGGCGTGAGCGGCGGGCGGGGCGGCACCGAGGGAAGCACCTTGAGACCCGACTTCATGGCACCTCGCCCCTCTCGCTACAGGCTGTGGGCGAAGACGACCGCCCAGCCGTACAGGCCGTTGACGACCACAAGCCCCCCGACGATGACGGCGGCGGCCCAGTTCTGCCAGCGGCGGTTGACGTGCTCGCCCATGAGCTCGCGGTCGTTGAGCAGCAGCAGAAGGAAGAGCATCGCCGCCGGCATGAAGATCGTGGCGATGACCTGGACGGTCAGGTTGAGGAAGCCCAGGGGAGCCTTGGGGATGAGCACGATCCCCGCGGCCACGACGGCGCTGACCAGCCCCGGCAGGTAGAACCGCCAGGCGACCCTGGGGGGAAGATTGAGGCTCTTGGGCCAGTTCAGCGCCTCCCCGGTGGCCCAGGACGTGCTCGCCGTGATGGCGATGGCCGCGATGACCCCCGCCTCGACGAGCCCCAGGGCGAAGAGCTTCTCGCCCAGCGGGCCGATGCGGTGGCCCAGCGTCACGAGGATCTGCTGCACGTCCATGCTGGCGGCGCCGGGGAGGCCGTGCACCCAGGTCCCCGTCAGGATCACGATGGCCAGCGCCACGACGACCATGACCAGAACGCCCAGGGCGGTGTCCACCTGACCGGCCCGGATGTCGCGCACCGCCAGGCCCTTGTCGACCACGGACGACTGCTGGAAGAAGATCATCCACGGCGCGATGGTGGTGCCGAGATTGGCCAGCACCACGTAGAGGAACACCGGCGTGAAGCCGCCGGGAATCGCCCAGCTGCCGAAAGCGCGGGCCACGGCGCCCCAGTGGGGCGAGGCCATCAGCGCCAGGGGGACGAAGATCAGGTTGCCCGCGGCGATGGTCAGCGCCACGCGCTCCCACGTGTAGTACCTCAGGCCCAGCAGGACGCCCCCGACCAGGAGCACGCCTCCCAGCGCGCTCCACACCGCCGGGACGCCGAACACGCCAAGCCCCAGGGTGATGCCGATGAACTCGGTGATGAGGGTGAGGCCGTTGGCCACAACGAGGTCGATGAGGGAAAAGGCGCCCCAGAACCGGCCGTAGCGGCCCCAGATGAGTTCCGCGTGGCCGCGGCCGGTCACCGCTCCCAGCCGCACCGTCATCTCCTGCACCAGATAGGCCACGGGACCGAGGAGCACCAGGAACGGAAGGTAGAACCCCAGGCCGTAGGCGGCGCCGGTCTGGGCGTAGGTGATGACGCCCCCGGCGTCGTTGTCGGCGATCATCACCAGGACGCCGGGACCGATGAGGGCCAGCGCGAGCAGCACGCGCCGCCAGCCGCCCTGCGCGCGCAGTTGGGCGATCCGGGCCTGATCCTGGGCCCGGATGGCCGCGTCGTCCAGGATGACCGCTTCGTTGGAAGTCGACGCCCGAAACGGCATGCTCACGTCCCCCCCAGCCACTCCCTGGGAGGGCCCGCGGCTAGGGGGCGCTCGTCCAGGGAGAGCACATTGTGCGCGGTGAACCCGCGTGGAACCGGTCAGGCGCGGGTCTTATGCCTCCGCCAGGATCGCCCGCATCCGCACCCACGACCGACCACCTCCCCGCCCTCGTGAAAAATCCTCTTGCTCCGCAAGAGGACCACGTCCGCACTGAACGCCGTCCCCCCTGGTGGAGCTTCAGCACCACATCACGTAGGATCCTCGGAAAAGGACCCAGCCACCTCGGAAGAAGCCTTAGTCCGGCAACTTCTGGCCTACTCCTGAGCGTCTCTGGACGGGCCGGAGCAGTGGCCTGTGTTGATGTGGCCGCCTCGCCTAACGAGGGCACCGTTTTTCTGTTCCGCCTCATCTTACGCGCGCCAGGGCGCGCCTGTCAACTGTATCTCGGGGGATCTCGCGATCGATCGGCCGCAACAGGTGTCATCCCGCCGGTTCGCCTCCCACGCTCCGCAGCCGCGTGATACGCCGTTTGCTCCGGGTGTCCTCAGGTCGCAAAGCGCATCGCCGTCCTCTGGCCGGGGCGCCGACGCTTGGACAGGGCAACCGGCCGTCTGCTATGATCGGGTTGCGGGGCACGATCCCCGCGGGGAAAGGGGAGCGCGATGACCACCTCCGAGGGGATCCGGTGGCTGACCAGCGTGGCCGAGGCCAAGGCCAGGGCGCAGGACACCGGCCGGATCGTCTTTCTGAACTTCCACAAGACGCCTGGCTGAGGCGGCTGCGCCCGGATGGATGCCGTGACGTATCCACACCCGCAGGTGATCGAGAACCTGGAGCGCGATTTCGTGCCCGTGCAGTTCAACGTCGCGGAGCCCGACGAGGAGACCCGGCGCCAGATGCGGCACTGGCGGACGCTGTGGACCCCCACCTGCATCTGGACCGACCACCACGGGATCGAGCTGAGGCGGCAGGTGGGCTACCTCAGGCCCGAGGAGTTTCTGGCGCAACTCGCGTTCGTCCGCGGGATGGCGGAACTGCTCCACGGACAGTACGCTCAGGCCCAGGAGGCGTTCCGCGCCGCCGCCGACGGGTACCCGACGACTTCCGTGGCGCCCGAGGCCCTGTACTACGCCGGGGTGGCGTGGCTGCGCCAGGGCTCGCGCGACGACTTCCGCAAGACGTGGTGGGAACTCAAGGATCGGTATCCCGCCAGTACGTGGTGGGATCGCGCATCCTTCATCGAGGCGTGATCGCAGGCACCCGGCCCGAGCCGGGTGCCTGCTTTGTGGGTCGCGGGCCGGAGGACGAAAAAATGGTGCGCCTAGCAGGACTCGAACCTGCGCACCCGGCTCCGGAGGCCGGCGCTCTAATCCGCTGAGCTATAGGCGCACTTGCACACCAAGTATACCCGACGCGGCGAGGCCGCGCAACCGCAGGCACGCGGGCCGGCGCGGCTACGCCGATGCAAGCTCCGGGAGGAGGACCGATCATGCTCGGGTTGCCACGACGCGACGACGCCCGGGGCGGCACGAGCCGCACGGGAGTCGAAACCGCACGTCCCGAAGGCTTCCCGCCGGGGGCATCCTACCCGCCGGCAGGGGATCCAGAGAGACGCCCCGAAGGTTCGGTGTCAAGGTTGTGGGATGGGTACGGGCCAGCGGGTCAAGGCGGGGTGGAAGCGGTAGGGGCCAGTTCGCAGCACATCTTTCTGCTCGTGGGGCCCAGCGGGGTCGGCAAGAACACGCTCATGCAGCGGGTGCTCGAGCGCAACGGCGACCTCGAGTTCGTGCCGTCCATCACCACGCGGCCGCCCCGGGCCGGGGAGTCCCCGGGCAAGCCGTACTTCTTCGTCACGCCGGCGCAGTTTCAATCCCGCATCGAGACCGGGGACTTCCTCGAATACCAGAACGTCCACGGACACCTGTACGGGACCTCCAAGACCCTGCTGCTGGCGCCCATCGCCGCGGGCCGCTCGTCCATCACCGACATCGACATCCTGGGTTCCTTCAAGGCAAAGTCGCAGTACCCCCATCTCGTGGTCACCATCTTCATCCGCACGTCGACTCCGGACGTGCTCCGCCGGCGGCTTTTGCGCCGTGACGCCACGCTGAGCGGCGAGGAGCTCGACCGCCGGATGGCGCGCGTGGAGCTGGAGATGTCCTTGGCATACGCGTGCGACGCGGAGGTGGTCAACGACGACGAGGAGGTCGAGGACGCCCTGTCCGCGCTGGAGCAGCTGGTGAAGTCGCGCACGCACGACTGCCCGCCGACGGGGCCTGCCCGGATCGTCCGCATCCTGGTGCCGGCCTGGGGCAAGGAGCTGGAGGTGGCCCAGGCCCGCGGCGAGACCGCGGGCGACGCGGTGCACCGCGCGGTTCGGGCCGCCTGGTGGGAACAGCACCCCGACGCGGTCGCCTTCGACATTCCCGCGCACACCTTGCGGTTCGTGGGCCGACACTTCGACCCGGAGCGCAACGCCGACGTGGAGACCTACGAGGTCTGACCTTTTGGAACCACGCCGGGGCACTCCCGGCCCTGGCCCATGGCCCCTAACCCCGGCCCAGCAGCAGCCCGCCGCCGATGAGGACGAAGGCCACCCCGGCGCCCAGCCGGATGCTGTGGGGCGGTACCAGCTTGGTGATCGCTTCGCCGAACACCACCCCGAGGAGCGACGTCATGATGAGGGCCGCGGACGCGCCGATGAACACCGGCACGGACGATCGCGACTGCGCCGCCAAGGTGAGGGTGGCGAGCTGAGTCTTGTCTCCGAGTTCCGCCAGGAAGATAAGTCCAAAGCTGCTGAGCATGACCTTCCAGTCCAAACCGGTCCCTCCCCCTCACGGACATCTTTATGAGCTAAAGGGCGTCGGTCAGACTCATTCGGAAGAGGGGTCTGGCTGGTGTGCGACGTCGAGGGCGCCGCGTGCGCACGACGATCGTCACCCCGTCCGCTCCGGTCGCGCCCAATCGGATCGTCCGCAACTTCACCGCCGAGGCACCGTACCGACTCTGGTGCGGCGACATCACCTACGTCCCCACCCAGCAAGGTGACGACGCGTCCCACCCTTGCTGGACGGCTATGCAAGGCGCGTCGTGGGGTGGTCCATGGCGGGACATCTGCGGAGCTCACACAGTTGCCCGCGGGGCGACCGGCTACACCTCACCGTCTCCGAGGGTGTCGAAGATGTGTCAGGTCGTGGCCGGTCTGTTGGCGCGGGCGTTCCGGCGACTCGAAGTCGGGAAGGTCTGTGCCCGGCCGATCACGAACCTGCGCCGCAGAGGGACCTCGCTTCCGCAACATCCAACGCCGCTGCGATGCTTGGCGCGGAGCGTGCCACCAGACGCGGCGCTCACAAGGGCAGCGGTGGACGCGGGGATCGCGCCGTCAGGGAAAGGGGGCTGCGTCGCGATGAGGTCCAGGTTCTTGGTCTGGGGGGTCGGCCCCACGCGGCTCGGGGAACGATTTGCTCTTAAGCCCGTTGTCGAGACGTGGCCGCCGGACGTGTTCGATGAGATCGAGGCGGCGGTGGTGAACCGGTCCAACACCACCGGAGAGGAGCCGGACTTCGCGGATGCCTGGGTCTTCGAACTGTCAGCGGAAGAGACCGATCTCGACGCCGCCAGGCGTTACGACGAGGCGGTGATCGGGTACCGCACGTGCGGTCCGGGAGAAGGGGTTTTCTGACGCGCTCCCACGACTCTCCCTTCAGGGAGGGCTTGCAGCGGTAGGCCTACGCAGCCTCAATGGCGATGCGGCGTAGATGCGCGTTGCCAGTCTTCGTG
>JAJZYS010000156.1 GCA_021797925.1 Bacillota bacterium
CATGGCCGCAAGCTCGCCCTCGTCGAGCTCGAGGGTCGGGCTCGGATAGCGCTCGGCGAGGACGATGAGGCCCTCCCCGGGACGCGATCGCTCAAGCGCCTGCGCCACCGACGCGACCCGGCGGACGGCCCCCCCTCCGGGAGGCAGGAGGGTCAGGAGTTCGGCGTCCTCGCGGCCCACCACCAGCACCCCGGGCTCACGCACCTCAGAAGCGCCCCCGCCCCGAACGGGGCATCGGCTTTCGGCGCGCAAGGACAAACGGCGTGGGGATGCCGTCCACCCGGAAGCGCTCTGTCCACGGGCCGGCGTACACGAGGCCGAAGGGTCCCTCCGCCGTGTTGACCGCCATGGGGTCGAGCCCCTCCCGGTGCGACTCCTCCCACTGGCGCAGGATCCGGTCCATCCGGGCCGCCGTGTCCGGCTCCTCGTCGGCGAGGTTCACCTCTTCCCACGGGTCGTCCCGGCGGTAAAGCTGCTCCCGGGGGATGTCCCACATCCCCGGGTGGTAGGTGCGGATCCACTTCCACGCGCGGGTCAGCACCGCGCGCTGGGAGGTGTACAGGCCGTGCCCCACCACGAGGTGCTCCCGCGCCGGGATTCTCCCCTGCGCCTGCGCCAGGAGCGGCCGGCCTTCCCAGGTGGGCGGCGGCGCGACCCCCAGCGCGTCGAGCACCGTGGCGGAGACGTCCAGCTGGGCCACCAGGCCGTCGAAGACCCCCGCCGCCCCGCCCTGCCGCCAGTCGCGCACCACCAGCGGGACGCGCTGGGTCCCGTCGTGGGTGCTCCAGTGCTCCATGTACAGCCGGTGCTCCCCCAGCTCCTCGCCGTGATCCGCCGAGACGATCACCATCAGCTGCCCGTCCGTCGCGATCGTCTCCAAGAGGTCCACGATCCGCCCGACCTGGTGATCCACGTAGCGGACCTCGCCGTCGTACTCGTCCACGAGCCGCTGCCAGTCGGCGTACGTCGCGATGCCCATGCCGGGCGCCGACCGCCAGAACCGGTCGGCCTGGTGGCGCTCCACCTCCTCGGGGGTGGGGTGGGCGGGATAGTCTCCCTGGCGGACGGCCTCGACGAACGGCAGCGGAGCCTCGTAGAACCCGTGCGGGTCCCAGAAGTGCACGTGCAGGTAGAAGGTGTCGAGGTCGCGGTGCTCCTCGAGCCACCGGCACGCCGCGTCGCCCACCGCCTCCCCGGACACCTGCTGGAAGCTCAGCTCCGGCCGGTCGACGGGGTCGATCACCGTCTGCCAGCCCACCCCGAACCACGGGGCGGGGTGGCGGCCGAAGGTGGAGACCGCCACCGCGGCAATCCCGTGCTCGCGCAGGATCAGGGGCAGGGTGGCCTCCTGCCCCCGGATCGTCAGGGCCCGCCCCCCGTGGGTCACGATGCCGTTGTCGATCCCGAACCTGCCCGTCATGAGCGCCGCCCGCGAGGGCATGCACGGGCTGTCCGACGCGAAGCACTGGGTGAAGCGCGTCCCCTCGCGGGCGAGCCCGTCGATTCGGGGCGTGGTGGGCCGGCCGTAGCCGAAGGCACCCACGTGATCGGCCCGGAGACTGTCGATGTCGAGATACACGACCCGCATGACGTCGCCCTGGCGAAGGCGCCCGGCGGTCCGCGCCACCCGCCGCCGCCCTGAAGGCCAGGTCCTCGCCCCTTTTCGCCGTGGATTTCGCCCCGCACCCGCGCGGACGGGGCGCCCGCGCGATCGCGGGCAGACGCCGTGGCCACTGTAGCCGACTCGCGGCGCGCTCGCAACCGCAGCGGACGCCCCCGCCGGCGTGCACACCCCGTGACCACGCTCCAGATCATCGTACCGCTGGTATCGGACTTCATCCACCTGCGCGTGCGCATCCCCATCGCCCAGGAGTGGTACGCGGGCCGCGTCCCGAGCACCTACGTCACCACGGGGCCGACCCCGGCCCTGACCATCCCCATCGGCCCCGGGGGCACGGGCCCCACGTCGACCCAGGTCACCCGGTGACCGGCAAAAAAAAGGGCGGAACCTCCGCCCTTGTGGCGTCAATCGGTGCGGAGCGGCCACCAGGGCCGCGAGCTCATTGGCACACCGTACGCCTCAGGGGGTATTCTCCCCCCGGCCAGCGAATCCTTTCCGCGGCCGACGTCCCCGGCCCGGTCAGGTCGGACCCGGGCCCTGTGAACGGGCGCCGGCGAATCCACGTGAAGAAGGTGCGCCTTCATGAAGCACGCGCTCACGCGATCGGCGCTGTTTGCCGGCGTCGTCGCCCTTGCCCTGGGCCTTGCGGCGTCCGCGTACGGCGCCCGCGCCCGCCCCCGCGGCCCCGAGGTCACCATCCGGGCCTTGTGGGCCCCGCGCATCCACCTCATCGCCTTCGCCGGCGATCTCATCCCCCGCGGCTCCACCATGGTGTCCACCGCGTCCTTCCGGGTCCTCGCCCGCCGCGGGGGCCGCTTCGCCCCCGTCACCGTCTGGATGGCCCTCATCACCGGCGAGAGGGCGCGCTGGCGGGCCAACGGAAGCTACCACGCGGCGCTCATGCGCATGGAGGCGCCCATGGCCCCCGGGACCTACCGCGTGGAACTTCGGGCCACCGACTCCGACGGCGGGGTGACCCAGGTCTTCTCCGGCCCCGTTCGGGTTCCCTGACGGCTCCCGTCCGCTGCTGTTTCCGAACATTCGTTGGTCAGCGGCGCTTCACGCCAGGCTGGCCAACGCCTTTTTCACGGCGCTATTGAAAGGGTTGTTGACCTTTGGTATGCTCCACGTGTGGCGAACTTTACCCTGACACAACCCGAGAATCGTTCGCTAAATCGACCGATCGCCTTGGACCTGCCCCCGGTGCCCCTGGGAAGTCATCCAGACCCGCGGGAGGTGACGCCCGTCCGGACCAGCTCGGGACGCCCTCCCGTTCCCACCGGACCTCTGCCCACCGCGGTCGCGGCCGCATCGGCGCGCCCGGTCGACGCGGGTCCCCTTCACTGATCCCCCGAGGAGGCAGAACCATGGAAGCCGCGCCCCTGTACGCCGGCAAGGCCAAGAGCCTCTATCCCACGGACGATCCCGACCAGCTCCTCATGGTCTACCGCGACGACGCCACCGCCGGCAACGGGGCCAAGCACGCCCGGCTCGCCGGGAAGGGCGAACTCAACGCCGCGATCTCGGCCGTGGCCTTCGGGTGGCTCGAAGCCGAGGGCATCCCCACCCACTTCCTCGGGCGGGTGGATCCGGTCACCCACCGGGTCCAGGCGCTCAGGATGCTGCCCGTGGAGGTGGTGGTGCGCAACCGGCTCGCCGGATCCCTCGCCTCGCGGCTGGGGCAGCCGGAGGGGATGGCCCTGCCCGAGCCGGTCGTGGAGTTTTACTACAAGGACGACGCCCTGGGCGACCCCATGGTGCTCGGGGAGCACCTCGTGGCCCTGGGGAAGATGGACCTCGACCAGGTCGGGCGCGTGCGCGCCTCCGCCCTCGCGGTCAACCGGATCCTCGCGGCGCGCCTCGGCCGCGCGGGGCTGGAGCTCGTGGACTTCAAGCTGGAGTACGGCCTCAGCCGCGGGGGCGAGCTCCTCGTGGGGGATGAGATCTCCCCGGACACCGCCCGGCTGTGGGATCGGGCGACCGGCGAGCGCCTCGACAAGGACCGCTTCCGGCGGGACCTGGGGGAGCTCGTGCCCGCGTACCGCGAGGTGCTCGACCGGCTGGAGCGCGATCATGCCACACTTTGACGTGAACGTGCTGGTCCGGCTGCGCGAGGGCACCCTGGACCCCGCCGCCGAGGCGCTGGAGGACGGCCTTTCGGGCCTGGGCTTCGAGGGGGTCCGGACCCTGGGCATCGACCGCCGGATCCGCCTGCGGATCGAGGCCGCCGACGCGCGGGCGGCCCTGGCGAGCGCCGACCGGATGGCCCGGGAGCTTCTGGCCAATCCGGTGCTCGAGGATTACGAGATCAGCGTCGCCGGGGGGGAGCGGGCGTGAGGTGGGCGGTGATCCGCTTCCCCGGGAGCCACTGCGCCGTCGACGTGGAGCACGCCATCGACGTGCTGCGCCTGGGCGAGGCCCGCGTGCTGCGGGGGGACGCCGTGTCCCTGGAGGGCGCCGACGCGGTGGTGCTGCCCGGCGGCTTCAGCCACGGCGACTACCTGCGCCCGGGCGCCATCGCCGCGCGCGCCCCGGTCATGGCGGCGGTGCGGGAGTTCGCCCGCCGCGGCGGGCCGGTGCTGGGCATCTGCAACGGCTTTCAGATCCTGTGCGAGGCGGGCATGCTGCCGGGCGCGCTGACGGTCAACCGCCGGCGGCGCTTCGTCTGTCAAGACGTCAACCTCAGGGTGGAACGCGCCGACCTGCCGTTCACCCGCGGCTACCGCCCCGGCGAGGTGATCGTCTGGCCCATCGCCCACGAGCAGGGGCGCTTCGTCGCCGAGCCCCGGACCCTGGCCCGGATCGAGGACCAGGGCCAGGTGGTCCTGCGCTACTCGGACCCCGGCGGCGTCCTCGACGATCGCTTCAACCCCAACGGGTCGGCCGGGGCGATCGCGGGCGTCGCGAACGACCGGGGCAACGTGCTGGGGGTCATGCCCCACCCCGAGCGCGCCGTGGACCCGCGCCTTGGGCCCACCGACGGCGCCAGGCTCTTCACCGCCCTCGCCGACGTCTGGGTCGGCTCGGAGCGATGAGCGCCCGCGCGCCCGCCAGGGAGTCGCCGCTGGCGGCGGGCGACCGGGAGCGGCTCGTCGCCCTGATCGGGCGCGAACCCACGGCGCTGGAGGAGGACCTGTGCGCCGCGCTGTGGTCCGAGCACTGCTCGTACCGCAGCAGCCGCGCCCTGCTCCGCCGCCTGCCCTCCGAGGGCCAGGCGGTGCGCACCGGCGCCGGCGAGAACGCCGGCGTCGTGGAGATCGGCGACGGCTGGGCGGTCGCGCTCAAGGTGGAGTCGCACAACCACCCCTCGGCGGTGGAACCCTACCAGGGGGCGGCCACGGGCGTGGGCGGGATCATCCGCGACATCCTGGCCATGGGCGCCACGCCGGTGGCCCTGCTGAACGCGCTGCGCTTCGGCCCGCCCCGTTCGGCCGGGGACCGGCGCACCGTGCGCGAGGTGGTGCGGGGCATCGCGGGCTACGGCAACGCGGTGGGGGTGCCCACCGTGGGCGGGGAGACCCGCTTTGATCCCGCGTGCGCCGGCAATCCGCTCGTCAACGTGATGGCGGTGGGGCTCCTGCCGCCGGGGGTGCGCCTGGGCAGCGCCGCGGGGCCGTCGTCCCGGGAGGAGCGGGTGTTCCTCCTCTACGGCGCGCGCACCGGGCGGGACGGCCTGGGCGGCGCCGCCTTCGCCTCGGTGGATCTGGGGGAGGACCGGGGCACCCGCCGGCCTCAGGTGCAGGTCGGCGATCCGTTCACGGGCCGGCGCCTCATCGACGCCACCGTGGAACTCGTGGCGTCGGGCCGCATCGTGGCCCTGCAGGATCTCGGAGCCGCGGGCCTCGCCTCCGCGCTGGTGGAGATGGCCTTTTCCGGCTCGGCCGGGGCGGTGGTGGACCTGGGCGGCGTCCCCCTGCGAGAACCGGGGCTCGAACCCGCGGCGATCCTGCTCTCGGAGAGCCAGGAGCGGATGCTGGCCCTGGTGCGAAGCTCGGAGCTTGCCGCCGTCCAGGACGTGCTCTCCCGCCACGGTCTGGCCGCCGGCGTGGTGGGCCGCCCCACCGACGACGGCCACATCGTGGTCACGGCCCGGGGCCAGGTCCTCGCCCACATCCCGGCGCGGGTGCTCGCCCGGGGCGCGCCGGAGGCCGCTCCGCCCGGGCGCGGCGCGGCGATCGCGCCCTCGCCCGGCGAGGACGTGGATCCGCTGCAGCTGCGTGAGGTCCCCGCCCGGATCGAGGCCCTGCTCGCCACGCCCGATCTGGGATCGCGGCTTGCCATCCACCGCCAGTTCGACTCCCGGGTCCAGAGCCGCACCGTGGCCGGCCCCGGGGGGGACGCGGCCCTCCTCCTCGCCCCCGACGGCCGCAGCGCGCTGGCCCTCACGCTGGTGAGCTCCCGCCACGGGGACCTCGACCCCTACCGCTCGGCCGTGGGCGCCGTGGCCGCGGCCGCCCGCCGCATCCGCGTCACGGGCGCGGTGCCCCTGGCGGCGACCGACGGCCTCAACCTGGGCAATCCCGCCCGCGCCGCCGTGCAGGAGCAG
>JAJZYS010000157.1 GCA_021797925.1 Bacillota bacterium
AGTACGGGGGAGATGAGATCAGCGGCCAGCTCGCCGGCGGGGGCGGGGGCGCCGGCCGGAGCGATGGCGCCCATCCCCCCGGTGTTGGGGCCCCGGTTGCCCTCCTCGAGGCGCTTGTGGTCGCGGGCCGGGGGGAGGGGGACGAGGCGCTCGCCGTCGGTGAGGGCGATGACGGAGAGCTCCGGCCCCTCCAGGCGCTCCTCCACCAACAGGGGGGGGCCGTGCCGGGCCAGGAGCTCGGCGGCGACGCGGGGAGCCTCGACGGCGTCCTCCACCACGACCACGCCCTTGCCCCCCGCCAGGCCGTCGGCCTTGAGCACCAGGGCGCGGGGGCCGGGCGGGCCCTCCAGGAGGGGGATCAGCTCCGCGGGGGAGCCGATGAGCCGGGCCGAGGCGGTGGGGACCGAGGCCTCGGCCATGAGCGCCTTGGCGAAGGACTTCTCCGTCTCGATGCGGGCCGCCGCGCGCGTGGGGCCCAGGACGGGGAGGTGGGCCGCGGCGAGGGCGTCGGCCACGCCGCGGGCCAGGGGCGCCTCGGGGCCGACCACGACGAGGTCGATGCGCTCCGCGCGGGCGAGGGCCACGAGCGCCCCGGGATCCAGGGGATCCACCGCCGCCCTGCGGGCCAGGGGCTCGGTGCCGCCGTTTCCGGGCGCGGCGAGGAGGACGTGGCCCCACTGATGGAGGTGCCAGATCAAGGCGCTCTCGCGGCCGCCGCCGCCCACCACCAGGATGCGCATCTCAGGCGCCGTGGCGGAAGTGGCGCACGCCCGTGAAGTACAGGGCCACCCCGCCCGCGTCCGCCGCCGCGATGGACTCGGCGTCGCGCCGCGACCCGCCGGGTTCCACGGCGAGGGCGACGCCGGCCCGGGCGGCGGCCTCCATCACGTCGCCGAAGGGGAAGAAGCCGTCCGAGGCCAGGACGGCGCCCCGGGCGGCCTCCCCGGCCTGCGCCAGGGCCTGGCGGGCGGCGTCGATGCGGTTCACGCGGCCAGCGCCGATGCCGAGACTCACCCCTTCCCGGGTCACGACCACGGCGTTGGAGCGGGCGTGCTTCGCGAGCGCCCACGCGAAGGCCGCCTCGTGGAGCGCCTCGGGGCTGGCGGCGTGGCGCCCGGCCTGGGTCCAGGTGGACGGCGGCTCCAGGGTGGTGTCCGCCTCCTGGGCCAGGAGGCCGCCCAGGACCGCGGTGTACGCGACGGGAGGAGGTCCCCAGGGCAGGGGCAGGTCCAGCGCCCGCAGCGCGGGCTTGCGCGCCAGGACCTCGAGGGCCTCGGCGGTGAAGCCGGGGGCGACGACGACCTCGAGGAAGGTCTCGACCAGCTCGCGGGCGGTGGCACCGTCCACCGGGGCGGTCAGGGCCACCACGCCGCCGAAGATGGACACGGGATCGGCGTCGTGGGCGCTGCGGTAGGCGGTCCTGGCGTCGGGCGCCACCGCCGCCCCGCACGGGGTCATGTGCTTCACCGCGACCGCCGCCACCCCGCGGTCCAGGCGGTGAAGGTCCGCCGCCAGGGCCATGGCGGCCTGGGCGTCGGCGAGGTTGTTGAAGGAGAGGGGCTTGCCCTGCACGGGCGCCGTACCCACGAGGCCGGGGGGCGACGACGGGATCCGGTAGGCGACGGCGCGCTGGTGGGGATTCTCCCCGTAGCGCAGCGGGGATCCCGGCCCGAGGGCCAGGAGCCGGTTCGGAGGCAGCGGGTCCGTGGCGCCGGCGGCGAGGTAGCCGTGGATGGCCGCGTCGTAGGCGGCCGTGAGGGCAAACGCCTCGGCCGCGAGCTCCCGGCGCAGCCGCACGGAGACGGCGCCCGCCTCGAGCTCGTGCAGCAGCGCCGGATAGCGGGCCGGGTCCACCACCACCAGCACGCTCTCGTAGTTCTTGGCGGCGGCGCGCACCAGCGCGACTCCGCCCACGTCGATCTCCTCGAGGATCCGCTCGTGGGGCTCGCCCCGGGCGAGCGCCTGGGCAAAGGGATACAGGTTCACCACCACGAGGTCGACGGGGTCGACGCCGAGGCGCTCCAGGGTTCGCATGTCGTCGGGGCGGTTGCGGCGGGCCAGCACCCCGGCGTGCACCGCCGGGTGCAGGGTCTTGACCCGACCGTCGAGCATCTCGGGAACGCCGGTGAGCGCCTCGACGGGGGTCACGGGCAGGGCGGCGCCCGACAGGAGCCGCGCGGTGCCGCCGGTGGACACGAGCCGGTAGCCCAGGCGGACCAGCCCCGTCCCCAGGGGCACGAGGCCGGTCTTGTCATGGCAGCTGATGAGTGCGGTGGGCATGGGGTTCACTCCTCGCGCGGCGGTAGGATGGACACCTGGCGGCCAGAGGTGGCGTAGCGGCCCTCGACCACGATGGTCAGCGCCTGGGGGTAGAGGCGGTGCTCCACGGCGTGCAGGCGCTCGAGGAGCTCGTCCGGGGTCTCGCCCTCGCGCACCGCCACCGCCTCCTGCAGGAGGATGGGGCCGCTGTCCAGGCCCTCGTCCACGAAGTGGATGGTCACCCCGGTGACCTTGACCCCGTGGGCGATGGCCTGGCGGTGGGCGTGAAGTCCGGGGAAGCTCGGGAGCAGCGACGGGTGGATGTTGAGGACGGGACCGGCGAACCCGGCGAGGAAGGCGGGGGAGAGCCGCCGGAGGTAGCCGGCCAGGGCCACCGCTCCGACGCCGGCGTCGCGCATCGCGCAAAGCTGCGTCGCGTCGGCGTGAGGGCCCGGCGGGACCAGCCGGGCGTCGAGCCCGCGGGCCCGCGCCCACGCGAGGGCCCGGCACTCCCGGTCGGCGATCACGAGGCGGACGCGGTAGGGCGCGCGCGCCTGGGCGTGGACGAGCGCCTCGAGGTTGCTGCCGTGGCCCGAGGCCAGCACGGCGACGGCCCGGGGCCTCAACCGAGATCCACCCGCCCGGTGCCCGCCTGCACGGTGCCGATGGGTGTGACCCGCTCCCCGGCCTCGGCGAGGCGGGTCTGGATGTCGGTGGCGGCGTCGGGGGCGACGATCAGGACGAATCCCACGCCCAGGTTGAAGACGCGGTCCATCTCCTCGGGGTCGACGCGGCCCGCCGCCCGGATCACTTCGAAGACCGGCGGCACCGGCCAGGAGCGCTGGAGCCGGGCGTTGACGCCGGGCGGGAGGATGCGGCGCAGGTTGGTGGCCAGGCCGCCGCCGGTGATGTGGGCGAGCCCGTGCACCGCACGGGGGAAGTCCGCTCCCAGGGCCGTGGCGAGGCTCCGGATCGCGGGCACGTAGATCCGCGTCGGCGCCAGGAGGAGCTCGCCCAGCGTGCGGCTCTCGCCTCGCACCGCGACGTCGAGGGAGAGGGACCGCTCGCGCAGGACGTGCCGGATGAGGCTGTACCCGTTGGCGTGGGGTCCCGACGAGGCGAGGCCCAGCACCACGTCGCCGGGGACGACGCTCCGGCCGTCGACGATGCGCGAGCGGGAGACGACGCCCACCGCGAACGCCGAGAGATCCACGCGTCCGGGGCGCAGCACGCCGGGCAGCTCGGCGGTCTCTCCGCCCAGGAGCGCGCAGCCGGCGACGGCGCACCCTTTCGCGATGGAGGCCACGATGGCGGTGGCCTGCGCCGCGTCGAGGCGGGCGGCGCTGAGGCAGTCCAGGAGGAAGAGCGGCATGGCGCCCACGGTCAGGACGTCGTTGACCGCCATGGCCACGAGGTCGATGCCCACCCCGTCGAGGCGGCCCAGGGAACGCGCCAGCTCCAGCTTGGTTCCCACGCCGTCGCAGCTGGTGACCAGGACCCCGTCGTCCACGTCGGGCAGCGCCATGAGCCCGGCGAAGCCGCCGACGCCGCCGAGGACGTTGGGCCCCAGGGTCGGCCACGCCAGCTCGGCGTACACCCGGGTGAGGCGCTCGCCCAGCTCCATGTCCACCCCCGCCGCCCGGTAGCTGCGGCGGCTCATGCGAGGGTCGCCCCGGCCATGACGCCCACGGGCACGGGATACTGCCCGGAGAAGCAGGCCGTGCAGTGCGAGCCCCCGCCCATGGCGCGCACGAGGCCCTCGAGGGAGAGGTAGCCGAGGCTCGTGGCCAGAAGCTCCCGGGCCAGGGCCGACGGATCGGGACGCTCCCCGGCGAACAGGCGCTGCGCCCGGGAGGTGTCCACGCCGTAGTGGCAGGGATGGCGGTACGGGGGCGCGGCGATGCGCAGGTGCACCTCCCGGGCGCCGGCCTCCCACATGCGGCCGATGAGGTGGCGGGCGGTGGTGCCGCGGACGATCGAGTCGTCGACCAGGACCACGCGCCGGCCGGCGACCGCCGAGGGGATGACGGCCAGCTTGCGGCGCACCCGGGCGTCGCGCCGGAGCGGGTCGGGTTCCAGGAAGGCCCGGCCCAGGTAGCGGTTGCGGATGAGGCCCTGCTCCAGGGGAAGGTTCAGGGCCGCGGCGTAGCCCTCGGCGGCCGAGACGCTGGAGTCGGGCACGGCCAGCACCACGTCGGCGTCCACGGGATGCTCCGCCGCCAGCTCTCCGCCCATGCGCCGCCGCAGCGCGTGCACCGTGCTGCCGGCGACAAGGCTGTCCGGGCGGGCGAAGTACACCGCCTCGAAGATGCACGGCGCCGCCGCCTCCCGGGGGAAGAGCCGGCGGGAGCGGGGAGCGGCGCCGTCCTCGATGGTCATGAACTCACCCGGGTCGATCTCGCGGATCGTCCGGGCGCCCATGGCGTCCAGGGCGCACGTCTCCGACGCCAGCGCCCAACCCCCCTCGAGCCGGCCCAGGACCAGCGGGCGGATCCCCCTGGGGTCGCGCACCGCCCACAGGCGGTCGGGACCCAGCGCCGCCATGGCGAACCCGCCCCGTGCCTGGGCCAGCACCGATTCCAGGGCCTTTTCAAGGCTCGGGGCCCGGCTCTCGGCCACGGCGGCCAGGACAAGGGCGGTGTCGCTGGCGTCGGGCCCGGGCGGCGCCGCCGCGACGGGGGCGCTCTCCACCAGGTTGCCGTTGTGGGCGAGCGCCACGGGGCCGAGGTGCGTTCGGGCCAAGAGCGGCTGGGCGTTGGCCAGGTCGGAGGTCCCGGCGGTGGAATAGCGGACGTGGCCCACGGCAAAGGAGCCCTCCCCCGGGACCACGAGGCCCGGGAACACCTCCAGCACGAGCCCCATGCCGCGCTCCAGCCGGATCGGGCCGCCCCGGGCGCGGTAGGCGACGCCGGCGCTCTCCTGGCCCCGGTGCTGCAGCGCCACGAGCCCCTCGGCCACGAGCTGGGGCGCCTCGGGGTGTCCGGAGACGGCCACGACTCCGCACGCCTCGCGCGGCCGGCCGCCGCTCACGCCAGCACCCCCGCGAGCGATGTGGCGCGCACCCGGTGAAGGCGATCGAGATCGAGGACGAGCCGATCCGCCGCCGTGGCGAGCTCGAGTTCGGACCCGGCCACGACCTCGCCCAGCTCCACCCAGGGGACCGAACTCGCCTGGCACCGGGCCCTGAGTTCGGGGACTCGCCTCGGGTCAAGACTCACGAGCACCTGCCCCTCCTCCTCGCCGAAGAGCGTCGTGTCAAGCCGGCCGGCCGGCAGGCGGATCCTTGCGCCCAGGTGCGCCGGCAGGCACTCGACCAGCGCCGTCAGGAGACCTCCCTCGCCCACGGCGTGCGCCGAGCCCAGGCGCCCCTGCGCCGCCAGCCGGTGCACCAGGGCGCCCAGCCGCCGCTCGTGGTCGAGGTCCACGGCCGGCGCCGGGCCCCGGCGCCGGTGGAACACGGCCTCGTAGCGGCTCGCGAAGAGCTGGGGCGCCCGCCGCCCCAAGAGGACGACGGCGTCCCCCGCCCGCCGGAATCCCGCTCCGGCCCGCCGATCGACGTCCTCGAGTCTTCCCACCATGCCGATGACGGCCACCGGATCCACCGCGCCGCCGGGATGCTCGTTGTAGAGGCTGACATTGCCCGACACCACCGGGATGTCAAGGGCGAGGCAAGCGTCGCGGATGCCCTCCACGGTGGCGGCGAGCTGCTCCTGCACGGCGGCGCGGGCGGGATTGCCCAGGTTGAGGCCGTCGGTCGCCGCCAGGGGCACCGCGCCCGTGACGCGGATGCGGCGGGCGGCCGCGGCCACGGCGCCCACGGCCGAGCGGTACGGGTC